>JAJDOF010000123.1 GCA_022340305.1 Gammaproteobacteria bacterium
GTGGTGGAACCGTCGTCGTAATACAGTGGGTCCGCATGTGCGACGCCCAGTGGCACCAGCAGAGAGAGTACACAGGCAAGCACGAGATTTTTCGGGATCAGGCGATCCAGAACCATGAAGCCAGGCGCTTTAACTTTAGTAACAACGACTCCAGATATTATTATTTTTATATCTCTCATAAACCTTTTGATCCGATGAGTAACGCCAAGTGTAGTTGTTTTAGGCGCCAGGGAACGACTTATCCACCCTCGGAGTGTGACCCCATTCACCCAAATAGGCGATAAATCGCAAAAATATTCCCTATACTAGACCCCAATGCAATAAAAACAACTTGAGTAGAGTTTATGTACCGCGACGACGAACTGCACCCCGAGGATGAGAAACGCCGGGAATACCTGGTCAGACTATTGACGCTGAGTGCGATGACGGCGACGCCATTGAGCCAGGTGCAGGCCGCCTGGTGGGGTAGCACGCCGGAAAAACTGCCCGAAGATAAATCCATATTCAGCCTGGAAGGCGACGTACGCGTCAACGGTCAGCGCGCCGACCTGGGTACCCGCATCCAGGGTGGTGATCGTGTCAGCACCCAACGCGACAGCGAAGTGGTGTTCGCGGTCGGAAGCGACTCTTTCATTTTGCGCAGCAACAGCGAAATGGAAATCGAAGGCGGCGGCTTCTTTATCGACACCCTGCGCATGCTGACCGGCAGCGTGTTGTCGGTATTCGGCAGGCGCAGTGCGCAACAGCAATTGATGATGAATTCATCGACTGCGACCATCGGCATCCGCGGCACCGGCGTCTACATGGAATCCGAGCCGGGCCTGACCTATCTGTGCACCTGCTACGGCCAGGTGGGCCTGTATGCCAGTGACGATCTGGACGACTCGCAACTGATTACCGCGACGCACCACGATGCACCCAAGTACATCTCCGACAGAAAGATTCGCGGCACGTCTATTCGCCCGGCGCCGTTCAAGAACCATACCGATGCCGAGCTGAAAATACTCGAAGCGATCGTCGGCCGCGCAGTGCCGTTTGGGATCGAGTCGGAGCTCTACAAAGGCGAACGACGCGAATACTAAAATTGCTTCCAGGAATCGTCTTTTTGCGCGATTGCCGCGTTGGGATCGTGCTCGAAGCGTCATGTATTCGCATATACACTCCGCTTCTGCGCGCGATCCCGCCTTGCACTCGCACAAAAATCCTGATTCCTGGAAGCAATTTGACTTAGGTTTAAAAACTCGTCTTTTTGCGCGATTGCCGCGTTGGGATCGTGCCGGTGCGCCGGCCCGGTCGAAGCGTCATGTATTCGTTCATACACTCCGCTTCTGCGTGCGGCGCCGCCGATGCGTCGGACCGCTTGCACTCGCGCAAAAATCCTGATTTCCAGAAGCATTTTCACTTGATAGCAATTTTGGAATTGTCCTTTGGCGCGATTGCGGCGTTGGGACGTGCCGGTGCGCCGGCCTGGTCGAAGCTTCATGTATTCGTTTATACACTTAGCTTCTGCGTGCGGCGGCGCCGATGCGTCGGACCGCTTGCAATCGCGCAAAAATCCGGATTCCTGGAAGCAATTTGACCTGGGTTTCAAGACTCGTCTTTTGTGCGATTGCGGCGTTGGGATCGGGCCGGTGCGCCGGCCCGGTCGAGGCTTTAAGTATTCGATTCTATGCTCGGCTGCTGTGCGTGGAGTCGGGGTGACGACTATTCGAGGGTAACCGTTGCGCCGGCCTGTTCGCTGCAGTAGCGCCCGAGGCACGAAAACAGTTCGTCGCTCTTCCCCTGCAGGCGCCAGCAACTGGCCTCGGGATCGTAATCGAAGTGGAAACCGCCCGAACGTGCGGCCACCCAGAGCTGGCTCAACGGCGTTTGCTTGTTGACGATAATGCGGCTGCCATTGTCGAATTCCAGCGTCAATATGCCACCAGAATTATCGTAATCGATATCCACGCCGCAGTTATCGATAGCTTCCTCGATCGCCAACATGGTGTCTTCGGCGAGTTGATTGAAATCCGACTCATTCATCGTCGCTGCCATCACTGCGTCCGACGAAATCGAGTGACAGCGAATTGATGCAATAGCGTTTGCCGGTACTGTCGCCCGGGCCATCGTCGAATACGTGCCCGAGGTGGCTGCCACACTGATCGCAGGATACCTCGACACGGCGCATCCCGAGGCTGGCGTCTTCCTCGTAGTGAATCACCTGCTGGCTCGCCGGACGGTCGAATGATGGCCAGCCGGAACCGGAATCGTACTTGTCGGCAGACGCGAACAATAATTCACCACAACATTTGCACAGGTAGTTTCCGGCCTGGTGATTGTGATAGTACTCACCGCTAAAAGGTGCCTCGGTACCCTTCTCCCGGCAAATCCGGTATTCCTCCGGGGATAACTTGTCTTTCCATTCCTGTTCGCTATTCATTCACTTCTCCATTTGTTTGCAGGTACATTTCCTTACCGTCCACCAGGCAGATCCACCCGCGTGCTATGCGGTAGATCAACCATACCGTTACTCCCGGCAGCACCAGGTAACCGATCAAAATCGGCAGACTGATATAGCCCAGCAGCGTCCACAACATACCATACCAGAATGTCGATTTCTGCCACCTGAAATGCGATTCCAGCCAGCTGCCACGAACCTCGTCATCCTTCAGGTAATTGATGACCAGGCCGATTACCGGCGTAAACAGCAACACGAAACACAGGGCCTGCAAAATATATACCGTAAAGGCATACTTCTTGAGTTCGGCCTGCTGCGCCTGGTCAAATATCATTACTCGTCACCTGGCAGGGATCCTTCGATCAGGCGATTAAACCCGGTCTGATCGATGATTTCAACACCGAGTGCCTCGGCTTTTGCCAGCTTGGAACCCGGGCTATCGCCTGCGATCAATGCCGTGGTCTTCGCCGAGACGCTGCCGCTGACGCGGGCGCCGCGCGCTTTCAGCAACGCGCCGGCCTGGTCACGACTCATGCCTTCGAGGCTGCCGCTGATGACGTAGGTTTTGCCGGCCAGGGTCTGCGCCTGCTGGTGCTGACCAGCATCGCCACGCGGCCAGTTGACGCCCTTTTGCAGCAGCCTTTCCACTATGGCCCTGTTTTCAGCCTGATCGAAAAAATGGCGGATATTGTCGGCCACTACCGGGCCCACATCTTCGACCCGTTGCAGGGATTCAATATCGGCATCGAACAGCGGCGTGATATCGGCAAAATATTTCGCCAGCGCCTCGGCCGTGGCCTCCCCGACTTCGCGAATCCCCAGCGCATAAATAAATCGGGCCAGGGTCGTAGCCCTGGATTTATCGAGCGCATCGAGAAGATTTTGCGCCGATTTCAGCGCCATGCGTTCCAGCCCGCAAAGCTGTTCCAGGGTCAGATCATAAAGGTCGGCAACCGAGTCGATGAGACCCAGATCGATCAATTGTTCCACCAGCTTGTCGCCGAGTCCTTCGATATCCAGCGCCTTGCGCGAGGCGTAATGCTTGATCGCCTCCTTGCGCTGCGCCGCGCAGAACAGGCCGCCGACGCAGCGAAAAACCGCCTGCCCTGATTGCTGCAAAACCTCCGAACCACAGACCGGGCAATGCGACGGCATTTGCGGCAGCTCGAGTTCAGCGTCGCGTTGCTGTACCACCGGGGCAACAACCTCGGGGATGACATCACCGGCGCGGCGAATAATAACCAAATCGCCTATGCGGATATCCTTGCGCAATATTTCATCCATGTTGTGCAGCGTGGCGTTGCTCACCATGACACCACCGACCGCTACCGGCTCGAGACGCGCCACCGGCGTCAACGCCCCGGTTCTGCCGACCTGAAAATCGACATCCAGCAAGCGTGTCGTCACTTCCTGCGCCGGAAACTTGTAAGCGATGGCCCAGCGCGGTGCACGCGAGACAAAACCGGCCTCGCGCTGCCAGGCGATATTGTCCAGCTTGAACACCACGCCATCGATATCGAAGGCGAGTTTTTCACGCGCCGAGAGGATGCGCCGATAATATTTGAGGCAGGCGCTAACCGAATCGAGCCGTTCGATCAAGCGGCTGATGGGCAGGCCGATATCGCGCAGGTACAACATTTGCCGATACTGGCTCAGCGGCAGCTCGACGCCCTCGTTCTGACCGATGCCATAACTGCAAAACGTCAGCGGGCGACTCGCGGTAATGCGCGAGTCCAGCAGCCGCAGGCTGCCAGCCGCCGCATTACGCGGGTTGGCAAATACCTTGCCGCCGCTTTCCAGCTGGGTACGATTCAACGCGGCGAGCGCGGCGACCTCCATGTACACTTCACCGCGAACTTCGATTCGCCGGGGGATGACATCACCGCGCAGCTTCAGCGGGATGGAGTTGATGGTGCGCACATTGGCGGTGATGTTTTCGCCGCTGCGCCCATCGCCACGAGTCGCCGCACGCACCAGTTCGCCCGCCTCGTACAGCAGGCTGACCGCCAGACCATCGAGCTTGGGCTCGGCACAATAAGCCAGCTCGACTTCCTGCTCCAGGCGTTCGCGCAGCTTGCGGTCGAAATCCAGCATTTCCTCGTCGGCAAAGGCATTGTCCAGCGACAGCATCGCCACTTCATGCGTCACCGTTTCGAAATGGCTGGCGGGTGCCGAACCGACCCGTTGCGTGGGTGAGTCCTGGCTGACCAGCTGGGGATATTCCTGCTCCAGCTGCTGCAATCTGCGAAACAGGCGATCATAATCCTGGTCGGTGATCTGTGGCGCATCAAGCACGTGGTAGAGGTAATTATGCTGCTCCAGCTCCTTGCGCAGCTGGGCGATCTCGGCGGTGATCGATTTGGGAACGGACATTCGATTCAAGCCCTGGCGTTAATCGAGCAGGCTTTTACGCGTATCGGTGACATCGCTGATGGTCAATAGCTCCTGGCTGGGTTTGAATACCTTGAGATTCAGGAGACGCACCAGTTCGTCAACCTTTTTCAACAGGCTCTCGTAAGCTTGCTGTGGATTTTCGCAATCATCGAGATCGATAAAACAATTCAGGCCGAGGGTGCTGAAGTCGAGATTTTCGATCTGCAAAAAATCACCCGGCTCACTCAGGCTGGCGATACGAAATGCAACTTCACCTGCCGAACCGGAATCACCCGTTTCGCGATACTCGAGCAGCCCCTGCTCATCCACTTCGAGACCCGTCTGTTGCATCGCTGCAAAGGCTTCCTCGCCGGTAATCAGTCGAAAATCCTTGTGCCGTAAATGATAGTTGATCAGGCTCGCAGAATCGCGGCTGGCGATTGCACGGTGCAGGTGAATTTCCGGATCCGGCAACGCAACCGGCGTGGTCTGCGCCTCGGCCGCGAGATTGATGCCGATGTCGCGAAGATCATCCTCGTCTTCATTTTCGCGCAGAATCTGGTTGAGGTTGTTCATCTCGGTACGCAGCTGTTCATCTTCGACAAAGGCCGAATCGATTTCTTCACGGGTGAACGTATCGGCTGCACTGCGGCGACGTAATCGCGATTGATACTGGCCATAGAAGTAAATTGCGAGCGCAACCAGCAGCGCAATAATAACGAGCACCCAACGAAACATAGCGGCATCCATTACTGCACCCCGGCAAGGACCACGGCTTCACCGACATCGACCGAGACCAGGCGCGACACACCGGGTTCATGCATCGTGACACCGGTCAGGTTTTGCGCGATCTCCATGGTTATCTTGTTATGCGTAATCATGATGAATTGCACCTGCTCCGACATTTCCGTGACCATCGCGCAAAATCGCCCGACATTGGCGTCGTCAAGTGGCGCGTCGACCTCGTCGAGCATACAAAAGGGTGACGGATTCAACTCGAAAATCGCAAATATCAGGGCGACCGCCGTCAGCGCCTTTTCACCACCCGATAACAATTGCAAATTGGTCACGCGTTTACCCGGCGGACGCGCCATGATCAGCACACCGGTATTCAGCAAATCGTTCTCGGTCATTTCAAGACGCGCTTCACCACCACCAAACAGCTTGGGAAATCGCTCCGACATGCGCGTGTTGACCTGCTCGAAGGTCTCCTTGAAGCGGTCCCTGGTTTCGCGGTCGATCTTGCGAATCGCGCTTTCGAGCGTATCCAGCGCCGAAATCAAATCCTGATTCTGTGCGTCGAGGTATTGACGACGCTCAGCCTGTTCACGAAATTCGTCGATCGCGGCGAGATTGATCGGCCCCAGTCGGTCGATACGAGTGTTCAGGGTTTCGAGGCGCTGCGACCAGAGCGTCAGGTCGGCTGCGGCATCGAGATTTTCCGCAAGCTCGACGACATCCTGACCGGTTTTCTGCAGCTGCTCTTCGATGGTCGTGCAACGAACCCTGGCTTCCTGCAGTTGCAGGCGCTCCTGCTCCAGCTCATTGCGAAACTCGTCCAGCTGTTGTTGGCGATTATTGCGCTCGTTTTCCAGTTCCCGCTGGCGATTGTCGTGCTCACCGACCTTCTGCTGGGAACGCTTTAATTCCTGCTCATTCAGATTGCGCTGCTGTAACAGCGCCTGCAGCTCGCTTTCAAGGCCGGCGATGGGATCGTCCGCGCCATTGATGATCGTATCGAGTTCCAGGATACGCCGCTCAAACTGCCCGCTCTGCTGACGCACACGATCCATGTTCGACTGCGCGGCACGCTGCTCCGCCTGTAGCGCCTGCAAACGGATCTGATGTTGATGAGCCGAATCGCGCAGCCGCTGCAATTCCTCGCGGGACTCAAGCAGTTGCTGTTGACGTTCACCTTTCTGCACCAACAGGCCCTCTTCGAGCTTGGCCATGCTGGCGATTTGCTCGAGAAAGTCGTTGCGCTTGTTACTGTTTGTCTGTAATTCGCTGGCGTGCCCGGCCTTCTGTTCATCGAGTTCGGTCAGTTCGATCTGCAACTGCTCGCGGCGTTGCTGCACCTGCTCCGCCTGGCTCTGACGATTACTCAACTGCTGACGGAATTCGGAAAGCTGTTGCTGCAGTTGGGCGAGTGATTTTTGATCACCATCCCATTCCTGCTCCAGCATGGCCAGGCGCTGCCGGTCGCCATCATAATGCGACTTCATGTCCATCGCCAACGCGGTAATTTCGTCGAGTTCGGTTCGAATTTTCTCGATTTCCTGCGCGCGCGCGAGACTACCCGCATGCTCGTCTTCCTCACTTAACTGCAATACCCAGTTACGACCAGCCCACAGTCCCTGCGGCGTCACCAGGCTTTCGCTGGCATGCAACTGCGGGCGCTTTGCCCGCAGATCCGCCAAATCGCGGGACAGGTAAATACCGTCGAGCAACGACGAGAGATCGATGTCGCAATCAATATAGTCGATCAGCCGCGGCCAATCCCGGTAAGGCCCCGCGAGCGGAACTGGATCACGTTCAAACAGCGCCAGGCTGTGCTTTGCCACGATGGAATCGGGAATGGACTGGCCGGCGGCAACGCTGTAGGCGCCGAGAAATGGCGCCAGTACGATCTCCACTGCCTTGTCGATATCGTCCCTGACCTTGAGCTGGCTGGTCAACCGCCGACTGGAGTCGATATTATTTGCCGCCAGCCATTGTTTGACCGTGTCGCTGGTTTCACTCAGCGCATGCTGCTGCAAAGCTTCCAGCGAACTCAGTCGCCCGCGCAGGGTCTGCACCTGGCCGCGTTTTTCATCGAGCAGGTTGGCGCGCTCTTCGCAGCTGACACGCAGCGCCTGGACCTGGTCCGCGCGCGTCTGCGCCTGCGCCAGGGTAGCTGCATACTCGTCGGCCTTGCCTTCGACGGAAGCCTCGAGCACGTTGATCTCCCGCACCGCTGCCGACATGTCCAGGGTTTCGAGTTCCTGTTGCAGGCGCGTGCGTTGCTGCTCGGTACGCTGAACCTGACGCTCGATGTGCTCGATACCTCGATTCTCTATCTGCGCCGCTTCATGTACCTGGTGAAATTCGCGGCGGAACTGATCCCAAAGATCTTGCCATTCCTGCATTTTTATTTCGGCCAGGTCCAGCCGCTCCTGCTGCAGTCGCAACTGCTGATTTCCACTATCCAGCTGCGGAGAAATGTCGCCCAGTTCCTGTTCCAGTTGCTGCAGACGCGCGCTGTCATCGCCAAGCATTTTTTGCGCCTCCTGCAACGACTGCTGCAGACCGGCTAACTCTTCACGGCTCCGTTGGCGCAGGCTTTTCTGATGTTCGATAGCCTGTTCCTTGGCGGAAATATCGGAGCCCAGGCGATAAAACTGGCCCTGGATCTGGTTGTGCTGTTCACTGGCCAGTGCCAGCGCCTGCCGCCCCTGTTCAATTTCACGCTCGGTTTCCCGTAAATCCGCGGTGCGCTTTTCCATGCCGATATCGACCTCGGCCAACTTGCGCTGCTGGACCTCGATTTCGCCATCATACACGCGCTTTTGCAGCAGCAGACTCTCGGCTTCGAGACGGCGCTGATCCTGCTTGAGTTGCTTATACTTCTCCGCGGTTTTGGACTGGCGATCGAGGCGCGTCAACTGTTTGTCGATCTCATCGATCAAATCGGTCAGGCGCTCGAGGTTTTCGCGAGTATTGCGGATTCGGGACTCGGTCTCGCGCCGACGCTCCTTGTATTTGGAAATACCGGCAGCTTCTTCGAGGTAGACGCGCAATTCATCGGGCTTGGCATCGATAATGCGGCTGACCATACCCTGCTCGATAATCGAGTAACTGCGCGGGCCCAGACCTGTGCCGAGAAAAATATCGGCGATATCGCGCCGCCGGCAGCGCGTGTTATTCAGGTAATACTTCGATTTACCCACGCGTGTGGCGATGCGCTTGATCGATATCTCGTTGTATTTCGCATATTCACCCTTGACGCGACCATCCGAGTTGTCGAACACCAGTTCCACCGAAGCCTGCCCGACCGGTTGGCGCCCGGAAGAACCACTGAAAATAACATCTTCCATGGATTCGCCACGCAGGTTACGAGCCGATGACTCGCCCATCACCCAGCGCACCGCATCGATGGTGTTTGACTTGCCGCATCCATTGGGGCCGACAATAGCGGTGATATTAGCGGGGAAGCTAATTTTACTGGGGTCGACAAACGACTTGAAACCGGCGATCCTGATTTGACTGAGGCGCATTCGAGCGGGAATTTCCAGGGTAATTTTTTGGCCGGCAGAGTATATCATTTGGTTTTGAACTCGGCAGTAAAACGAGCCAAATAATTGCCTATTCGACAGTCGCGGATATAATAACGCGCCGAGCCGGCACGACGCGTGTTCGGGCTTCACCTGACGACGAGACCCAATATGAGTAACCAGCCCTCCAAGGCGCTTGACAGCTTTAACAATCCCAATCCCGAACGCGATTTCACTATCCATATCGATACGCCCGAATTCACTTGCCTGTGCCCGCTCACCGGCCAGCCGGACTTTGCCACCATCGAGATCGAATACGTACCGGACCTGCTGTGCCTGGAATTGAAAGCCCTGAAACTCTATTTCTGGTCCTATCGCGATCAAGGTGCGTTCCACGAAGCGGTAACCAATCAAATCCTGACCGACCTGGTGGCGGCGATCAGCCCGCGCTTCATGCGCATCAACGCTGACTTCAACGTGCGCGGTGGCGTCTATACGCGTGTCGTGGTCGAACATCGCGCTGATGGTTGGCAAGCGCCCGAAAGGGTCGATCTGGCATAGGCCGGGCCATGATCGGCGACGTTACGATTGGCATCCATGCGTTGGCGCGCGGTGCGCGCCTGCTCAACAAGCCCGGGGTGCGTATCTATGTCATTATTCCGCTCGCCATCAACCTGCTGCTGTTCGGCGCTCTGATCTGGTATGGCTATAGCCTGTTCTACCCGCTGGTCGAGTGGATGATGTCTTTTGTGCCCGGGTTCCTCGACTTCCTCGAATGGTTGATCTGGCTCTTTTTCGGCACGCTTGCCGCGTTGACCGTGTTTTTCACTTTCACCCCGGTGGCCAACATCGTCGCGGCCCCTTTTAACGCGCTGATGTCGGAAAAGATCGAAATCTATTTAACCGGCAAGGCGCCATCCACCAATGTCAGCTTCGCCAGGATGGCGCTGGATGCGATCGGCTCACAGCTGCACAAGCTGGTTTATATCATGCTGTGGGCGTTGGCACTGTTCCTGATCAGCCTGATACCCGTCATCAACCTTATCGCACCGGTGCTGTGGGTCATCTTCGGCTCCTGGCTGCTGTCGCTGGAATACCTGGACTACCCGATGGGCAATCACGAGCTTGTTTTCGACGAAGAGAAACGCCGATTACGCGAGCGCCGGGGCATCGCGCTGGGCTTTGGCGGCGCCGTCATGATCCTGACCAGTATTCCCGTCGTTAACTTCATCACCATGCCGGTCGCAGTTGCCGGCGCAACCCTGCTTTGGGTTGAACAGTTCCGCGACAACCCAGCGGACTGACTGGATCTGCCCACTGTGGGCTATTGCTAACTCTTCGACCGGTAACACAGCCCTGCTAGGCGTCATCCGTATAAAGTCCGACGTATCGGGATAGCCCAATACGTAGTGATTCCCGTACAAGCGGGAATCCTGCGAAGCGCCTTCGATGCCGATCCCCTGGCCTGTACAAGATCCCCGCTCGGCGCTCCAACGCATCGGAATGACGTCTCGATCACGAAGAGAATTTAATCTCAGCACGCCTCTCCGCTGGCTTGCAGTCGGCGCATGGCAGGGGCGATCTGCAGCGGTTGCAGGTCCAGGGGCTGCCCGGTTTGTTGCGCTTCGGCCTGG
>JAJDOF010000134.1 GCA_022340305.1 Gammaproteobacteria bacterium
CGCGCAGTGAATTTCCCGAAATCATAAGCATGGATAGCAGTACCAGCCTGTACTACTGGATATTTGCGCTGTTGCTGGCGTCACTGTTTTTCGTTTACCGCCTGGTGTATTCCCGTTTCGGCCGCGTCATCGTCGGCTCCAGGTTCAACGAACCGCGCATGCAGGCACTGGGTTTTGATACCTATCGTTACCGCCTGACCTGCTACGTGATTTCGGCCATGATGTGCAGCCTGGCAGGTATGCTGCTGGGCAATTTCACCGGTTTCATCAGCCCCGATATGATCGGCTGGGCGCGCTCGGGGGAATTGATTTTCATGGTTATCATCGGCGGCGCCGCTACTATTTTCGGCCCACTGGTCGGCACCATCATGTTTGTCGTGCTGGAGGAGGCCCTGTCCGCCATTACCGTCTACTGGCACCTGATTTTCGGTATGTTGCTTGTCGCGCTGGTGCTGTTCGGCAAGGGCGGCATCCACGGTTGGTTGAGCCGGCTGGATCGCAAGGGGGCTGAGCATGAATGAGCCTTTGCTCAAGGTAACCGGTCTGCATAAGCATTTTGGCGGCATTGCGGCGACGGATAATGTCAACCTTGCGGTCGAACAGGGCCAGGTGCACGCTATCATTGGTCCCAACGGCGCCGGCAAGACCACGTTGATTGCGCAGCTATCCGGACAGATCAGGCCCGATAGTGGCGACATCGAATTCGCCGGCCATAGCATCGTCAGGTACAGCATGGCGCAGCGAGCGCGCCAGGGGATGGCGCGCTCGTTTCAGATTACCAGCGTGGTCATGCCGATGACCTTGCTGGAGAACGTCATGCTTGCCGTGCAGGGTAGCGCCGGCCACTCGTTTCGTTTCTGGGCGCCGGTGAGCAAAGATCGGACGCTCATGAACGCGGCAATGGAAAGTCTCACCGAAGTAGGGCTCGATGATCGCGCAACGCATATCGCGGCCAACGTATCCCACGGTGAGCAGCGCCAGCTGGAGGTCGCGATGGCGCTGGCGATGAAGCCGCGCATGTTACTGCTTGACGAGCCGATGGCTGGAATGGGCAAGGAAGAGGGCAGCGCGATGGTTGAAATTCTCAACCGCCTGAAAGGCAAGATGACGATCCTGCTGGTGGAGCATGACATGGATGCGGTATTCAATATGGCGGATAGATTATCGGTGCTGGTCAACGGCCACGTCATTGCTACCGACAGTGTTGCCAATATCCGCAGCAACCCGGACGTGCAAAAGGCTTATCTCGGCGATGGTCATGAGTGACGATTATGCTTGAACTCGACCAGGTAGAAACCTGTTACGGCACGATCCAGGCACTGTTCGGCATGAGCCTGAGATGCGACGAAGGTCAGGTTACGACCCTGATCGGGCGCAACGGTATGGGCAAGACCACGACCGTGAGTTCGATCATGGGCACGCTGCTGAGCCGCAGTGGCATTATTCGTTTTGACGGCGAAGTCATCACCGGCAAACCCGCCTACCAGATAGCACAGCTCGGCATCGGCCTGGTCCCGGAAGGGCGCCAGGTTTTTCCAAACCTGAGCGTGCGCGAAAACCTGATCGCGACTGCCGCCAACTATGCTGGCAGCGACGATCCGTGGACACTGGAGCGGGTGCTCGAATTTTTCCCCCGGCTCAGTGAGCGTCTCGATAACCAGGGCAACCAGCTTTCCGGTGGCGAACAGCAGATGCTGGCGATCGGTCGCGCGCTGATGTTGAACCCGCGCCTGTTGATCCTCGACGAGGCTACCGAGGGCCTGGCGCCGCTGATCCGCCAGGAAATCTGGCGCCGGCTCGAGCAGTTGAAAAATTCGGGGCTGACCATCCTGTTGATCGACAAGAATATCGACGAATTCGCGGCGATTGCGGATCGGCATTTTATTGTCGAAAAAGGGCAGGTGGTATGGCAGGGAAATTCCGACGGACTGACCGCGGATGCCGAGCTTAAGGCGCGCTACCTCGGAATATGATTTGCAGACGGGGTAAGCCCGGTGTGAGGCAAAAGTGTGCAGCAAATTAAAGTCATAAGCGTCCGGAGTCGTTAGCCATGGTCAAGCTGGATAACGTAGAAATTATCGGGGCGGGACCAGCGGGACTGTATACCGCGATACTGCTGAAATCGCGCATGCCGGCGACCCGGGTCAGGGTGAGCGAGCAGAATCCGGCGGCGGCCACCTTCGGTTTCGGCGTCGTATTCTCCGACCAGGCGCTCGATTTTCTGCAGGCCGACGACCCTGAAACCCATGCTTTGATGACCCCGGTGATGGAGCGCTGGCGCGATATGACGCTGTCGCTCGAAGGCCAACGCGTTACCCTGGACGGCATCGGCTTCGCCGCGATCGGGCGCCTGCAACTGTTGCAGATACTGCAGCAGCGCGCCGCCGAGGTCGGCGTATTGACGCGCTTCGAGCACGCGCTCGGCGACCTCGACGAAATCGAGGAGCAGGCCGATCTCATCGTCGGTGCGGATGGTCTGAATTCGCTACTGCGCCGCTCCCATGAGAATGAATTTGCGCCACAACTGGATCACTTCGACAATCATTTCGCGTGGTTCGGAACCCCGCGCGCATTCGACACCTTGACGCAGACTTTTGTGCGCAGTGGAAAGGGTGTGTTGAATGCGCATCACTATCGCTATGCGCCGGCAATGAGCACCTTCATCGTCGAATGTGATCCTCGTAGTTTCGGCGCGCACGGCTTCGCGCAAATGGATGAGCAGGCATCGGCCGCGGCCTGCGCCGAGTTGTTTGCGGACACGCTCGAAGGCGCGCCGCTACTGATCAACCGCTCGCAATGGCGACGGTTTCCGCGCCTGTGGTGCGACAACTGGGTCGTCGGCAAGCGGGTAATTCTCGGTGATGCCGCCCATACCGCGCATTTTTCGATCGGCTCCGGGACGCGCCTCGCCCTGGAGGACTCGATCGCACTGACCCGGGCATTGTGCCAGTTTGACGAACTCGAAACGGCGTTGCAGGAATACCAGCGGCAGCGCCAGCCGGTGGCGCGAAAAATTGTCGATGCCGCCAACACCTCGGCGCACTGGTACGATGATTTCGGCGCGCGCATGCAGCTCGCACCGATGGAATTTGCCTTCAGTTATCTGACCCGTTCCGGGCGCGTGGATCTCGCACGCCTGCGTCAAATGGCGCCTCGATTTATCGCCAGCTATGAGCGTGGGCGGCAAAGTGGTTGAGCCACATCAAGTGCTACACCGCGATATATTGGCAGGTTGATGATTTTTCTGCTGGTCATATTCGTTAATTTGCGATTATCTCCAGGGTAAATAATCAGTTGGACGGTGGAGTAAAGCCGTGTTATCAACGGCCTTAATGCCAGCCGCTGTGCAGGGACAGGTACAAGGGTGCAGCGCTTGCGCCACGGCGAAGTATGTCGCGTCGCTTGCGTTCCCCTGCGCCATCGGCTACTGCACAAGGTGGCGCTATTTGCCAAATATCGTCAAAGCCAGTTGCTGTGCGTTGCGGAGCATAGCGCCATGCTCCGGATACAATCATGTATCAACCCTCAAATTGATCGGTAATCGAAAATAGCATCATCAATCCGCTCACAATCCTTTATCGCCTGCGGTGATCAGGGCTGTGTGGCCCTTTATCTGCAAAGAGATAATACGTTGCCCTTCTGGTATAGGAACTACGCGCATTCTGGCCCTATTACTGGTTTGCGAAATTCTCTAAGGTCAATAACCTGAAGAACGGTGGGGTAAATGCCGTGATATCAGCAGCACTTAAAAAAGAAAATATAATCATCATTGGAGGTCACAAATGTCTAACAAATTACTGGTTGCGCTTGATGGCAGTGACGGTGGTCGGCGTGCACTGCACGCCGCCGTGGAGCACGCGAGCCTGACTGGCGCAGATTTGGTTCTCACCTATGTAATCGAATGGACTCCGTATAGCTTTCACACTCCGCAGGAGCTGGAAGAACGTCATCAAAGACGTGAATCCGAGATCGAGCGCGCTAACGAATCGGTGTTGGCAAGCGAGCGCGAGGTAGTAATAAGCGCAGGCCTGAAAGTCGAGACCGTGGTACGCCATGGAAAAATCGCTGAAACCCTGGTTAATCTGGCCAGGGAACACGACGTCAGCCAGATCTATATCGGCAGACGTGGTGAGTCACTCGTGCACTCGATGATCTTTGGCAGTGTCACTGCCTCGCTGATTCAGACCGCGGAGGTTCCCGTAACGGTAGTTCCCTGAATCTGGCGATAAAAATCTAAAAAAATCATATCTGTAGGAGGATACCAAATGAAACGTTTTATGGGCATGCTGGTTTTACTGGCGGGTTCGCATTCGTCGGCCCAGGCCGGAATCGATGACGTCATCAACTCGGCAACCGCACCAATTGCAACGCTGATCGGACAGATCGTATTTTTCAAAATCCCGATATTCGGTGCTCAACTGCCAGTGGTGGTGTTATGGCTGGTGGTCGGTGCCGTGTTTTTTACCTTTTACATGGGCTTCATCAATCTGCGTGGTTTCAAACACGCGATCCAACTGGTGCGCGGTGATTATGCTGATCCCAACAGCAGCGGTGAGGTGTCTCACTTCCAGGCACTGGCCACGGCAGTGTCGGGCACAGTCGGCATCGGTAACATCGGTGGTGTCGCGGTGGCGGTTACGGTCGGTGGCCCGGGTGCCACGTTCTGGTTAATCATGGCTGGATTTCTCGGTATGTCGACCAAGTTTGTCGAATGTACCCTCGGCGTCAAGTATCGCAAGGAGTTCGACGACGGGCATGTGTCCGGTGGACCGATGTATTACCTGCGGCAGGGCTTCAAGGAACGCGGCATGGAAGGCTTCGGCAAGTTCATGGGCACTTTTTATGCAATCGGTATTTTTATCGGGGCGCTCGGTATTGGAAACATGTTCCAGTCGAACCAGGCTTACGTGCAATTGAACAACGTATCGGGGGGCGCACTGGATGGACTCGGCTGGCTGGTCGGGTTGATCCTGGCGGGCGTGGTTTTCTCTGTCATCGTCGGCGGTATCAAGTCGATCGCACGCGTCACCGAGAAAATAGTCCCCTTCATGGCTATCTTCTACTGCCTGTTCTCCATCATTGTCATCCTGATGAATGTCGGTTCGCTGCCACAGGCAATCGCGAATATTTTCACCGGTGCATTTACCGGCGAAGGCGTGGCCGGCGGAGCGCTGGGCGCCATGATCATCGGCTTTCAGCGTGCTGTATTTTCAAACGAGGCCGGTATTGGTTCTGCGTCAATCGCGCATTCAGCGGTCAGGACCGACGAGCCTGTTACCGAGGGAATCGTATCGCTGCTGGAACCTTTCATCGACACCATCGTGATCTGTACCATTACCGCCCTGGTTATCGGTACCGCGCAGGTGGCAGCTCCCGATTTTGCCGGGGACTCGATTGGTGTAGCCATGACTTCGGCTGCCTTCGAGCGGGAATTTTCCTGGTTCCCGATCCCGCTTGCGTTTGCCGCGCTGATGTTCGCCTTCTCGACGATGATCTCCTGGTCTTACTATGGACTGAAGGGCTGGACTTACCTGTTTGGTGAGGATGAACGGGGACAGACCATCTACAAGATACTGTTCTGTGTCTTTGTCGCCCTGGGCTGCGTGGTGCAGCTTGGCCCTATCCTGGATATTTCGGACGCACTGGTTTTCCTGATCTGTGTACCCAATATCCTCGGGCTCTACTTTCTGGCCCCCATCGTGAAGCGTGAAATGATTTCTTATTTCGCGCGCGTCGAAAGTGGGGAGATCAGGAAGTTCAAGTAGTCGCATTCGTTACAAAGGGAAAAGCCCGGATCAACCCGGGCTTTTTTTTCTACACCAGCGCAGTGTTTTATTGTAGCCAGTCGAAGATACGCTGGAAAATCTGGCTATCGGCAGAAGCAAGCCGGTCGATCAGGTCGATGTGATCAACATCGGGCTCGACGTGCCGGTCAATCTGCATTAACAGGCCGGACCAGCTGTCGATCAACAGGTCGGTCTGGCGAAAGAACTCCGCGGTTTCCGCGCCGCCGACGATGGTGAGTAACGGGATCTGAGCCGCGGGTTGCAGTGAGGCCGGGCTCAATCTGCTGACTTCCTTATCGGTCAAATGCAATGCGTCACTGATGCTCGTCTGCAATAGTGGTGTGAGTTGATACAAACCGCTAAAGGGTATTGCGGTCTTTAACAAATCGCGCGGCAGTCTGCTGTCAAGATTGGGCCAGTCGCAACAAGCGGCCATCGCGGTCAGATGACCACCGGCGGAATGACCGGACAGATTGATGCGCTCCCGGTTGATAGCAAGCTGCCCGGCGTGGTTGTAAAGCCAGCCGATGGCCTGGTGAACCTTGCTGACCAGCTCGGTCATCGATACCTGCGGGCACAGGGGATAGCCGACGATGGCGACATCGATCCCGGCATCGAGGAAAGGCGCCGCGATAAAACTGTATAACGACTTGTCGCCGCGTTGCCAGTAGCCGCCGTGAAGGTAAACGTAGAGCGGTGCAGCGCTTGCGCCGCTACGAAAAATATCGATCCGCTCGCGCTCACCCGGACCATAGGCGCAATCCAGGCTGGCATCGGCCTGAGCGCGGAATTCCGCGCTTAGCGTGGACCAGCGCTGCATCACCTCGTCGACACCACCACGCGCCGCGACGATGTTGTAGTTGGCTTCGAGTTGAGGGTCGAGCGCGGGCATATTTGTCGCGGGATCAGATAATGGCGTGACGAATTTTCGCCGAGACCCATTCGCTGACGATGACAGTGGCCAGGATTACCAGCAGGATCAGCGATACCTGGGTCCAGGCCAGGGTCGAAATCGACGCATCCAGTTGCAGTCCGATGCCGCCAGCGCCGACCAGGCCGAGCACGGTCGATTCGCGAATATTGATATCCCAGCGAAACACCGAGATACCGGCGAAGGCGGGCATGATCTGCGGCACGATACCGAAGCTCAACTGCTGGCCGCGTGACGCCCCGGTGGCGATGATGGCTTCGACCTGGCTATGGTCGATCTCTTCGATCGCCTCGTACAGCAGCTTGGCGCAGAAGCCGATCGAGCGCAGGCCGATGGCGATGACGCCGGCGAGCACGCCGGGGCCGATCAGCGTCACCAGCATCAGCGCCCAGATCAGCGAGTTGATCGAGCGCGAGGCAACGATGATGAACAGCGCCACGGGGCGCACGAAATGCACGCTCGGCGTGGTGTTGCGCGCCGCGCAGAAGGCGACCGGCACCGCAATGACGATGGCGATCATGGTGCCGATGGTGGCGATGTTGATGGTGTCCCAGACCGGTCCCCACAGGACATCCATGTAAGACCATTTGGGCGGCACCATGCGGCTCGCCATGTCGGCGGCCTGTTTGGGCGCGTCGGTGACGAAAAACCAGATGGTCTTGTCCGAAATCAGGCGCCAGCAGTAGACGAAAATTGCGACCCCGAGCAACCAGCCGAACCAGACCGCCAGCTGATGCTTTGTGCTGCGAAGATGCCAGATTTTGCTGCCATTGTGGTCACGCGTCGGCATTACTGTACCCACCGGCGGATGTAGCCGGAACTGTATTCCATCACCATGACGATGCCGATAATGACCAGCAGGATCGCGGCGGCGGAGTCGAACTCGTAGCGGTCGAAGGAAGTCAGCAGGGTGGCGCCGATACCGCCGCCACCGACGATGCCGACCACGGCCGACTCACGGAAGTTGATATCGAGTCGATAGATGCCGAGCCCGATCATGCGCGGCATGACCTGTGGTTGTACTGCATAGTTCAACCATTGCAGCCAGCCTGCACCGACCGACTTGATCGCCTCGGCCTGTACCGGATCCATATCCTCGATGTCTTCTGCCAGCAACTTGCCGTAAAAGCCGATGGTGCCGACACTGAGCGCGAGGAAGCCGGCAAAGGGGCCGAAGCCGAACAGTTTGACGAAGAAGATGGCGAGAATGATTTCCGGAAAGGTCCGTGACACCGCGAGGATACCGCGGCAAAACAGATAGACTGGACGCCAGGACAGGTTGCGCGCGGCGCCGAGCCCGACCGGTATCGACAGCATGATGCCCACCACGGTGGAAGTGATCGTCATCCACAGGCTCTCCATGATACCTTCATAGATCGAATCCCAGCGCGAGCTGAAGTCCGGTGGAAAGAAAGCCGCAATAAAGCGGGTGCTGCGAGTTGCACCCTCGCCGACACGGCCCCAGTCGATTTCCATGGAACCAATGGCGAGCGCAAGATAGATCGCCAGGCAAACCCACAGACCCCAGCGCAGCAGTGCGCTTTGAATGAAAGGAGGGCGCTTCCAGGTCCGTGAGGCCACGGGCTGGTTCAAGACGGCGCTCCCGGCCTGCCGATCACTTTTTCCGCCACGGCGAGCACGTCGGCCTCGTCTTCATCGAGGTCCTTGGTCGCCTCGATGGTGGCTTCCCAGTCTTCCTCGCCGTAAATCTGGGTCAATACATCCGGTGAAAGCTGGTCGGGTGGGCCATCGTAGACGATGGCGCCGAGTTGCAGACCGACGATCCGGCGCGTGAACATCTGCGCCAGCAATACGTCGTGGATGTTGATAATCGCGGCGAGTTGACGTTCTTCACAGAGCTCGCAAATGAGGCGCATGATCTGGCGCGAAGTCTTCGGATCCAGGCTCGCGGTGGGCTCATCGACCAGCAGCAGATCCGGATTTTGAATCAGCGCGCGGCAGATGCCCACGCGTTGACGCTGTCCGCCCGACAATTCATCGGCGCGCTTGTCGGCCATGTGATCGAGCCCGACGCGCTGTAACAGGTTAAAGGCCTCGTCGATGTCGGATTGCGGGAACTTACGCAAGTAGCTGCGCCAGAAGCCGACGTAGCCGAGACGCCCCGAAAGCACGTTTTCCATCACGCTGAGGCGCTCTACCAGCGCGTATTCCTGGAAAATCATACCCATGCGCGTGCGTGCGCGGCGCAGCGCGGAGGATCCCAGGTGCGCCAGTTCGAGGTCGCCGAGAAAAACCTTGCCGGCGGTCGGTTCGACGAGACGATTGACGCAGCGAATCAACGTGCTTTTACCCGCCCCGGAGGGGCCGATCAGGGCCATGACCTGGCCCTTGGGCACTTCCAGGTTGACGCTCTTGAGCGCCAGGTCTCCGGTCTGATAGCGCTTTTCCAGATTTTCTATTCGCAGCATGGATGGATTCCGCTGAACTGGCAGTTAATGTTCGGCTAGCCGAACCGTGTGCATGGCGCTAGCCACGACGCCAGGGTCGTGGCTAGCGCTAGCGATCGTTTGCTTGCTACTTGCAGTCGTAACTAACGCCGTTGGCAGCGTCGATCTTGCGAATGACGTTCCAGTCGGATTTATGATTGATGGCAACGAAGCGGCCTTCTTTTTTGAACTCTTTCTGTAAATCCGAACCTTCCCAGTCGAAGGTGAAAAACGCCTGCTTTATTTTAGCCGCCACTTCCGGATGCAGGTTATAGGCATGGCCGTAACCGGTGGTCGGGAAAGTAGCGGATTTGTAGATCGAGACAATACTCGCAGGGTCGATGACTTTGCGGTCGATCATGCGGTTCATCACCGAGTTGGCGACCGCGGCGGCCTCGTAGTCCTTGTTGGCTATACCGAGGACCGAGTTGTCGTGCTTACCTGAGAATGCAGTCTTGAAATCGACGTCCGCGACCAGCCCGAACTCTGACTTGAGCAGCGCCGACGGCGCCTTGAAGCCGGAATTGGAGGTGGGGGAAGTGAATGCCATCGAGCGCCCCTTGATGTCTGCAGGCGACTTGATGTCGCTGCCGGCGGGCACGATGATTTCCATTTCATAGCCGTAAGAGCCGTCTTTTGAGGCCATCATTGCAAACGGCACCAGGCCGGCACAGGAGACCGCAACGGGATTACCGCCGGTATTGACGCCGGCAATGTGCAGCCGACCCGAACGCATGGCTTCGTACTGCGCCGCATAGGACTGTACCGGGAAGAAAACCACTTTCTTGCCGGTGACTTCGGACATGTGCTTGATAAAGCCGTCCCAGACCTTGGCGTATATGGCGGGATCCTCAACCGGTGTGTATGAAAAGATGATGGTGTCCGGATTCACCCAGTCGGCCGGATCCAGTGGCAGATCGGCGACCTGGTCGCGATCGCGGTCGCAGTACTGCTTGTCGAGGGTACCGCGGTAACAGTCGGCCGCTGATGCGGCGAAGGAGAGGCTTAATAAAATAATTAGCCCGAACAGCTTGTTATATGTCGATGTCAATTTAGTCATTATAATTTTCCTTACTCTGGTTTGATTGACGGCGTTTATAATTAGCTGGGTTCTGGACCCGATCGCCGTTGCCGGCTCATTATCGACCTTAAAAAAGGACGATGCAACCGTGGCTTGACTGGTTCCCGGCGGTACCCCGAATTCGAGTGGGCCGGTAAATAGACATTAATTAGACATTAAATGGAGAAATGCATGAATCACCTGTGCGCCATCGACCAGCTCAGCAATCGTTACTTTGCGATGCGTCACGGTCACAGTATCGGTAACCAGCAAGGAATTATTGTCAGCCATCCTGAAAACGGTTGTGCCGGGTATGGGCTGAGTGAGCTGGGTTTGGAGCAGGTCCGTGCCAGCCTGCAGCAGGACAGGCAGCTTGACGCAGGCACGATTATCGTCAGCTCTGATTTCAGGCGGGCGCTCGAATCAGCCGCCATTGCGCAGCAACTGCTGGGTTGTGCGTCGCCGATCGCGACCGATATCCGTCTGCGGGAACGCTATTTTGGTGAGCTGGAGCTCGGGCCGGACAGCGCCTACCAGGCCGTCTGGCAACAGGACCAGAAAGACCCGGACAGTGACTTGCGCGCGGTGGAAACTGCGAACCAGGTGATGGCGCGGGTGAGCGCATTGATTGTCGAACTGGAAACCCGCTATACGCATAGCAGCCTGTTGCTGGTGTCGCACGGTGATGCGCTGCAGATCCTGCAGACCGCCTTTGCGCGTCGGCGGGCTTCCCAGCATCGGCAGCTGGAACACCTGCAGACCGCCGAGATACGTGCCTTG
>JAJDOF010000147.1 GCA_022340305.1 Gammaproteobacteria bacterium
TTATTGAGCCTGCACGCCTATTTGGGCGACGATCGATGTCGGCTTCCCGATGTGGCTATCTTCCCTTTTATCCGACAGTTTGCCGGTGTCGACGCCGCCTGGTTTGAGGGCTCTGAGTATGCATTGCTCAGGCACTGGTTAAATAAAATGCTCAGCAACCCCCTGTTCCAAAAAGTTATGCACAAATACCCGTTTTGGCAGCCAGGAGACAAGACTGTTTATCTATAAAGCGTCAACATAAGCGGCGGCCCGCCAGGGCCACCATAACTGCCCAGGCCAGGATTGTCGGTATTTCTCAACCCGGGCGTGAGCCACCAAATCCCGCAATGTTGCCATTGATCGTGGAATTGCGCGCATCCAGCTCGGACACGCCAGCGACGCAGATGCCGGCACGCTCACCCCCGGAGCATCGCTTGTGCAGTAAACCGACGCTCAAACTCGATGGGTTAGCGATGAGGAGCGCCCCGAATTCGACGCTGGCAACAATGTGTGGTAAATCGTTGTTTACGATCCCGCAACAAAACTGAAACTACCGCACTCCATGGGAGGCAGCATGAGCGATTACTACGACCTGGGAAGCTACAGCCGCAACATATCGACCTCGTCCCCCGCAGCGCAACTCTGGTTCGACCGGGGCCTGAACTGGACCTATGCATACCATCACGAAGAAGCCATCGAGTGTTTTAAAAAGGCGCTCGAACAGGACCCGGACTGCGTGATGGCGCACTGGGGCATCGCCTATGCGAGCGGGCCGAATTACAACAAGCAATGGAGTGACTTCGAGGACGACGAGAAGCAGGCCTGCCTGGACGCAGCGCGTGGCCTGGTGGAAGCGGCCAAACAACAGCTCGACCACGCCGACGACATCGAGCGCGGGCTGATCGAGGCGCTCACCGAACGTTATCCCGACGACCCCGGAATCGAAGACTTCGGCCCGTGGAATGATGCCTTTGCTAACGCGATGCGCAAGGTTTACCAGGCGCACCCCGCAGACCTGGACGCCTGTACCTTGTTTGCCGAAGCAATCATGAATCGCACGCCGTGGCAGCTCTGGGACTTGCCGACCGGCAAGCCGGCGCTGGGCGCCGATACCGCGGAAGCGATCGAAGTGCTCGAAACCGCGTTTACGCAACTGGCGCATAAAGGATCGAAACGGCATCCGGGGCTGCTGCACATGTACCTGCACCTGATGGAAATGTCACCACACCCGGAAAAAGCACTCAGCGCCGGCGATGCGTTGATCGACCTGGTGCCAGATGCCGGGCACCTGCAGCACATGCCGACGCATGTCGATGTTTTATGCGGCGATTACCAGAATGTCGTGCTGCGCAACCACCGGGCGATTCAGGCCGATCGCAAATACCTCGAACGTTCCGGCCCGATGAATTTTTACACCCTGTATCGCTGTCACAATTATCACTTCAAGATTTACGGCGCGATGTTTCTCGGCCAGAGGCAGGTGGCGCTCGACACCGCAGACGAACTCGCGGCATCGCTGCCGCCGGAGGTAGTCGAACCCATGGCCGATTGGGTCGAGGCCTTTTACCCGATGAAACAGCACGTGTTGATCAGGTTCGGCGAGTGGGAACAGATCAAACAACAGAAACTGCCGCAGGATCCGGCGCTGTATGCGTTTACCCTGGCGCTGATCCACTATGCCAAAACCGTGGCCCATGCCGCGACCGGTGACATTCCAGCGGCCGAGGCTGCGCGTGAGGATTACCTGGCTGCCAAGGCAGCAATGCCCGCAACCCGGACCATTTTCAACAATATCTGCCTGGATATTCTGACGGTGGCCGAGGCCATGCTGGAAGGTGAGTTGAGTTACCGCAAGGGTGATTTTGACACGGCATTTGCGCACTTACGTCGTTCGGTCGAACTCGACGACACCCTGCCCTATGACGAACCCTGGGGCTGGATGCAACCCACCCGTCATGCACTCGGCGCCCTGTTGCTCGAGCAGAGCCGCATCGATGAGGCCGAGGCGGTATACCGGGCCGATCTCGGTTTCGATAACACGCTCGCGCGCGCCTGCCAGCATCCGGGTAACGTCTGGAGCCTGCACGGCCTGCACGAATGCCTGACACGACTGGGCCGTGACGCAGAGGCCATGTTGATCAAACCCGCGCTCGATAAAGCGCTGGCGCGAGCCGATGTCAAAATTCGCTATTCCTGCTATTGCCGCGGCATGTAACCACGCTTGCTTGCGTACCCTGCATGGCCACTGCTATCGCTGTTGGGTAGCCTGCTATCATCCGAAGGCACCGGAAGGGGGACACAGACCCAGAAGTAGCGGAAGGGACATGCACTTTCGAAAAGCCGAAATCCTGTTCCCGGAGCCAAAATCGCTAATCTTAACGGCCGGGCCAGGAATCCTGAGCCCGGTGACTAGCCTGCGGCAGTGAAGCAGTGTGTGTCCATGAGATCTGCGGGATTTCGGGTAAATGTGTAGCCGCTCGCGGGGGTCGTGCGCGCCGCTCGGTGTCGACCGCCGCCGCACTGTGCATCGCCTCGTCAGGACAGCATCACGCCGCTCTGCTTGATGCCGTCGAAGATGAACTGCATCGCCAACGCCGACAGCAGCACGCCCATGACGCGGGTGATCACGTGCATTCCCGTTACCCCGAGCAGGCTCTGGATTTTACCGGCGAGCAACAGCGATATGAAGGTCAGCAGCAGGATCGCAATCAGCGAAGCGACGACGACCGCCTGCCCGGTGGCGTCGCCCTGCTGGTTCGACATCAGCAGGATCGACGCGCCCATGGCGCCCGGCCCGGCGATCAGTGGCGTCGCCAGCGGAAACACCGAGATGTCAGATTTCGCGATCGCTTCCTGCGCCTCTTCGTCGGTGGTCGAGGTGCCACCCGAGGTTCGCGCAAAAACCATTTCGATGCCGATCAGCAGCAGCAGGATTCCGCCCGCGGCGCGCAGCGCGGCCAGCGAGATGCCAAGACCCGTGAGCATGTATTCGCCAACCAGCGCAAAGGTGAGCAGGATACCGCCACCGATGAGCGTGCCGCGAATCGCGGTCGCTCGTCTTTGCCGGGAGTCCTGGTTGGCGGTGAGCGCGGCAAACATGGCGGCAACGTCGAGCGGGCCGATGGTGGCGAAGAAGGTCGCCAGGGCCACCACTGCAATGTCCATCATCGTCTTAAGTATCCACGGGATTCGTGGTGACAGTATACCGGTTTCGAATTCGGAGAGAGTTAACGCATTTTGCATCAAAAATATAGCGGCGCTTGAAGCATTCATCTTTTACCCGGGTTCGGGGCGCTGCATGGGCACGGCACTGGATGGCGGGCATCGGATGGGATACACTTTCGAATAGTCGAAATCCTGTTCCCTGATCCAAAATTACTAATCTGAACGGCCGGGCCGGGAATCCTCCGCCTGGTGGCTAGCCTGCGTCAGTAAAGAAGCGTGTGTCCGATGAGGTCACCCTGCCATGAGGTTAATGAGGTTACGCAAAATAAAACGTACATCAGCGGTCTCGCGCAAGCCAGGCTCGATTACTGCCAGGCGTCACTGCTACTTTTTACGAAACCCATACCGAAACTCACATTTCGAATCGCCTTTCATAATTGTCTTTGACCTGACGAGTGTTACTTCGTTATTACTTATACTAACGGTATGGTTATCCAGTTCACAGGTGAGAATTGAGCCCAATTCTGGCTCCCCGATTCGCAGAAAATACTGCGCATATCGGCATCCAACAACATCCAGATCCAACGCTTCAGGGCCATCTCTCAGGTGCTCGATTTCTACATCATCGCCGATTGTGACCAGCAGTTCTTCTGTCAATGCAGCCCACTTCTCCTTACCGCTACCAGGTTTCGAATCGGCCAACATTTGATAGTGATCTCTCAAATGGCTGCGAAGGGATTTATAGACAAGCTCATTCGCTTTTTCCTCGCCCATTTCTTCTCTAAGACCCCTAAGTAATGGGATGAGTAGTTCACATTGAATTTTCACTCTCTCCAAAAGAGAGATACCTTCACCTGGATATGTTTCCATTATCGATTCTCAAAATTGTATTTTGTACGCATAACGCCTCGCATCAGCGGCGATCATTTCCGGGGCAGGCACGGTCACAACTTTTTCCCGGACACACCGGATGGGGTGTAATCCCCCCATATTTAAAATGTGCTTTGGGTAGTGATCACTATAGTCTTTGTATTCTACGTTCGACTCGTGCACCGAGTGCTTGTCAGTCACGTGATGTACCTCCGCTTGTTAGAGTCTAAATGAGTTCAACAGCCTATTTAATAGGTCTTTGACCTGTTAATTATTATTATCGGGTAAATGACCCGATAACAGGGAGTGACATCAGATACATGGTCAATCTACCCGGTTCTATATGAAAGTGCAGTTCGTGAATATAATTTCGTGGGCGTCCGTCGTTGGCGGACGCTGACCCTCGGCTAGCTGCACTGTTTCACCGCCCAGCGTTCTCAGCAACCAGCGGTTATCGATGAGCCCGGCATCGACAAGCGCCACCGTGGTGCCGCCGCTGCGCTGCAAAATCAGCTCGACATGCTCGGAATGTCCGCGCGTCAGCACCGGGAAGTGGCGAGCGGTCACGAACAGGTAATTGTCGCCGTTTTTTATCGTCGCGCGCACGGCGTAGATCATGCGCTGATCCATGACGTTCTGATCGTAGCTGGGTTCGAACGGGATCGGCACGGCATGGTTCGGGCTAATGCTGCCTCGCGCGAGCAGCGTGGCAGCCGCGTCAATGCGGGACAATTCCAGCAGCGTGACCTCGACACTGCTTGCGGTGGCAGCGCGATGCGCTCGCGGTAAGTGCCGGTTACTGTCGCTGACAGGGAGGATGGCTTCGACACCGGTCCGACGGGTATCATGTTGCAGGCGCTAAGCATCAACAGCAAAACGCCGAGGCAGCCCAGCCAAAACCTGTGACTCGATCTCGCGTGGGTATAAGATGATGCTTCTCGACCGTCCAATCGGTCGTGCATGACAATATCCAGCCGGCAGCTACCTGGCGAATTATCTCGGCTGGCCCCCCGTTTTAGAGCGGCTGGCCACGCACGCCAGGGTTGCCGACGGAAATTCGCCGAACTGCAGCCGGTAAGCCTGTGCAAACCGGCCCGGATGCCTGAAGCCATAAGCGGCCGCAAGGCTGGCCACGGTGGTTTCTTCCGGGCGCATTTTCAATAGTTGCTCGCGCACGGCGTGCACCCTGCGCATGGCCAGGTATCGCACCGGCGAGACCCCGAAATAGTCCCGGAACAGGTATTCCAGGCTGCGCTGGCTGACGCCGGTCTCCACGCATAACTCCCCGATTCGGATCGCTTGATCGAGGTTGTCGCGAATGAACTCGTCGACCTGGTGGAACACCCGCAAGCGGGCCGCGGACGACAACCCGAATTTTTTCTGGTCCAGGCCCGTAACCGCGTCGAGCGCCTGCTGAAATTCGGTAATCAGCGCTTCGGCCATCATCGCGGCGTCGACGGGACACCCTGGATCCACACCGTCGGGCTGGCGGGAAATCTCGTCGAACAAGGTTTCGAGTCTATCGCCAAGCTGTCGTTTAGCCGGATTGAAGCCGGTAAATATCTCTACCCCGGACGAACTCGCCACCGCTATGCCCTGACTTTCGAGCTGTTCCCGGGGCAGCTGCAGAGAAACCCATTGCGTCCCTGCCGGCAGGTGATACGAATCCATGGCGGCGGCCTCCGGGAATACAACCAGGTCAAACTGGTCCAGGCGCGTTCCGTTGAGGTTGCCGGCTCGCTCGGCGTTCAGGATATATCCGAGCGTCACTCGATCATGTGCCATTGCGCCCATGACAAGCATATCCTGCGAATAAATTCCGGTATCCAGAATCACATCGCCCATCTGGCAGCGTAACAGGCGCCCGTGGAAATAACCGCTCGACATCTGCATATGCTCGAGACCGCTGTCCTTGACGGCAACCTCGCGCAGTTGCTCGGAACTGAAGGAATCCAGGGACAATAACCTTGTTAACTGACCGTCGGATTCTGCATTCATCGCTATCCTGACCCCATAATTTGCGAAAAATGGATATTCGCATTGTAACGCATTCGAAAATCAATAAAATACCCATTGGTTTTCAGGCTACGGTCTGAAATTACCCAAACTAAAACATCGCGGGAGTTTTGTCGTCCGACCATTCTGGCTGCAAAAATCATCGACGATGTCCCTTGCCGTTTGTAATGGACCTCGAACCTGATTTCTTTTGCTGCCCTCCCGGTCGTTCAAACTCTGGTTGGATCCAACCTAAATGCAGGTGCAAAGCATGTTCGAACAACGTAAAACGGCATTTCATGCCTCTATTTTTCTCTTCCTGGCTGGCTTGCTCGGGATGACCCCGGCGCAGGCGGCAAAGCCCAACGTCGTCGTCGTCTGGGGTGACGATATCGGTTACTGGAACATCAGTGCCTACAACCAGGGCATGATGGGCTATAAGACGCCAAACATCGACCGCATCGCCAAAGAAGGCGCAATGTTCACCGACTGGTACGGCGAACAGAGCTGCACGGCAGGTCGATCGGCCTTCATCACCGGCCAGAGCGGCTATCGCACCGGCAACCTCAAGGTCGGTCTGCCGGGTGCCAAGGA
>JAJDOF010000061.1 GCA_022340305.1 Gammaproteobacteria bacterium
CTCCCTGGCTAATTCCGTGGCCACCGTCGAGCCGACCTGACCCGCGCCTAAGATTATGATATTCATGATTTTTTATTGTTTTTTAGACTGTAGTCCAAGTGATTTTAACTTGCGATATAAATGCGTTCTTTCCTGTCCGACGCGCCGCGCGAGCTCGGTCATATTGTTGCCACTGAGCGCGAGATGGCGCGATAAATATTCCCGTTCGAAAGCCTCCCGTGCTTCTCTTAGATCGAGTCCCATATCGATGGTGATCTGCATCTTGTTACCCGCCTCCATGTCGGCCGTGGCGGTGACCAGGCGCAACGTTTGTTCGATTTCGTACAAATCAATCTGTTCCGATTCGCTGTTCGCCAGTATCGCCTTGACGAATTGCTTGAGCTGCGTGATATCACCACTCCAGTGATAGTTACGCAACAGGTTTTGCGCGGCAACCCCGAAGTGACGATAGGGCAGCTTCTCGAGATCGCTGTACCAGTTCACGTAATATTCCAGCATTTCAGGAATATCTTCGATGTGTTCATCCAGCGCAGGAATCACAATTGCGTCGGGCCACATCCGCAGGATACCCGGATCGAACTGATTATTCTTCTTCATCTCATCGTAGGACAGGCGGCTGGCAACAATAAACCGGTATTTAGAACTCCCCCTGTTGAGCACAATGGCCTCCAGTAACTGTGACTGTTGCTCAAGACTGAGGTCACAGACTTCTTCTATATAGAGGTTAGTGCCCAGGGGTGCCAGCTTGCGAAAATCCTCGGCGCCATCGTAAATCTGAAACCCGCCCGAAGTCTCGCACAGAAAATCCGTCCAGATGCGCTTGCCGCTACCGTAAGGTCCCGTTAACAAGACGGGCTCACTGGACTCGCGCAACTCGCGCATTCTCTGTTTCAACGCCTGTACTATCCGGCTATTCCCAACTGGTTCCTCACTCCGGCGCCTGTTTTCCGGGCGCTCGCCATAAGCACCGCCGGCCAGCGCGGCCTTTACCGTGCTTAACAACTTGGCCATGGACAGGGGTTTCTCGACAAAATCGATGGCGCCATAGCGGGTTGCCTCGACAGCGGTTTCAACAGTGCCGTGCCCGGACATCATTACCACGGGACAATGATCCGTACCCGACGATTTCCACTGCTTCAACAGCGTGACTCCGTCCACCTGCGGCATCCAGATATCGAGCAGAATTAAATCCGGGTTCGATACGCGGCGAATTTCATTGGCCGCGCTGGCATGCTCTGCAACGTCGACCAGATAGCCCTCATCCTCGAGGATATCTTTCAGTAGAAACCGAATATCGGGCTCATCGTCAACAACCAGAATTCGTGCGCTCATTGCATGCCTCGTGACTTCAATGGTTCAACCCGGTGATTCTCCTGCCCCTCATTCGCGGCACCGGACAATGGCAGTAACACCGAAAATTTGGCGCCACCCTCCTGTGCCCTGCCGACTCGCACCGAGCCCCCGTGTTCATCCGCTATTTTTTGCACGATGGCAAGCCCCAGCCCACTGCCGGAGGTCTTGGTAGTGACATATGGCTCGAACAAATTCTGTGCGACTTCCTCAGCAATTCCCTTGCCGCTGTCCTCCACCGTGAACTCGACCCATTGCCGCCCCGATTTCTTGATGCAGGCAGTCCTCAATCGAATCCAGCCTTTACCCTCGATGGTTTCGAGACTGTTCTTGATCAGATTATGTACCAGTTGTCGCAGGCGGACATTATCAACGTCAATCTCGGGCAGGGATTTATCCAGCTGCAGATTGATTGCCACGTCGGTGTTGTCCTGGTGGTACAGCACGGCAATCTCTTCCAGCATCGCATTGAAGTTAACCTGTTGTGACAGCGGCTGAGGTGAACGCGCATAGTCGGTAAACGCGTTAACCATCGATTTCATCGCTTCCACCTGCTGCACGATGGTATGCGTATAGCGATCCAGCATGGCCTGTTTATCCGCGCTGACCTCGCCCGACAGCTTGCGTTGCAGATGCTCGGCAGAGAGCTGGATCGGAGTCAACGGATTCTTGATTTCATGTGCCAGTCGCCGCGCCATTTCGCTCCAGGCCGAATCTTTCTGCGCCTGTATCAACTCGGTCAAATCGTCGACCACGATGACCTGTTCCTGCTGCTCATCGACTTCGGACAACAACGTGGTGCCGCGCACGCGCAAAATCTTTTTGCCACCCTGCACGAACAGTACCAGTTCTTCCTGCCATTCGCCTGCCTGGCTCAAATGCGATTGCACGGCATCGAAGAAAGGTGCCATCATCGGATATTCGCGCACCACATCGACGATATTCAGCTCGGTAAATGCGCTGTTTTCGATATCGAATATCGAACAGGCCGCGGCATTGCTGCTCTTGATCAAGCCACTGGCGTCGATGGTCAGAACGCCCGAGGTCAACTGCTCCAGCACCGATTCGAGGTAGTTTTTCTGCAACGCCTCCATGCGCTGACTCTGCACGGCGATGGCGCGACTGCGCGCTATCTTGCGCGTCATGGTATTGAACGAACGCAGCAGAAAACCCAGTTCGTCATTACCGGACAGGGTTAGCTGCCTTTCGTAATCACCGGCGGCGACGGCCTTGGTACCCTCGACCAGCTCATTGATCGGCGCTACCAGTTTGCGGGCGGCCACGAAGGCAAGCCAGATAGCAGATAAGACGCTCAACAGCCAGATAATCGACAGGGCCATGGTAAAGCTGGTCTTCAACGGATCGCGCAGCAACGCCAACTGCTTGTAGCGGTCATGAGCTTCCTGCACTCCTTTTGTCAGCTCGTTGATACGATCAGTAAACGGGAAATGAGCCTGCAATGTTCTGGCAGGTTCGGTAGCATCCAGGCTTTGCACCGGCATGACAATTTGTATCGCAAGGCCATAGACCGGATCGTCGACCAGATTCAGGTAGGGGCGATCGGCGTCCAGGTCACCGATATCGATTAGCGGCAATCCCTGTGGCAATTCTGTGGAGTCGATACTGCTGGAGGCAATAATGGAATTGAGATGATCGTACAGGGTAACTTCGTTGGCGCCATACTGCTCGCGAACAGAGTCGATATACACGATCATAATTTCACTATCGACTTCGGCAATCTCGTTCGCGATGCGACGAGTCTTGCGCAGCGCATCGCGCTTGCGCAAATCGACAGCACCGCGTCCGAGTTTCACTGAATCTTCAAGCGCGGTTTCGATCCCCACGTCGAACCAGCTGTCAATGCCACGATGCAGGAACGACAACGAAAAATAATAGACAACGCTGACCGGGATAATGGTCAGCAACACGAAGATGCTGATCATCCGCGTGGTCAGGCGCGAACCAATGGCCTTGAGGCGATACTGGACGATCAACTTATAGACATTGACGACAATCAACAACAGCAACACGACCAGACCGATGGCATTACCAAACAGCAGCCAGTCGTAATACTTGCCGAAGGTAGCGGAATGTGAGGTTGCATCGCTGATCGTATAAAGCGATACCATCAGCATCAACACCAGGGCGATTATCGAAGCGGCATTGCGAAATGTGCTATTCATTGACCGGGACCCTGGACATCCCATTCATACCAGTCGCTCGTCAAATCCCAGTTATTATCCCACAGCGAACTCGATTTCAACGGCAACGGCAACGCGTCGGAGTCTATACCGAAGCGAACGCGCGCATAGTAATCACGATTGGGCGCCAGGTTCCTGATATCCAGCATCGGGTAATTGTAAACCACTTCGAGGAATCGCACTGCCGCGTTACGGTTATCGAAATAGCGACGCTCCGCATTGTTGACGTCGAAAACCACGTAGGAATCGAGCATCGGCTGGTAATGCAGGTGGTATTGCTGCTTCAGCCACACTACGCGCTCATCGAGCCAGTAACGCTTGCTGGCCAAAATCTCGACCTCGAACATGAGCGGAACCGAAAAACCCTGATCGAGCGCAATCGTGATGTAATCCGGCAACTCACTTTCCACCACCAGATCAAGCAACATCATCGATTGGTCCAGGGTGAAATCCGCGTGCTCGACCACAAAAGGCTGATCGTCCTGCGCCAGTGAAGCGCCGCAGGCAAGCACCAGCAACAGCGGCACCAGCCGGGTTGCAAGTCGCCTGCCTGGTCGCGCTGCCTTCATGTTTCAGTAAACCTGGTCAACAAGGCGTAGTAGAAGCCGTCCATATTACTGGTACCGGGCAGAATCTGGCGCCCATGCGGTCGCAATTCGCCCCAATTCGCCGCCTCGAGTGAAATTTCCAGTGCGTCGGGATGGCGCTGCAGAAATTCGGCAACCTGGGTTTCATTCTCATCCTTGAATATAGAACAGGTGCTATACAGCATTTTCCCTCCGGGTTTGAGCAGGGGCCACAGTGCATCCAGTATTTTAGCCTGTTGCGCGCACAGCGGTATTATATCGCTTTCGCGGCGCAATAGCTTAATGTCCGGATGTCGGCGCAGTACGCCGCTGGCGGAACAGGGAACGTCGGCGAGAATCGCGTCATACTGGCGACCGTCGTACCAGTCGGTCACAACAGCCGCATCACCCACCAGTATCCGCGCCGAGTGGCCACTGCGCTGCAGGTTTTGACGCAACCGATCAAGCCGCGCCGCACTGCTGTCGAGTGCGTCAAGCTCGATTGCAGGGTAACGCTGTAATAGATGCATGGTTTTCCCTCCGGGTGCTGCACAGGCATCGAGCACATGCGCACCCGGTTTGCAGTCAAGCAACTGTGCAGCCAGCTGTGCAGCCGCATCCTGCACGCTGAGTTTACCCTCGCCGAAACCCGGCAGATCTGCAACGTCACAGGCTGAATCCAGCTCAATCGCGCCGTCTACCTCGCTATGCCTGCGCGCGCCGATACCCTGCGCGACAAGCGCGCTGAGCTGTAATTCGACATCGATCTGGCGAGTATCGACACGCAAGGTCATCGGCGGACGTTGATTACCGGCATGCAGGATTGCCTCGCTTTGCCCGACCCAGTCGGCCTGTAATTTTTCCCGCATCCATTGCGCGTAAGCCTGTGCGTCCGCGCTGGCTGCAAGCGCCAGATTTTCGCGCAGTACTCCGCGTAGTACTGCATTGACCAGCCCGGAAGCCCATTTTTTCTTCTGCGCCAGGGCGAGCTTTACCGTCTCATTGACGGCAGCATGCGCCCCGGTCTGCATGACCAGCACCTGGTATAGTCCGATTAGCAGCACAATCTCGATATCACGATCGCGCGCGCGCAGCGGTTTCTGCAGGCGCTGCGTGAGCAGAGCCGAAAGTGCAAAATACCAGCGACACAGGCCGAAAGCGATTTCCCGGCACAGCGCCAGATCGCGCCTGGCGGCCGGCAACGACAGGAACCAGTCACTGTGAAAAACATCGTCAAGCGAACGCCCCTGCTCGATGACCTGTAACAAAACCTGCAGAGCAATCCATCTTGGATTGCCGGCATTTGCATTAGCGGTTTTCAGGTCGGATGTTTGTCGCCTGCTTTTACTCATCGACGCGGCCCAGCTGACAGCCACTCAGGTCGACTGAACTCAAGGCCTGCGCCGCACTGCAACGATTTCGCCCGGCAAATTGTAACTCGGTGACCTGCAGCACCGCATCACCACAACTGACGTATACACCGTCGCGATCGTGCGCAACTACCCTGCCCGCCTGCTGCACATCGTATGCGCTGCAGGCCTGCGCGCTCCACAGGCGAATACTGTCCTGATTCAGAAAACTGAAGCTGACTGGCCAGGGATTGTAGGCACGTATTTCGCGCAGCAGCACTTCGGCTGATTTACACCAGTCGACCTCCGCCTGTTGCTTGCTGAGGCGCGGTGCATAAGTGGCAGCGGCGTTATCCTGCGCCTCGGCACAGCGCAAGGCTGCTTCGATATCCTGCAGCGCTTCAAGCAGAAGTTCTGCACCCAACGGTGCCAGTGCATCGTGCAAATGCGCCGCATTCCAGGTCGGTTCGATCGACAGGCTGCGGCGTAAAATAACATCACCGGTATCCAGTCCCCGCTCCATTTTCATCAAGCTCACCCCGGTGATGTCGTCTCCCGCGAGTATCGCCTGCTGAATTGGCGAGGCCCCGCGCCAACGCGGCAGCAGGGACGCGTGGATATTGATGCAGCCCAGGCGCGGTGCTTCGAGCACCGCGGGTGGCAACAGCAGCCCATAAGCGGCCACCACCATCAGGTCCGCATCGAGTTGCTGCAGATCGCGTAAATCCTGCGATGATTTGAAATCTTGCGGCTGCATCACCGGCAACCCAGCAGCAAGGGCGCAGGCCTTGACCGGGCTTTGCTGCAGCTTGCGACCCCGTCCAGCGGGGCGATCCGGTTGGGTGTACACCGCGACGACCCGCTGCTCGCTGTGCAACAGGGATTCGAGTGCCGGAACGGCAAATTCCGGAGTGCCGGCATAAATAATTTTCAGCATGGCGTTCGGCGTCTAATCCGCCTGTTGCTTCTGCGCCTTGATCAGCTTGTTGCGAATGCGGTTACGCTTCAATGCCGACAGGTAGTCGACGAACAGCTTACCCTCGAGATGATCCATTTCATGCTGGATACAAACTGCTTCCAGTCCTCGTGCCGCAAATTCCCTGGTATCTCCAAATTCGTTCTGGGCGCGCACCCGAATGTATTCCGCACGGCGAACCTTTTCATAATAACCGGGCACTGATAAACAGCCTTCATCCATCTCTTCGTCGCCATCAGAGGATATAATTTGCGGATTGATCAGGCACAGGGGCTGATTACGTCCATCGGATACGTCCATCACCAACAGCCGAATATGACGATCGACCTGCGTCGCCGCGAGTCCGATTCCGGGTGCTTCATACATCGTTTCAAACATGTCACTGACCAGTTGACGCAGGTTTTCGTCGAATTCGACAACCGCTTTGGCGACAGTCCTGAGTCGCGGATCGGGGAAATGTAAAATATTTAATAATGCCATGGTGAAAAACTTCAAGAAAAGTTATAACTAGTTGGTCCAAGTTAATGATTATACTAGAATCTTTCCAGTCAAAAAACTTGTAGTCGGTTATTTTTCGTCTACAATCCATCAATTAATATCGCATTTGCAGGGGTTCGCATGCCTTCAACCAGCCACCGACAGCTTACTAAAGGACTAATTCTGCTCTCAGGTCTGTTGCTCATAGTCGCCTGCGCCGAGCCACCGGCTCCCTACGCGGTAGTCCACGAGCCCGAGGCAGTGGACCCGGGAAATGCCGTCAAGGCAATCATTCCGGAAACACCGCCACCGACAGAGACCATCGTTTACGAACCCGAGTCCCCGCAAACCTACATTGTACAAGAAGGCGATACGCTATGGGATATCTCATCGGTTTTTCTACGCGATCCCTGGTTCTGGCCGGAAATCTGGTTCAAGAACCCCCAGGTTGAAAACCCGCACCTGATTTACCCGGGCGATACGCTCGCGATTGTCTACGTCGGCGGCGAACGCAGGGTGCAACTGCTATCACGCGGCGCCGAGGGTTCGGTGCTGTCACAGACCTCAGGTGGGCTCAAAGTCGTGAAAGTCAATCCACGGATACGCTCGAAATCGATCGACGCAACCATTCCGTCCATCCCGATCGAGTCGATTCGCCATCTGCTCGAACGCCCGTTGATCATCGACGAAGCCACGCTGAACGATTCAGCCTATGTATTGTCGAGTCTCGACAATCACCTGATCAACAGCACCAACGACAAGCTTTACGTGCGCAAGCTCGATACCACCCAGGGAATCGGCCGCTACCACATCTACCGACCCAATCGACCGCTGTTTGACCCGATTACCAATGAGTTACTGGGTTACGAAGCGCTCTATGTCGGGGAATCGAGACTGTTGCTGCGAGGCGATCCCGCGTCGGTTAGAGTCACTGATGCGGAGCGTGAAATTCTGCGCAACGATCGCGTGATGCCGATGGACAACACCAACTTTGAACGTGATTTCTTTCCCAAGCCTCCAAGCTCCGATGTGACTGGTGCAATCGTCGCGTTGCTGAACTCAATTTCAAAATCCGGCGCCTATCAAACGATCGCCATCAACCTGGGTAATCGTGATGGGATCGAGAGTGGCAACATCCTGCGCATTCGTCGCAATGGCGATGTCATCCCCGACAAGGCCGAAAGCGATCCGGACTTTATGGTCAAACTCCCCGACGAACAGATCGGCATGGCGATGGTCATTCGCGCCTTCGAAAAAATGAGTTATGCATTGATCATGGAAGCGGAAATGCC
>JAJDOF010000087.1 GCA_022340305.1 Gammaproteobacteria bacterium
AGAGGAATATAACGACCTCGGTGTCGACGCCGTAATCGCCGAGGCGCGACGCGTGGTCGGCGCCGGCCCGACCTATATCAGCTTCGACGTTGACGTCCTCGATCCGGTATATGCCCCGGGCACCGGCACCCCCGAGATCGGTGGCATCACGACCTACGACGCACAGCTATTGATTCGAGGCCTGCGTGGCTTGAATTTAATCGGCGCTGATGTGGTTGAAGTTTCACCACCGTTCGACATGTCGGGCAATACCGCACTGGTAGCCGTCACCCTGATGTTCGAGATTCTTTGCGTGCTCGCCGAAACCGCCAGCGCAGAAAGCTAAGCAAACACGACCCGGTACAGTGTTGCCTGTAACAACAGAACCATTGAACAGTTAAATGCCCGCAGGCCAGTCACACTAGCTCGGGTCCATTCAATCACCACCCGGGTGATCATGGGGTCAAGCAAAAACGAAAGCGTATAAAAGTTACTACCGATCCCGCGAACAATGAAAGCAGTAGCAGGCAGCACTATGCGGGATATCGGGCACCATTTATTGAAGGACCACAAGCACCATCAGGAACCGGCATCGGCTGAGAGCTTGCGTTTCAGGTTCTGGTTAATCTGCTCAAACTGTTCGATCAGCTGATCACAGTCAAAACGGCTGGAATGACACAGCACAGCCATGGTAATCAATACTTCACCGTCCTTGTTGACGATCTCTCTGCGCACGGCGGTTGGATGGACCGGGTGATCTTGTGGCGTAAAAGACCACAATATGTACTTGCCATCAGCTTTTTGATTGAAACTGGTCCAGCCCTCGTATTCGCTCTGCACCGCCGAGGGGTCTGCCACTAAAGCGTCGAAAGCCTCCCGAACAGTGGCATAGCCAATCGGCGATTCCCCGACAGACTGTGGCGCAGCCGTATCCTGGGCGAATGCCAGTGACTGCAACAGCAACAAAGCCGATAACCAACCGTATTTCTTCATTCTTCCTCCCGCCAGCCGGTCCCCCGACCGATCACATTTTCCAGTATCTCGATTTCGCGCGCCAGTTCGCGCGCCAAATTTATCATCAATAAACCGAAATCGGCAGGGAAATCGATGCGCAAACTGGAAAATTGCTGGTTGCTGATGTCGAGTACCAGGCTATCCTCGAGCACTACATCGGTACCGTTTTGCGTAAACAGGCCGATCATCTGGTCAAACCCCATTTGCTCTCCCTGGTGGAAGTGGCGGGTCAACACATCGCAATCATCGAAATGCCGGTAGTAGGCGACCCGTCCACTCAGCAATACCTGAAAGCTTTCGGCAACGCGCTCGATGCGGGCTACATACTCGCCCTCTTGGTAGTGACGAATAACACCGTTGTGCAACAGGTTGGCAACAACCTCGTTGGACAGAGCCCCGAAAGTCGACAATTCATTCAGGCATTCCCAGCCAATCTTGTCAATCGCTGCGTCGGTGTCGAGTATTTTCATTTCTGCCAATGGCAAGACAAGCACTTGATATTAGGCGATCAGCGCGGCCATTCCTGTGACCTTTGACAACAAAATCGAATTTCGGATCGGGCTTTTTCGACAGGATTTCATACAGATAACGGCGAAAACTATCCGCGCTCGGCAAGCCAGGTATCCACAGGTCCTGGTATTTTCAGTAAACCTGTTTCGCGCACAAACCAGCAGTTATATTTCTTTACCCGGGCGCCGGGCTGTAGCATGCACAAACTGCCAATGGCAGATCGCAGGTGAGCCCGACCCGAGGAGATGGTAGAGTTTCACCGTTCGCGCTTGTCCCGGAATCAGTTCCGGGGCAAGGTTTTACCCGCAACCGCAGGAAGATCGCTGATGAATTGTCTGGACCAGTACCGCGGCAAGCTGCTGACCGCTATCAACCGCAACCTACGCACCGTTGTCGCGGCGGCCGACGAGGAAGCGATACATCGCTTTCGCGTCGGGGTAAAACGGCTTACCGCGCTATACCGTTTTCTGGGCGAGGTACAACCCGAAATCGGCGCGAAACGCTTACTCAAACCGGCGCGCAGGCTTTCGGGCTCGGTCAGTAAAGTCCGCGATGGCCATATCGCCAGGAAACTGCTTGCCGAACTGCCCGGGCTCAAGATGCGCAGCGTGATTAGCCTGCAACGGGCAATCGATGAAGGTATACGCAGGGACTACGACATTTTTCGGGAGTTGGTGGGGACCGATATCCGCATACCGCTGCGCCTGCCCACCGTTTCCGCGCTGGGATTGTCCGAGAGCCGCTTGCTGCGTCACAAGGCACCTGCCCTGGAACAGCTCCTGGGCGATATCGTCGGCGCCGACGATCGAGGCGATGCCGAGCACTGGCACGGCATCCGCATTCAGCTGAAACGCTACCACCATACGCTCGAGGCCTTCGACCTGTGCCCCGGCCATCGGCGCGATGAAGCGGAACTCAGCCAGATCGGAATGCTCGAGCAATTGCTCGGCGACTGGCATGACCGGGTAATAACCGCCGAAATACTGCAAACCCTTCCGCGACGCGAAAAACAGTGCGCGCCGGCGATTGCCGAACTCGATCGCCAGCAGGCCTTGCTACTGGGTTCAGCCAGAATCTACCTGGCCAAATATAGGTTGCGCAAGGCCGCCACCTGGCGCGATCCGGGCGGCACCGGCTAACCAATTTCCGGCACCCAAAAACCTGGCTTTATCATCGGCGCGACAAGAGTCATTCTTTGCCGCAAGCGACAATGCCAGAGGTTAGATCAGGAGACGCAGCGCCGATGTCGAAATCAAAGATCGGGGGCCTAAGGAGTGGATCTCGGGCTCTGCGGGTAGAAATGCAGGTCTGCCCGGCGTCAGTCGGTTCGCGCGGATGCCAGCTCAACGACCGCAGCTGTGATTTCGGCATTGGCGAAAGGTTTGGTCATGAACAGATCGGCACCACACTCAAGCGCGGTTTCACGGTCGATGCGCTGCCCCTTGGCGGTCAGCATCAGCACCGGCAGCTTCGCGCCTTTCGGATCAGCACGCAGCCGCCGCAGGACTTCATAACCGTCGAGCTCGGGTAGCATCAGATCCAGCACCAGCACCGTAGGCTGCTGTTCGAGAGCCATATCCAGTGCCTGCCGACCATCGCTGGCAACGCTGATTTCAAAACCCGCGCGCACGAGCAAAAATTTAAGTGATTCAACGATATTGGGTTCGTCTTCAGCCAGCAATACAGTCTTTGTCATGGCGTGGGGGTAATGAGCCTTTGATTTTTTGTTGCTCGATTAGACACCATCCATGGAAGCACTGCAACTATCGGTAGCGCGCTTGATAGCAGAGGCGGACCAATCCTGGTGGCTATCGGTAAATTGTTTACACGACTATTGACTCTGGCCTCGCTTAATTGACAAAATATCAGCTTTCAGCGGCAAGGCACTTGCCAATTTTCCCAATTTGACTAATTTCCCCGTACCGATATCAGGTTGAAGCATAGTGGCGCGCTGCCCGCGGCCCACAGATTCTGAAACCAGCGCCAATTGACAGGAGTAGAGCATGCCCAAGGAGGCGACAACCGCCCACCTCACACTGGCCTTGAACACAATGCTCGAGCGCGAATTCGTCTCTCCACTGACATCGATTCGAGGCGCGCTCGAAATCATGCGCGACTTCCCTGATCTTTCCCCGGAAGAACGCGGCCGTTTTCTCAACAACGCCTTACAGGATTGCCTGCGCCTGGAACTGGGTGTCGAGCAGCTCGCTTCCACTGTGTACACCACGGTAGACCGCCAATTGCCGGATCAATCACAGACACAACCCGAGGACATCGATCCCGCGTATGCCGAGCGCATTCGGTTTTACGATGATTTACAGATGGTTGAGGTCGATTTCAGCAACTTATTACTCAGCAGCTCCAAAATGGTCAATGATTTTTACGACACCCTTGACCGGTTAATCGAAAATACCGGGAAACGCTGGTATGTCGTCGTCAACCATCACCAGTGCAGCGTCTGGCCCGAAGCCTGGGTAGCGTTCGCGCTACGTGGCAAGAATGTCAATGTCAGCTACTCCCTTGGTACAGTGCACTACGTCAACGCAGGTTCGATGGAGGAGAGCTCGGCGCCTAACAGTGACCCGGAAATGCTTACCTCACGCGACGAGGCGCTGGCACGCATCGAACAACTGCGTAAGGCAAACCCCGCAAAATAATAGCCCGGCGACACCAGTTATTCGACTTTTCCCGGCCGCTGGCCGGACCGCAATCCGGGCCCTGGTGAAACCCGGCTGCTTTCCAGCGATCTTTTACCACCCTCCGGGTTACACCCCCCCCTCGTATCAACTTCAAACCGCCGGTATAACGGCGCTAGACCCCCTTCCCCTCGGGAGCAAGGCCACGGGGGAGGCGCAAGCGGAAGAAACTGGTTTCGTCATCAGCGAACTCGAGGGTCAGGTTACCACCCATACTGCGTACGATTGCCCGGCTGATCGACAGCCCTAGTCCAGCGCCATGATCGATATTACTGCGATGCCCACGGCTGAACTTGTCGAATATCGTAGCCGCCTCCTCACGCTTTACGCCGCCACCATTGTCGGAAATGTCGATATACAGCACATCCCTTTTGGACTTGCTGCGCACTAAAATCACCGGGTCTTCCGAGATATTGTATTTGATCGAATTCGAAATCAGGTTGATCAGTATTTGGTGCAGGCGATCTTCGTTGGCCTGCACCCAGACCGGATCGGCATTCAACTGGCGCTCTATCCTGACCTGTTTCTTACGAATCAGGCCGTCGAGCGTATCGATTGCGGTATCGATGACGGCGCCGGCCTCGACGGGGCAAAGCGGCATGTCCAGGATGCCGGCTTCCAGCCGGCTCATGTCGAGGATTTCGTTAAGCAGCCGTGTCAGTCGCTGGCTCTCTTCGTTTATGATCGTTATAAATCGATTACGCTCCTCGTCAGTTACCGTCTCCGGGCTCAACAGGATTTCCGAGAAAGATCGGATTGCCGTCATTGGTGTGCGTAATTCATGACTGACCTGGCTGAGGAATTCATCTTTCTGCAGATCAAGCTGACGCAACCGTTGATTGGCCATGCGCAGCTCATTCGTCATCATCGTCAATTCCGCTGATTTATTTGACAGTTCGCGCGAAGTTTCCATGAGGCGCCGGGTCTCGTCGGCAATGTCGATCAACTCGATCATGCTTATGCTGCCGCGCCCCGCCACCCGCGATACCATCGCATGCGCCGAGGCGGCACCCACGTTACCCGCCAGCACCCGCTCCAGCTGCACGATCATCGCATCGGTTGGCCAGGGTAATACACCCGCCGACCCCTGTTCCTGAGCCATGCTGTCGAATAACTGGCGTGCCGGTTCGGTACCAAGGATTCTCTGTGCCAGCACAAACAGGTCTTCTGCATTGGCTTGACCGGGTTCGAAACGGGTCGATTCGTCGGGCCTGTTGCTGAATACATCGACGAACAATGCTCCTTGCAGACGATCCAGCGGACTCGCCTCGGACAGCGAGGATACGATCATGAATGCCAGGGTATTGGCGCCGAGACTCCAGATCACGGCGTGAACCAGTGGATCAAGGCCAGCGAGTCCAAACAACGCCTGGGGTCTCAGCGCCGCAATACCGAACAGGCCGTTGGCGAGAACGTCGGCACCCAGGATCGCGCTGCCGCCGAAACTCGGCAGAAACAGGGTATAGGCCCAAAGCACAAAGCCCACCAGTAGTCCCGACAGCGCCCCGTTACGGGTTGCACCACGCCAGAAAATACCACCCAGCAAGCTGGGCAGAAACTGGGCCACCCCGACAAAAGCAATCAGACCAATAGCCGCCAGCGCATCGGAGCCCCCACTGGCCTGGAAATACAGGAAACCGAGACCAACCACGGCGGCAATGCTGACGCGACGTGACCTCAGCAGTATCTTTCGCACATCGCCGCTGACTTCGCGCCGCCCATGCAACAGGTACAGCGAAATCGGCACCACGATGTGGTTCGATACCATCGTAGATACCGCGATCGCTGCGACGATGACCATCGACGTGGCGGATGAAAACCCACCGAGAAAGGCAAACAGGGCCAGGTCTTCGCGCCCCAGCGACAATGGCAACGTGAGCACGTAAAGATCAGGATTTGCGCCCGCCGGCAGAAACTTGAGGCCGGCGATGGCGATTGGCATAACGAACAGGCACATACCGAACAGGTATAGCGGAAACAGCCAGGATGCCGTCGCCAGATGGCGTTCATCAACATTTTCGACCACCGTCACCTGAAATTGCCGCGGCAGACAGATAATCGCAGTTGCAGAAAGAAAGGTCAGCGTCACCCAGCGCGCATCAAAGATATTCCCGGCGCCATAAATAACCTCGGTATCGACGTTCTCAAACACTGCGCCTACGCCACCGGCCACACCGAAGACGACAAACAGACCGACCGCCAGCAGCGCCGCCAGCTTGACTACGGCCTCGACTGCAATTGCCGCGACCACTCCGTGATGGCGTTCATTGGCGTCTACATTACGTGTGCCGAAAAGGATCGCAAACAGCGCCATACCGGCGGCAATGATAAACGCACTGAGTGACACGTCGACCTCGCCGACAATCGCCTGGTAACTGCGTGTCACCGATTGCAGTTGCAGCGCTATATAAGGTGTGGTGGCAAGCAGTGCCATCAGCGTTACCAGCACGGCGATGCTGGAGCTCTTGCCGTAACGGGACGAGATCAGATCGGCAATCGAGGTAATACGGTGTTCCTTACCGATGCGTACCAGCTTCCTCAGCAGCCACCACCAACCAATGAATACCAGCGTCGGGCCCAGATAAATGGTGATGAATTCAAGGCCATTGCGGGCCGCCGAGCCGACCGCGCCGTAAAAGGTCCAGGAGGTGCAGTAAACCGAGATCGACAGCGTAAAAATGATCGGCGACTGTATCCAGCCTGCGTGGCCCTGGCGCGCCCGGCGATCGACGTAAAACGCGAGCGCAAACAGCAGCGCCACGTAGCCCAGGCAGACTCCGAGGAGTAAATCAACGGATAACATTAGGCGCTATTGTCCACATCTTCCTCGGCAGCAGCGTCTTCCTGGTTGACCCAGACTGAATTGTTCAGCTGCTGTCTCGACAGCAAAGCGGCACCAACGATCAATGCCCCCCAGACGGCGAACAGGTAAAACCCGGTAAACGGTATGCCCAGAATTCTGAAATCGAGCTGGAATATACCGGCCAGCGGCGGAGTCAACAGCAAACAACCAACGATCAGCAAAACCAATGAGCGATCGTTGCTCTTGCGATCGGAAAAAGGACGATTCGAGTTACGCGATTCATCGTTCATGCTATTGGAATCCCCTCAGGTTCCTGGCTGCATACCCATGTAAGGCCGACAGGAGAATTGCTACTCGGCCCGATTCTAACCGCTACCAGGCGGATTATCACCCGCGATGCTGACATTCATGGATGATTATCCGGTCAGCGGGTCGATGACCCGATGCCTGCAATTTCGCCGCGGGCAGGTCCGGCAGGATAAGCCGACTGGTTCGAATACGGTCGCGGGATCCGGGGCATAAACCGTATGCCGGGCATCTTCGTCGCTCAGTACGCACATATCGGTCAGATAATGCCGCGCCTGGCCGAAACCTGTGATACCGCGATTCGCGGCCCGGGCAACGAAAACAAAACCCTCACCAGAGGGTAGCTGCACGTGCTGACGCAACACCGCGTTTGGCGCCTGCTGCGCCCGATAGAGAATCCACAGTGGGCAGGACGAACCGTAGCGTGGCACCAACAATCCGGGCAGGTTACGTGACAGCGTGATGTTACCCGAGGCATTGGCCTGGTAGAAACCAAACCGGGGGTTCTCAGCGCCGGCCGGAAGCGCGCTCAGACGCTCACCTATCAACTGGAAATCAACGCCAAAATCGTCACTTAACATTTCCAGGTCATACTTCAATTCGGCCGCTCGCCGTTTGAGGATTTCCATCGGAACCAGGACGGCAGCGACAGCGTAGCGCAGCAAAATTTCGTGGCTACGCGTGCGCGCCACATCGGTTTCGAGCTGGCTTTCAGCGGCTATGATTTTCTGCACTACTTTATCGAGCCGCTTGTTAACCAGTTCCCGCGCCGCGCTCAAACGAATGGCTGCCTTCCCCTCTGGAAGTTTCAGGTACAGTTGTTCGGCTCGGCCCTCTATCTCGGCAAAGTGATTTTGGCGTTTGTCGAAAAAGGCATCGACCTCATCCAACGGTGTCAGAGTGCGCCTCGCCCAGGCAGCATTGTCGAAATAGCTGGCCAACGCATCGCCCAGTTTACACAGACGTTGACTCTCCTCGCGCATGATGGCGTAAAACCGGTCGCGACTGGCACTTTCGATCTCGGGGTACTGATCGATAATTTCGGACGCCGAATGGAGTGACGCAATACGGCTCAGCATCTTATGCACCGTTTCACCGAGAAATGGATCGTGATTCAGACGATCACTCAATATCTGCGCAGTGTTTGTCGCCTGGCGCTCGGAGCGCGATAAGGCCAGGATTCCACGCGCCCATCCTGGGAAGCGACCGATCAGTTCGCCTATCCGTTTGTCTTCGACATCAAGCGCCAGCATTTCAGGGTTCTGGGCAATTTCCTGCAGTGTTTCCAGCAGGCGGCGATCAGCAGCGCCGTCAAGTTTATCGAGTGGAAGATCGAGTGCATTGGCTAACTTGCGCAATAACGTGCCACCAATGTCGCGCTTGTTATGTTCGATCAAGTTGAGATAGGACGCCGAAATCTCGATCTGGCGCGCCAGATCGACCTGGGTAATGCCGATTTCGCGGCGGCGTTCGCGGATTCTGGGACCAAGAATATTGCGTTTCATGCTTCGTATCGGCTGACCAGGTAAGCGCGATTTTGTCAATTATTAACAATTTAACAAATGGGCTACTTGTTAAATTTACAAAAGTATTCTTATTTTTCACATACTTATTGAATTATTACGGCAAGTCAATGATTCTTGCTGTGCTTAAATGCATTACTGCGGTGCAAATCGGGAGATATTACTCGGTAGCCGTATCCAATTTAACTCGGAGGACTCGCAACTAATGAGTAAAATCGACAATTCAAAACGCAAATTTCTCAAGACCAGCGCCATAATTGGTGTCGGCGTTTCAGCACCACTTATTTTTACCAACGCCCATGCGGCATACCGTAACGAGCCGAAGGGCTCTACAGTCACCTTTGGTTTTAACGTGCCACAGACCGGCGCCTATGCAGACGAAGGTGCAGACGAACTGCGTGCCTACGAGCTCGCGGTCCAGCACATCAACGGCGAAGGCGACGGCGGAATGCTGAATACCTTCTCGTCAAAAGCGCTGAAAGGCAACGGCATCAACGGCAAGAAAGTCGTGTACGTCACCGGTGACACCCAGACCAAGTCCGATGCGGCGCGAGCATCAGCCAAGCGCATGATCGAAAAAGACGGAGCTATCATGATTACCGGCGGCTCTTCGTCCGGTGTCGCAATCGCGGTCCAGGGTCTGTGCCAGGAAGCCGGCGTTATCTTTATGGCAGGTCTGACTCACTCCAATGACACCACCGGAAAGGACAAGCGTGCCAACGGTTTCCGTCACTTCTTTAACACTGAAATGACCGGCGCAGCACTGGCCCCGGTACTGAAAAACAACTACGGCACCGATCGCGTGGCTTACCACCTGACTGCTGATTACACCTGGGGCTGGTCTCAGGAGGGTTCAATCCGCAAGTATACCGAGGCGATGGGCTGGAAAACTGTACAGGCGGTTAAAACGCCGGTCGGCGCAGGTGACTTCTCGCAGTACATCACCCCGGTACTGAACTCGGGCGCCGACGTGCTGGTTCTGAACCACTATGGCAAGGACATGGTCAACTCGCTGACCCAGGCGGTCCAGTTCGGCCTGCGTGAAAAGACGGTCAATGGCAAGCAATTCGAGATCGTGGTACCGCTTTACTCGCGCCTGATGGCTGCGGGTGCAGGCGAAGCCGTCAAGGGTATTTTCGGTTCCACCAACTGGCATTGGTCGCTACAGGACGCAGGCTCCCAGGCGTTCGTCAAATCCTTCGGTCAGGCTTACGGTTTCCCACCAAGCCAGGCTGCCCACACTACCTATTGCCAGGCGCTCCTGTATGCTGACGCCTGCCAACGCGCCGGCACCTTCATGCCGAGCCAGGTAGGCAAAGCTCTGGAAGGCTTCAAGTTCGATGGTCTGGGTAATGGTCCGACTGAGTACCGTGCCGAAGATCACCAGTGCTTCAAGGATGTACTCGTGGTAAAGGGTAAAGAAAACCCCACATCCAAGTTCGACGTACTCGAAGTGGTTGAAGTCACGCCGCGTGCCCAGGTCGAATACCCCGCCAGCATGCTGGGTGGCAACCTCGGCCCGTACAACAACGGCTAGTACAGCAGCTGATCCGGGAATTTTCGCGGCACAGGGACGTGCCATATTATTTCGAACCTCGCTAGTCATGCAGGGGTTCGTGGCGGCAGGCTTGTCGCTGCAACCATAAAAAATATACGGGATTAATCAGTGGACGCTTTTTTATTGCAAGTCTTGAACGGTCTGGACAAGGGCGGTGCTTACGCGCTGATCGCACTCGGTCTGACACTCGTGTTCGGCACTCTGGGCGTCGTCAACTTCGCTCATGGTGCACTGTTCATGCTCGGCTCCTTCTGTGCAGTGACCCTGCAATCTCTGCTAACGCTAGAGCGAGTGGTTCTGGACCCTGAGCGACTCACCGCCTGGGGCACGCCGATGGAGATCCGCACTCCCTACATCGTTGACTGGTTTGGGGATTTCGGCATGACATTGATCGACTGGTCGGTGCCCCTCGCTATCCTGATAGCGATTCCGATCATGCTGTTGCTCGGCGTCATCATGGAACGCGGGCTCATTCGTCACTTCTATAAACGGCTCCATGCCGACCAGATACTGGTCACCTTCGGCCTCGCCATCGTGTTACAGGAAATCGTCAAGTCTCAGTTCGGTGCCAATCCGATCCCGCAACCAGCGCCCGCCATGTTTGCCGGATCCGCCGACATCGGCCTGATGCTGGGCTTTGCCGAAAACGCCGTGGTCTACCCCTGGTGGCGTATCATTTACCTGATGTTTTCCGGCGTGGTGATCGCTTCGGTGTTCGCTTTCCTGCAATTCACAACCTTCGGCATGGTGGTGCGTGCCGGCATGGCCGATCGAGAAACGGTTGGGCTGCTCGGCATCGATATAGACCGCCGCTTCACCATCGTGTTTGGCCTCGCCGCGGTGGTCGCCGGGCTCGCCGGCGTCATGTACACGCCGATCCTGTCTCCTGATTACCACATGGGTATGGATTTTCTGGTGCTCAGTTTCGTCGTGGTGGTAGTCGGCGGCATGGGTAGTCTCGGCGGCGCGGTCGCGGCCGGCTTCCTGCTCGGAATACTGCAATCGTTTGCGTCGATGAACGAAGTAAATTCGCTTATTCCGGGCATCGACCAGGTCGTCATCTACCTGATCGCAGTCGTCGTACTGCTGATCAGGCCACGCGGCCTGTTCGGTCGCGAAGGCGTGATGGAGAACTAGACGATGATCAAATTTAACGTAAAGAACAAGGACCACATTTTACTCATCGGTTTCATCATTGTGGTTGCCCTGGCCCCGGTGATCTTCGCGCCAATCGGCGCCGGCTACCCCGACCTGCTGCAGAAATTCGCAATCTTTGGTATTTTCGCGATCGGCTTCAACATCCTGTTCGGCCTGACCGGCTACCTGTCTTTCGGCCACGCGGCATTTCTCGGTGTCGGCTCGTATACGGCGGTATGGACTTTCAAATTACTGACGATGAACGTTATCCCGGCACTGATCCTGTCCACCCTGTTTGCCGGTCTGTTCGCGCTCGTGATCGGCTTCATCGTCCTGCGCCGTTCCGGGATTTACTTTTCGATCCTGACGCTGGCGTTCGCGCAAATGTCCTACAACCTGGCCTATTCTGTACTGACGCCGATAACCAACGGTGAAACCGGGTTGCAGCTGGCACTCCACGATGCACGCGTGCTCGACGGTGTGTTCGGTGTCACTCGCGGTGAAGGATTGCCATCGACGACGCTGTTCGGGATGGCGATGTCCGGATGGAGCGGGTATTACTTTTGCGGTGTGGTGTTGATCATCATGTTCTACATCTCGCTGCGAATTTTCCGCTCGCCCTTCGGTATGATGCTGCGCGCGGTCAAGTCCAACCAGAATCGCATGTCCTACACCGGGCTCAACACCCGGCCTTATACGCTGGCCGCATTTGTTATCTCCGGCATGTACGCGGGTCTCGCCGGCGGCCTGATGGCTATCACCGACCCACTCGCCGGTGCAGAGCGCATGCAATGGACTGCCAGTGGTGAAGTGGTTCTGATGACCATCCTCGGCGGTACCGGCACCCTGCTCGGCCCCGTGATCGGTGCCGGCGTGATCAAGTATTTCGAAAACATCTTCTCCTCGTTCAACGAGGGCATTCTGATGGATGCGTTTTCTTTTCTGCCGGAAATGCTGCAGCACGCGGTGGTGTCGATCACCGGATTGTTCGTCGGTGAAGGTTGGCACCTGACGCTCGGCGCCTTGTTCATGGTCATCGTCATTTTTCTACCCGGCGGCCTGATGGAGGGCATTGCCCGCATCGGGAATGTAACCAGACGCTGGCTCAAGCCGAAACCCGTGGCGACCACCGAGGCCGATGCGGCCGCATCCGAGTAGAATCCCATGTCAATTCTTTCCGTTAAAAACGTGAACAAACAATTCGGCGGCCTCAAGGCGCTGCACGAAGTCAATCTCGAGATCGAGGCCGGCACCGTGCACGCGATTATCGGACCGAACGGCGCCGGCAAATCGACGCTGTTGAACTGTTTTGTCGGACGCCTAAATCCCGACACCGGCAGTGTAAATTTCGACGGCGTGTCACTGCTTGGCATGCTCCCCCATCAAATCAACCAGGTGGGGGTCAGCCGCGTGTTCCAGACGCCTGAAATATTCGGCGACCTGACCCTGGCCGAAAACGTCATGATCCCGGCATTCGCGCGCCGCGATGGTGCGTTTCGAATCAATGCCTGGCGACAGGTCGAGGATGAGCAAAGTATTCGCGAAAATGCCATGCATCTGCTCGAGGACGTTGGCCTGGCCGACAGCGCCGACAATGTGGCAAACCAGTTGTCCCGCGGCGACAAGCGGCGTCTCGAACTCGCCATGTGCCTGGTCCAGCAACCCAAGTTGTTGCTGCTGGACGAACCGACTGCGGGCATGGCACGCGCCGACACCAACAATACCATCGACCTGCTGAAAAAAATCGCCGAACGCGGCATAACCATGGTCATCATCGAACACGATATGCACGTGGTGTTTTCGCTGGCACAAAAAATCTCGGTACTGGCGCAGGGAACGGTTATCGCCGAAGGATTGCCCAACGAAATCAAGGGTCACCCGAAAGTTCAGGAAGCCTACCTGGGAGGAGCACACCTGTGAGCGATAGCAATCAACCCGCCGACACTGCTGCAGCCACTTTGCTAAACGAATCGGCATTTAGCGGCAAGGTCGCCCCTGGCGTCGATGCAGTTAAAGCACAGGGCGGTCAACGCGCCTATTTCTCGGTCTGGGACCTGCACGCCTACTACGGGGAAAGTTACATTGTGCAGGGAGTCAGCTTCGATATTCGCGAAGGTGAAATTGTCGCCCTGCTCGGCCGCAACGGTGCGGGAAAGACGTCCACATTGCGCACCCTGGCACGGGTGGATTCACCGGCGCTGCGCCACGGGGAAATCTGGCTCGACCACAAGCCTCTGCACCAAATGAGCGCTTACCAGGCAGCACAAAACGGACTTGGACTGGTGCCGGAAGATCGTCGCATCATCCAGGGGCTGAGCGTCGAAGAAAATCTGCAGCTGGCGCAGATCGCCCCACCCAAGGGCTGGTCCATCGAGCGGGTCTACGAACTCTTCCCACGGCTCGGTGAACGCCGTAATCAGCAGGGTGTAACCCTGTCCGGTGGCGAACAGCAAATGCTCGCCGTCGCCCGCGCGCTAGTGCGCGATATGAAATTACTGCTGCTCGACGAACCCTACGAAGGACTGGCACCGGTCATCGTACGGGAAATCGAGAAGACCCTGGAACAGATCAAGGCACTCGGCATGACCACCATCATCGTCGAACAAAACGCCGTCGCTGCGTTGCACCTGGCAGACCGCGCGCTGATCCTCGACATGGGGAAAATCGTGTTCGACGGTACCGCACAGGAAGTCCTCGAGAACGACGACCTAAGACAGGAGTACCTGGCAATTTGACTCCGGGCGCTTTTTTCGCACACCGTCCGCGGAAACCTGATGACGGGTGGCTCAAGCAAGTTCGACAACTTGCCGGTTAACAGCCCTGTATTTGAAGGTCTTTTCTTATCTGGACTTTGACCTGTCGCTTTAAGCAGTCAGGCGCAGTCACCTCAGAACGTATCGTACACGGCCAATTTGTTATATGAGATCATCTCGCGCAATTCCCTGACATATTCCAGGCCACGCTCAGAGTAGCGCTTTAGCCCAGCCGCGAGTTCATGCCCCGTCACCGGTTTGTTTGAGCGCCTTAATTTTGCGCGCAGATCGCGCAAGGATTTATACGCTCTGTTACTGTTCAAATTACGGATGTACATTTTGACGGACTCCTGCGGCGAGTCAAAAGCGGCCACCTCATGCGTTTTGTTTGCATCCCGTTTTTTCGGCACCAGCCCACATCCTTTCCTGTAGCACCACTGTCCGAAAAAGTTGTATCCCTTGCGCGCGAAACGAGAGGTCCCCCAGGCGCTCTCGTTGGCGGACTGGGCTATCGCCAGTGACGGTGGCACGACATCTACCCGGTTCATCAGCTTTGCCCAGCTGACATCGCTGTCGATATCAAAATCTTCGATCCGGTAGCGGGTTGCTATTTCACTGATCTCGCTAACCTCGTCTGCACTTAGCTGGTCCCGATCCTGATACCAGTCATCCAGTCTTTGCCTGGTTTTCAGTATCGCTCGATTTTCCTTTTCGACAATCGGTAAGAAGTAGCCGAAAAAAGCCGCCTTGCGTTCGCGACCGGCTGGGACTTCGGCAAAATTCGGAATTCTCGATTCAATACTTTCTATCACGAGTCCCGAATCAATGACAGTCGATTCCGGTAGCGATTCAATGGATGCCGTCTCGGGAACCGGGTCAGTCCGCTCGGATTCAGGTACCAACACGACCAGCAGCATTGCAATGAAAACAAGCGCCGCGGCCGCAATTACCTGCTGTCGCGGTTTTGGCAAGCAAACGTAAAACAGGTCCGCGGTGGTCGCGATACCCGTCTTGACGAACTCGCTGGTTGCTATTACGTAAAGCTGGTGCGTTATCCATTCGCCACTCCGCAAAGCCTTATTGCGGGCAACAACAGCTAAATCCCTGCCGCTCCGGACTCCATTCTTGAAACCATCGCTCTTGACGAACCGCCTTCCCACGGATACTAGCCCGGCAATTACCTCACCGAACCATAAAACTGCGGATTCAATCCAGGTCACCAGGCGACGGATGAATTTCCTGAATTCGTCACTGGCAATATATGCGCGGATCCTGGATACAGTCTCACTGATCCAGTTCGCGATACTCTCAGCCACTCTCGTTATGGTCACACCAGCCTTGCCTGGAAATTTATCAGCACCACATGATTTGCGCGGATACCGATCACCAATCAAGCTCATGAAATTTATTGTACTGGATCATCGATGAAAGCTCCCTGACATACCCGGCTTTTCTTTCCGAATAATTATCCAGCTTGGTAACCAGTTTATGTGGGTCTGCGGTTTTCATTTTCAGTTTCCTGAATTCCTGGTAGGCACTCGCGCGCGCCAGCACGAGGTAATAGTCGGCGATCGACTCCCGAATAGTGGCGTACTTTCGCAACCAGATTGTTTTATCGCCTCGCTTTTTGCTCGCCGCAATTCTCGGCTGATCCTTGTTGAACGGCCGAACACCAAAAGCATTATTCGCCTCGGTGAAAATACGCGAGGTCCCCCAGGCACTTTCAATTGCCGCCTGGGCTATGGCAATACTCCTTGGATGAGGCTTGATCGCGACCAGTAATTCCTGATTGGTCTCAACTTTATATTTGAGCCGCAATCGCCCCAGGTATTCATTGTCGGCTTGCTGTTTTACCGCGGTCTGCACCAGAGCGTACTGAGCTTCCAGTTCGCTAAAGACCGCCCCGATATCCGCTTGAACCAGGCATCGAAAACGGCGCTTTTTCTCCGTGACATTCATATTCTGCGGAACGATGTGCGGCCGATAATTCTTTCCCCGACAGTCATCAGGAATAGTCGCGGATACGAGCGGGGATATGAAAGCGGAAACCAGCAAGACCAATCCAACCACTATCGCTGAAGTGCTATTTCTCATTATCAGGAAGCCCTTTAGCAAGGAGCAGATCCATCTTGCCGGTGAGTGACTGCGGCGCCATCCATGCCCATTTGGGTTATCTGCCTCGTGACGTGAAAGAACATATTCTCGCTGTTTCATCTGGAATTGAATCCATGATACTGATTCTTCTGTGTTAGTTAAACAGATATCAAGGATTTGGGGCAGTGTAAGAATCATCCTTCAAGGCCAACACTTCGAGAACCGGGACAGGCTTGAGAAACCCCTTAAGCGAAAAGTCTCCAATCTGCCTGACCTCTGCCAAACCTTCGATTTTCGCGTATACCGACTCAGCGATCAGGACTTGACCGCTTTGTGCTTGATCGCATAGACGGGAGGCGAGATTGGCTACGGTACCAATCGCCGCATAGTGGAACTCCTCTGCGGACCCTATGCGTCCGAGCGTGGCATAACCCGACGAGATGCCAATCCCAAAACCCAGCTTAATGCCGCGCTTACGCCATCCCACGATTAACTTTTCAACATCTTTTTGCATTTCCATTGCCATGCGAACTGCGCGTATTTCCGGATCAGGGCACGGCAACGGATCGTTGAAATATGCCATCAGGCCATCGCCGGCAAAGTGCTCGATCGTGGCTTCGTAGTGCCTCAGCAATACGCCGATAGCCTGGTAGTATTCTCTCAGTACCCTCATTGCCTCCTCGGGTTCGACGATCGAGGAGAATTCGGTAAAATTGCGGAGATCGCAAAAGATCACCGTTATCTCACGCCGATGATCGTCCATGAGGTCTGACTCTCCGGAAAGTTCTATCAGTTCGGCAAGTTGCGGGGAGAAAAAACGTTTCAGATGGCTGATCTTTTCGATGCCGGCGTAAGATTCGCGCAGTTTTGCCGTCATTTCGTTAAATTCGTCGCCGAGCATCTGCAATTCATCTCCGGTCCGAACATCGATGTGATACTCCAGGTCACCTCCGCTAATTCGGGCGACACCCTCACGCAAGGTCTGCAGCGGTCGTACGACCCGGTAACCGATCATCAGGCTTGCCAGAATCGCCATACCCAGGCCGACCAACAGGAGGATGCCGCTACGAAATAGTGAAGAGTATAGAGAGATGTAGGCTTCTGAAGTGGGACGCTCCACCAACACGATCCAACTGAGTGCTGGGATAGTTGCATAAACGGTAAATACTTTTTGTCCCGCAAAGTTTGCTGATGCGGTGAATGGCCCTGATTCTCTGGCTAATGCGTTTTTGACCTGGGTGAGACTTTTGAGATTTTTTCTCGCGAGCACCAAACTGATATCCGGGTGTGCAAGGAGATCTCCATTTCCCGAGACAACATAGGCATAGCCCGCCTTTCCTACTCGAATATCTGCGACCACATCCCAAATATATTTCAGATTCACTTCAGCGATAAGGACACCCACGATCTCTCCGGCAAACCGTTCGATCGGTGTCGCGACTCTCACATATGGCTCCGACTCACGCACGAAATACACGTTGCTGAAATATGTCACCCCGCCTTTGGCCCTGATGAAAGCTTCGTCATCCCGAAAGGAATCTAAATCTTCTGACGTTACCAACTGAACCCGGGAGAGTTTGAAGAGTTCCTGACCGTTGGAATCCAGTGCGGATACAGCGGTAATTGCAGGCACAGCTTTCAGGAGTGTGACGATTTCAACCTCGAAATCCTTTGTCAGGCCACTTTCGGCCATAGCTTGTGTCCGAGAAGAAGCTCGCATTGTCTTCTCTATTCCTTGCATAAATTGTCGAATCTTAAATGCTGCCCCTTTGGCCATCTCAGCTTGAAGCTCCCAGATATTATTCACATTCTCCTGGTAACGGAATACAAGCTCTATCGCCCCACCAACAATAAAACCACTAGTGAGTAAGACCAGGGCGATTATGAAGGTCCGTCGAACAAGTCGACCACCAATTCGATCAGAATTATGCTGGCGGGCATTTCCTGATACGTTACTCATGTCATTTACATGTTTTACCTGAATGTGATCATCATTCACTACTGGACGACCGCATCCGCACCCATGAGGATCACCGTAGGAAAACTGATTTCCAGGAGTCTGGCTACCCTTGTATTGATTACGAGCTCTAAATGCATGGGTTGTTCCACGGGAAGTTCACCGGGTGTCGCACCCTTCAAGATTTTATCTGCATAGATGGCTGCTCTACCAAAGAGTTCGGAAAAATTTGGACCATAAGACATCAGTCCACCCGCCTCCACGTACTCTCGTGACGCATACATTGCAGGTAATCTATGCTCGAGGGCCAACTCCACCAGGAGTTTTCTTTGCCGGACGTTAACGGGTGTTTCAGGCGCGTAGACTGCTTCAGCGTGATCCTTGACCATTTGTTCAAATGTGTTTCGAAACTCGTCGGGAGATTCCGTCTCAGCCGAGAAAAGCAACGTCAGGCCCAATACCTTTGCCGCCGACTCTAATACCGCAGGGTCGAGCCGACTTGTCGAGTCCAGTATCACGGCCACACGCGTGATCCCGGGGATGGTTTGTTGCAGAAGCTGCAGCCTTTTGCCTTCAAACTCACGTCCAGGTAACGTGGATACTCCGGTCACATTGGCTCCTGGTCGGGCAAGGCTTTGCACAAGTCTTTCCCCTACGGGATCGGGCGTACCTGCGATGATAATGGGAATTTCCTGCGTTTCGCGCATGGCTGCACGCACTGCGCTGGCACCAGACGCCACCAGGATGTCAGGATTGAGCCGAAACAGTTCAGCCGCCAGAGCAGGAAGCCGGTCTAGATGCGCCTCTGCCCAGCGCTCATCGAGTATGAGATTTTCTCCTTCGACATATCCACGCTCACGCAAAGTTTGTCGAAATGCCACCAACGGCGAGGTAATTACAGTCCCGACTGGGCGCGGCCCAAACGCGAGGAAGCCTATACGATAAACTTTATCGCTTTTGCCAGTTTGCCCTGTTGCTGCTAACGACACAGTCACTGCTGCGACCAGAACTACTAATCGTGTAATCTTCGACCAATGATCAATCACCATTTTTACACTCCCGGCTACAGGTACAACCGAATCCGAAGAGCATTCTGTTACATAGCAGGGACGCAATTAGTAGCGAAGCTGCAAAACCATACCGCCGTCTTCCCCTTCTGGCACAAATACGAACAGGTTGCCATATTCGTCTTTGCTGAAAGTGACCTTCTCTGCATCTTCCGATGAAAGTCCTAGTTCCTTAAATATTTTTGGCATCTGCCGAGAATGAGTAACGATTAAAACCCTATCGCCCGCGTTTTGAACACGGATTTTGTCCACGAGACGCGTGACTTCTTTCCTTGATACCGACTCTAACGGGATATTTAACGCCTGTGCGATAGACTCCCCGGTCTGTTTCGTACGTCTTTTTTTACTAGTGTAAACTGCCTTAATACCGGCTTTCTCCAGGATTCCACCCCAGGCCTTGGCCCTTTTAAGCCCTGCCTCCGTGAGCGGTGGGTCCTCGACGTCGAACATTTGCTCAGCATGTCGAATAAGGAATATCGCTTCCTGGGCATGTACTACTGATATCGCAGAAATGATTAGCAGAATCGAACCGAGCAACAGGTAGCGCATGTTTGATCACCTCTCTGGATACAGGTGTGTAGCAAGTGATTCAGTGCATCAAACGATAAGTATATTACGCGGAGAAATTTGTTCTGTTGATACAAATCAATTGGCCAGAGCAAAAGCAAACCCAATTGCTCGTATCCTGGTGATCGTCGAGTTAATGCCTTAGGTCGATCGCGGTCATCGATATCAGAGATTTGTGGATTTGAGTTCTCCAATTGAGACCGTCAATAACCCAGGGCAGGAGGCGAACTTCGGCCAGGTTCCGACACTCCGTCAAGGGTTTTACAGGGCCGGTACGGATACCGGCCCCTTGCATCATTCGTAATCCCTTTCTGTAAGATCTGTTTTTTCCTGGCCGCCTTCTTTTTCACCTTTTTGCCTGGAGCAGTCTCTATCTTTACCGGGCCTTCTTTTTCACTGCGGCTTTCTTTTTCACTACGACCTTCTTTTTGGCGACGGCTTTCTTTGTAGTTGGGGCCTTCTTTTTCACTGCAACTTTCTTCGTAGCCGGAGCCTTATTTTTAACTGCAACTTTCTTCGTAGCCGGAGTCTTCTTTTTAACTGCAACTTTCTTCGTAGCCGGAGTCTTCTTTTTAACTGCAACTTTCTTCGTAGCCGGAGTCTTCTTTTTTACCGTGGCCTTCTTTTTCACTGCGACTTTCTTCGTAGCCGGAGCTTTCTTTTTCACTGCGACCTTCTTTTTTACCGCGACCTTCTTTTTAGCGGCGGCTTTCTTCGAGGCCGGAGCCTTCTTTTTCACTGCTGCTTTCTTCTTTACTGCCGCTTTTTTCCTGGTGCCTGATTTCGCTTTAGTTGCTGACATACCTGCACTTGTCATATTGATCGCGGATTCCTGCAGTTGATTAAATCTCGCGGTAATACCCTGCATCATTTCTTCCGCTGCATCTTCCAACTCACCGATCAGTTTATGAAAAGTCCTGGCCACATGCGTTTCGGCGATCGATTCCATTATCGTTTCGCTGGCGTCGGAGGCAGTTTCCGTAATTTCTTTTGCAGCACTGCTGGTCGCCTCTGCCGCTTTTATACTGGCGGCCTTGGCACTTTTGGATACAACATCGAAACTCTCCTGCATTTCCCGCAGAACAACCTCTCGCGCCTTTTCGATCTCATCGGTTATCGTTGATGCGGTAGAGCTGACACTGCTTTTAACTTTATTAAAGCTCGCCGCGCCGGTTTGTGATTTCTTGCCTTTACTGACCATTGTGTGGTCTCCGATTGAGTGGGGAATATCAACAGAAAGTATGATGCAAACCCCCTAAAGATAACAGGTGTATTTTACGAAAAATAAGTTTCATAGAAACTCTTTTCCCAAAGCACAATCTGCCAAATCTAGTCCGGGATGTTATATCGGAAGTTTTCTCTGGAGTCGACAATCGCCTCTGGAAAATCATTCACGAGGCCAGCTTCCTCCAAGGCCGATGCTCAGGCGGTAGTGTTCAGAGATGTCCTACGGTCAAAAATGACATTTTTGCAGGGGCCTAAAAAGGATAAAAGCCAGTTCTGATTAAATTTTCCAGAGGCATATTTTTGATGGTGATTTGATCACAATGCTTTTTCACCCGGCGCTTCCTATTCAATTGATCTGTGGCCTCTGCCTGTCCATCCTGTATCTGGATTGTGAGGTTTTTAAAACTTTCAAAAACTCCATTCACCAATAAGAAAAATTCAGAAACTGCTTTTGTCTCATTTGAGTATCCGCTAATGGTGTAATCTTTATTGCTGTCTTTCATGTCTTTTTCCTGCGATTGCGTTGTATTTTCGATCCTCAGAGTTTGAATCAACTCTGAATCGAGGACATGAGGACGGCCTGAGCAAGTTGTAAAGATTTCCTAAAGAATGGATATATAAGCTCAATAAACCGGCAAACATTGCTGTAATATGCTGATTGTGTAACCACGGGGGGATGATTCGAATCTTGGTTTTTCAGTTCAATCAATTCACTCTTGATACCGTTCAATATCGCCTGTGCCTGTCGGGAGTAGCAATTCCTGTTGAACCCCAGGTGTTCGACTTACTGGATTATCTTATTAAAAACCGGGGGCGGATTATTTCCCGCGACGAACTGCTGGACAACCTTTGGAAAGGGAAAGTTGTTACCGATGCCGCGCTGGGCGTTTGTCTCAAGGATGTGCGTAAAGCCGTGGGTGATAGTGGTGACAGGCAATCGATTATCAAAACTGTTCATGGGCGAGGTTATCAATTCATCGCCGAAGTCACCGAATCCGGCGCAGAAAAAATGCCAGATAAAGAAAACCAGTCGACCCTGGGTAAAACATTGGCCTTACCTGATAAGCCCTCGGTTGCTGTCATGCCTTTCACAAACATGAGCAACGACCCCGAACAGGATTTTTTTGCAGATGGAGTCACCGAGGACATTATCACCGAATTGTCCCGGGAGCGGGATTTGTTCGTCATTGCGCGCAATTCAACTTTCGCTTACAAGGACAGGTCCCCGGACCTTGGCCAGGTCGCCCAGGAACTCGGCGTTAAATTCGTACTCGAGGGCAGTGTCCGCAAAGCCGACGGCCGTATCAGACTGAATGCGCAATTGATCAACGCACAAAACAATAGTCATGTCTGGGCGGAGCGCTATGACCGTGCCCTGGAAGATGTCTTCGAAGTCCAGGACGAATTGACTCGAACTATCAGCAATACTTTGCTGCAAAAGTTGCGTGAAGCGGAAACCGAACGTGCGTTGCGCCAGACTCCTCAGAGCATCGCGGCATACGACCACTATCTGCGCGCCTTCGGCCTGGTTTTGAATTTCACCAAAGCAGGCAACACCGCAGCCATTGTGGAAGCGCACAGAGCGCTCGAGATTGATCCGGATTATGGGCGTGCGTACATGATTCTGGCCTGGGCGTACGCTCATCGGACCTCGTCGGGCTGGACTGATGACCCGGAATCTGAAATAGCGCTAAGTCGAGAAGCGGCTTTGAAGGCAGTCAATTTCGACGCGAACGATTTCTGGGGCCACGCCGCTCTGTCCCACGCGGAACTTTTTGCCGGGAATCACGACCGATCCCTGAATGCGATCAATCGAGCCGTTGCGCTAAATCCGAACAGCGCCGATAGCCACGCCTTGCGGGGAATCGTGCTCAACTTCGTGGGCGCCCCTGTAGAAGCGCTCGACGAAATGGAACTGGCAATTCGACTAAACCCCAATCACCCAACCTGGTATTTTGTCGGCCTGGGTCGGGCTTGCTATGGGTTGGGCAAGTACGAACAGGCGATCCCATATCTCGAACCCCTGGTCAACGCGGGCAGCGACGTATTGGCGTGGCGCGCACTGCTGATCGTAAGCTACATGGCTGCCGGCCGCGCAGACCAGGCGCGTGCCGAGGTAAGCGCACTTCTTGCTGCGAGGCCCGATGTCCGCTGCAGGAACGTGCTTGCTGTCACTCCGTATCGTGACGAGGAGACCACGGCGCGGTACACAGAATTGCTCAAGTCAGCGGGGCTACCCGATTGATTCCGAGAAAAAGGACGAGACTATTTGGTCTGTTTGAGATCGATCTCGGCTGCTGATGCAGAGAATTTTAGTGACCGCTCCCTCAGAAGGAGACGCTCAAATGGCCCGGCTATGAGCGGATACATGACAGCGGGTTGAGTAAGCTTGGAGACTATGTGGAGGTACTGAAATATGCCGCTTTCGTTCACAGGAATTTTCATGCTGCTCAGCCTGATACTGCTCACCGCATGCCAAACAATACCGAAACCCGATCGCGCCACCATGGCGATGGGATTTGCCGAGGGGGCCTATGGGCTAGGAATCGAACCCGAGGGTCGCCACGCGGTGATCACGAGGGACAAACTACTGCGCTGGAATAGAAGCAAGGCGGTAAATTTAGTCATTCTGGGCGAGCCGGCCGGCAGCCCCCTCTACAAGCGCATCGCCCGCGACCTGCTGGAATTATACCGACAGGCAAATGTAACCCTGAGACTCGATTTCACAACGACAAATCAGTTGCTGCGAGTCACGGTAAGCGACGACCCCCTGCTAGTCACGAAGCAGATTAAGACCCGCTGTTACACCAGATTCAGCAAGGTCGACGATGGACACCTGGAAACCGTCTACATCGTCGCGGCCCGGTCGGCATTGAGCGGAGACGATGAGGATTGCCTGCTTCACGAAGGCATGCATTCGCTCGGTTTTTCGGGCCATCCACACCGCCTCGACAGCTTGCTGAGTTACACCCACGATCAAAATGCTTTGTCTGACATCGATTTCCAGTTGATCGAGATGCTCTACAACTACGCACTGTCCGACGGGGCACCGCTGGACGAGGCGTTAACTTTCGCATACAACCAATTTTCCGGATTTCGTGAGCAACGCGCCAAACGCTATATCCCACTCGATATCAGCATCGAAGTGACGCAGGACGAGAGCCCGCTGGTGCTTCAATCACCTTTCATGTCAACCTCAAGCCACCAGTATTATTACATGGCCAGCAAGAATGGAACTCGGACGATCAACGCCAGCTACGGATTACGCAATTCGGGGCAGACATTTGCCGAAGTCACCCACACGATTTTATCAAGAGACCGCATTTTCAAAAAACAATACAATCTGAAGGAGTTTGTCGAGCTCTATGCGTCTTACCTCGGACCGATCACCGAGCGTAGCCATGGGGACGTTGATCATGCCCTGGGTCGCTTCAAGTACGTAATCGTCGATAGCCCCAGTTTTTCCTGCGTGTTCACAATCAAGTTCATCAATGCCAGCGATATCGATATCGGTGGCCACGAAATGCTCAGCGGCTATTACTGCGACGATAGCCGAAACCCGCTCGACCATGACAATGCCGCCGAATTTATCCAGGCAATCCAGGTTTTCGATCGCGATCCAGTCCGCCTGCGTGAGCAACGAATGGCGAGCAGGCGATACGCTGGCAAATATTTCCTGGCGATCAGACTGACCGGGAAATGGCCGCTCGATGACAGTTATATTTCCGGTCTCAAGTTGATAGCACGTGGGAACATCGCCGGTAAAATGCTAATCGAAATCAGCGGCGAAACCTGCAGCGGACAGCTCACTGATATCGGGACTAACGACCTCGGCGAGTGGACGATCACCTGCACCCTCAATGAAGATGCCAGTGGCCGGTTTTCTTGGGACGCGGATGGCACACTCAGTTTTCGAGGTGAAACTGCAACCACCGCACGTGAAATCAACTGGACGGGCTATCAAGTTTTCTGATCGTGCGCCGGTGTCAGCTTTGGGTCGTTTTTACCGCTAGCCGCAAATTATTGAGCGGTCGCCCTGTAAGCTTATTGTTATTTACCGTCCCCATAGTGAGCATCAGTTTAAACTCGGGGTGACACCTTAATTTATAAAACAGCCAATTAGCCTGCAGCAGAAAATAATTGGTGGGTTAAATGGTGGGAAAGAATGAATCATCAAAAAATAATTCGTTTACTATCGATTAGTTAATTATTTTTCTAGCGGGAGAGAGGGATAGACTCAAAACGCAATGAGGCATATGGATGAGCGAAATGCCGAAAATGCAGGAGCAATTTTCGGCGGCATCTCACGTTTAGCCCCCCCCTTCGGGGCGCCTGTGGCGGTCCAATTTGCTTAGCAGTTTGTCGAACCAAGGGTCCTCACCAGGGCCTCTCTCTCCGCCAGCCCCAAAAAAAAGCCCCGCATCGCGGGGCTGTTTTTTGGGGCTGGCGGAGAGAGAGGGATTCGAACCCTCGATACGCTATTAACGTATACTCCCTTAGCAGGGGAGCGCTTTCGACCACTCAGCCATCTCTCCGAAATCGGTCGTATATCGCTTTGCGATAGCCGGGTTTACCAGGCTATCGCAAAGCTAAACATTAAATAAAGCGGGAACCTTCGCCTTAAGGGAATTCAGCGCTAGGCTTCGGCCGTGTTTCCCATTTGTTCCTGCTCTTCTACCTGTCCTTGTCCTTCCTCGGCTTTAATGCGTTCGTAAATCTCTTCCCGATGCACCGCCACTTCACGAGGAGCGTTCACACCTATCCTTACCTGGTTCCCCTTGACGCCCAGAACGGTAACGGTAACTTCATCACCGATCATCAAGGTTTCCCCCACACGCCGCGTTAAAATCAGCATTCCTAGTCACTCCCAATGAACATCACAGCAATCACATCCTGCATCCATCACAGGAACCGCAATTATAATTATTATTGGTTTTCTCCGAAACCGCGATAATTCTACCCTAACTGGCTTCGGCTAGGCTAGTTCAAAGTTCAAGAGGCTGTTTTAAGATCGAAACCATCATGCAGCGCACGCACCCCGAGTTCGAGGTATTTCTCATCGACGACCACTGAGATCTTGATCTCCGATGTGGAGATCATCAGAATATTGATGCCCTCATTGGACAGCACTTCAAACATGCGACTGGCGATACCCGCATGTGAACGCATGCCGACACCAACGAGCGAAATCTTCACGATCTTGTTATTACCGCGCACTTCACGCGCCTTCAGGCGCTCGGCAGTTTGCTTGAGTGAATCAAGCGCCGTATCGAAGTCGTTGCGATGCACGGTAAAAGTAAAGTCGGTAGTCCCGTCCGCACTGACGTTTTGCAGGATCATGTCGACTTCGATGTTGGCGTCCGAGATAGGGCCGAGTATCTGGTAGGCGACACCCGGGGTATCGGAGACACCATTGATGGTTAGCTGGGCTTCATCGCGATTGAACGCGATTCCCGAGATCAGGGCTTGTTCCATAGAATTATCCGCACCGTATTCAGAAGTGATCAAGGTACCGCCGCCCTCTTCGAAGGAAGAAAGCACGCGCAACGGCACTTTGTATTTTTGCGCAAACTCGACCGCGCGAATTTGCAGCACCTTGGAGCCGAGGCTTGCCATTTCCAGCATTTCCTCGAAAGTGATGATATCCAGGCGGCGCGCTTGCGGCACAACCCGCGGGTCCGTGGTATAGACACCGTCAACATCGGTAAAAATCTGGCACTCATCCGCCTTCAGCGCGGCCGCAAGCGCCACACCGGTGGTATCCGAGCCACCGCGCCCCAGCGTGGTGATGTTGTCCTGGTCGTCAA
>JAJDOF010000110.1 GCA_022340305.1 Gammaproteobacteria bacterium
GTCGAAATCATGGAGACCGATGCAACTTTTGCTGAAGCGCTGATGTTCATGGATGCACCGCATTACCCGGTGACCGCCACCGCGCTTGCGCCCAGCCGGGTGATCGTCATCAATGGCCGTGAATTCAAGGCGATGTTGCGCGAGTCGATCGATAGTTGTTTCCTGCTGATGGGCAGCATGAGTTATCGCCTGCGTGGCCTGATTCGTGAAATCGATGCCTTGAGCCTGGACACGGGAACCGTGCGCACCGTTGCCTATTTGTTGCACCACGCGCCGGCGGATGCCAACCACTTCGAACTCAGGGTCGCCAAGAGTGTCATCGCGTCGCGGCTGTCGGTCAAGCCGGAAACCTTTTCGCGTATTTTGAAAAATTTGCACGAGCGCGGCATCGTCAGTATCGACGGCCGCAATGTCACCATCCACGATCGCGATGCGATGATCGGTATCTGTTCGGGTTAGCGGGGCCTGCAGGTCGTCAAGAGGAGCGCAGTTCCTTGTCGGCCTCGCTCTGGCGCCGGTAGGGAGTCAATGCGATGCGATCAGGCATGTTGACGACACCGATCTCTTCGTCGCCGAGATAACAACCCGGATCTTCCGCCCAGGGATTACCGGTTAACTGCCAGGCGCGGGTACGCGAATTTCCGCCACAGATCGCCAGGTGTTTGCAAATTGCACAGCGCCCCTCGAGCGGTCGCTGCGCTGCCTTCAGTCCCGCCATCAACGGATCGCTGGTGTCTTGCCAGATTTCCGAGAACAGGCGTTCCCTGACGTTGCCGATACTGTAATCCCACCACATGGTGTCTGGATGAACGGTGCCGAGATTGTCGATGTTGGCAATGTTTACACCGGATGAATTACCACCCCAGCGCAATAATTGCCTGCGCAGCGCTGCGACGTGTTCGGGTATGTGTTGCGCGGCCCATTGCAGCAGGTAGACGCCGTCGGCGTCGTTGTTGCCGGTGACGAATTCACGCTTGATGCCGGCCTGCACGTCCTGCCAGCAGGTCGCAAACATCAGGTCCATCGCCTTGCGGGTCATCTGGTGGTGCAGATCACTGGCTCGATTGCGATTGCCGCGACCGGCATAATTGAGATGCGACAGGTAAAACTTGTCGATATCCTCATCGCGCATTAGCTGCAGTAACTCGGGCAACTCGGCAGCATTATCCTGGGTAAGCGTAAAGCGTAGACCGATCTTGATGCCGGCCTGGTGGCATAGACGAATACCATGAATTGAATCATCGAAGGCTCCCTGCTTGCGGCGGAAGCGATCATGGGTGTCGCGCATGCCGTCCAGGCTGATGCCCACGTAATCGAAGCCGACGCGCTCTATGTCCGCGATATTGCTGTGGTCGATCAGCGTACCGTTGCTGGAAAGTCCGACATAAAATCCCATTTCCTTCGCACGCCGTGAAATGGCGAAGATATCCGGACGCAGCAGTGGTTCGCCGCCGGACAGGATCAACACCGAAACCCCGAATTTCCGCAGATCGTCCATTACTGCGTATACCTCGTCGGTACTCAATTCACCGGCAAAGTCGATGTCTGCCGATGTCGCATAACAGTGCTTGCAAGCCAGGTTGCAGCGCCGGATCAGGTTCCAGATAACTACCGGGCCGCTACCCAGCATCACCGGCTTTGGCATGGGGGCAACGCTTTTCCCCTGTTGGAGCGCGTGTAGATAACGACTTATTCGAAACATCAGGCAACAAACCTCAATCCGGTTTTTTTAAGAATTCGCGTGCTGTACAGCACGTCGCTCTGGCGGCAATGGGAACCCAGTAGTTCAGCAACCTGTGCCTGCTTTTGCATGACTTCCGCGCGATCGTGGCCGTGTATCATCGCGAACAGGTTATAGGGCCATAGTGGTAGATGACGCGGCCTTTCATAAGAGTGGCTGACAAAGTCGAGCCGGCCAACACGAGATCCCAGTTCCAGCAAGCGCTCGTCATCCACATCCCATACCGACATACCGTTTGCATGCAGGCCGAGGCGGTAGTGATTGGGAACCGCACCAATGCGCCGAATGACACCGCGCTCCAGCATACGCTGCATACGTTGAATGACAGTTTGCGTGTCACAGCCACAGGTATCGGCAATCTCGCCATAGGGTTCGATTTGCAGTGGCAGGCCGGCCTGCGTGGCTTGCACGACCTTGCGATCCAGTTCATCGATAATCATCCCGCCCTGCTTGATCGGACCGGGTACAGGAATGGTACTGACCTGGCCGGCTGCGTCGAGATGCAGCCATAGGCCCAGGTAAAAGGTTTGCAGCTTGGGAAAGTTGTATACCGGCAGATTGACTTCCTGTTCGATACGATCGATTGTGGCCTGCAGTAACTCAGGGGTTTCGGTAGCGATTACGAACCACATGTTCAAGTGATGATCGCGTTGGTAGTTGTGCGCGACTTCGGGCAGCGCGTTGATCATTTTTGCGGTTGATTCGTAGTTCTCCATGGGTACGGAAAGTGCCGCCAGGGTAAGGCCCCCACCCATGCTGGAGGCGTCATAGAGAGGGCCGAAACGAGTCAGTACGCCCTGTTCCAGTAAGTCCCGAATCATGGCGATCAGATCTTCGCTATCCATGTCGAGGTCGGCGCCAACGACCGCAAAGGGTTGCTCGACGAGCGGGAAGTTGCCCTGCCAGCGATTGATGAACTGACGCCACAATTCATTCATTTACGGCGCGCCCCGATGATATTGACGGCGGGTCGACCCGGTAGTTCGCACCGCGTTGCTTGAAACAGCGGTTGCTGAACAAAATTTCATGCTCGATGCCCTGCAGGCCGCACTGCTGCACGATGAACGCTACCTGGTCGATTACCGCGGCGCGGTCCCGACCGTGGATCATGCTGAACAGGTTGTAGTGCCACTCGGGCAGGCGCCGTGGGCGTTGATAACACAGGGTGACAAAGGAATACTGTCCGATACAATGCCCGATCTCGCTGACGCGGTTGTCGGGCAGGTCCCAGACTACCATGCCGTTGGCGCGATAGCCGAGTTTACGGTGCCGTACGACGACCCCGAAACGTTTCAGGTCGCCGCTTGCGATGATGGACTTGATGCCGTCTATGACTGCGCTTTCGCTGCAGTTCAGTTGTTTCGCGATCTCCGCATAGGGTTGTTTCACCAGGGGCAAGCCTTCACCGATAATCTTGATCAGCGCTTCATGCAGGCCGGGGATCGGGATCATGTCGGCAGGACTGCTGGCTTTCATGTCCATTTTAGGTCAAATCCCAGGTCGATGAAGTACTCGTTCAACAATGGCAGGTCGAGCAATGGGTATGCACAACTGCTCTCGATCTCGGCGAGGACGTCTTGCAGGTGCTGCTCGTCAGCGGCCACTACCACGAACCACAGGTTGAAGTGGTGTTCGCGCTCGTAGTTGTGATTGACCTCGGCAAAGCTGCTGACGATAGCGGCGATGTCCTCGAGCTGCTTCGCTGGCACCGCCATTGCAGCCAGGGTGCTGGCGCCGATGCGATTGGGGCGAAACACGGCGCCGACACGACTGACCACCCCCTCTGTTTGCAGACGATGCAGGGTTTCCAGTACGGTCGTTTCGTAGACTCCCAGCTGGCGGGCGATGTCGGCATAAGGTTCCGATGTCAACGGCAGCCCTTGCTGGAATTCGTTGAGCAGGCGTTGCTCGAGTTGGGAAAACTCTCTCATAGCCCGATCCGATGTGCGCGTGCGGTAAAGAATATGCCACTGGGTTTCGTCGCCGGGATCGTCGCCTTGCGTTCGAAACTTGTGGTGTCGTAGATCTCGACGCGGTCCTCATCGCGTACCGATAGCCAGACTTCCTCGCCACGCGGCTCAAATTCCATGTGCAGTACGCCCTTGCCGGGCTTGAGTTGCTTTATTACCGCGAGCGACTGGGTATCGATAACCTGAATCGTATCGTTGTCGGGCAGCGCGAAGTTAACCCAGACCTGGCGACCATCCGGCCGTGCCATGACAAACACCGGTTGCCCGTGAACCGGGATGCGTCCGGCCTGTTGCCAGGTGCGCAGGTTGATGACGAGCACTTCGTGATGGCCTACCGCGGGCACGAAGGCGAGATCACCGGCCACCGCCCAGCCTTCCAGGTGCGGCATCTTGTAGACTGGCAGCTTCTTTTCGCCCTTGCCGTAACCCGGCAGGATACGCTGCACACCGGCGGACAGGTCCCACAGGTCGAGCATGGCCATGCCGTCTTCACCGAACAGGCCTGCAACGTAGTAACGCCCGTCCGGAGTGATCAGTGCATCGTAGGGGTTATGGCCGATATCTGCGAAACGGGTGACCTCGGGATTTCCCCGATCCGACATGTCCAGTACCCAGATTTCATCGGCATCCCACAGCGAAAACACGAACTTTTGTCCGGGTGCATCAACCAGGCCAACCACCTTTGAGCGGCGCTGCTGGTTGCCATAGCTTGCGGGAATATCGGCCACCAGTGCCATGCTTTCGGCATCGAATACCTTGACGCCTCCGGGATCGTAGTTGGAAACGGCTACCAGTCTGCCATCCTGCGAAATCGCACCGCCGATGCTGTTGCCCGACTGCAGTTGGCGATGGGTAATTGTGGCGCTCAGAATGTCTACCCTGGTAAGGCCACCGTCGCGCCCGAAAATGTAGGCAAAGCGCGCGTCGCGAGAATACACCACGGAGGCATGCGACAGATCACCGAAGCCTTCGATACGAGCGATACTGGTATTGCCACTGGTTTCGATGATCTGGATGCTACTGCTGGCCCGCTCGATGATCAGGCCGAGGTCTCCGGTGCCCCGTGCGGCCTGCAATGAGCTTGCCAGCGGAGCGCATAGCAGAGCGAGGATAAAACGCTTCATGATCCTTGCTCCGGCAGCAGATCACCGCGCAATAACAGCTCGGCCATCCAGTGGGCTTCGGCCTCGGAAAGCAGTGGCCGCCAGCCAGGCATGGCGCTACCCGGCCGTCCCTCCAGTATCATCGTGCTGATGTAAGCCGCGGACTTGCCTCGTAGCATCGATGGTAACAGGGCGGGTCCGAGGCCTCCCCGCAGGGTTAGCCCGTGACAGGAACCACAGTCCTGGATCATTAGATTGCGTAATTCCTGCTGGCGCTCGGCAGTAACCGGATTACCTGCGAGCACAGGGCCCGCAAGCAGGCAGCTAAGCGCGAGCCAGTTTAATCGGGTCATAGTGATCAATTCCCTGGTCTTGCTGTCCGTCTCCCTGAAACCAGTCGAGCTCGGCACTGAGGGCAACCACCTTGCCGACGATCGTGGTTACGGGTGACTTGAGATCGGCGCGGGCAACGGCTTCGGCGAGATCGGCCAGGGTCGCGATGACCTTACGTTGCTGTTGGGTGCTGCCCCCGTGTATCGCTGCTGCCGGCGTGCTGTCGGGCAGTCCGGCGTTGACCAGCTCGCTGCAGATGGATTGCAGGTTGGCCAGTCCCATGTAGATTACCAGCGTGCAATCGGGATCGGCGACTTTGCTCCAGTCGATCGCCAGGTCTTCGTTGTTTTGCTGGTGCCCGGTTAAGAAGCGAACTCCGCGGCTGAGTCCGCGGTGGGTTAATGGAATGCCGCCGTAGCTGCTGCAGCCCGCGGCAGCAGTCACGCCGGGCACTACTTCGAAGGGAATGCCGTGCTGACGTAGTACCTGTGCTTCTTCACCACCGCGCCCGAAGATGTATGGATCACCACCCTTGAGGCGTACCAGGCGTCGTCCGGAACGGGCCAGGCTGACGATAGTCTCATTGATCTGATCCTGCGGAACACAGTGTTTGCCTGGAGACTTACCGACTGAAATCTGTCCCACGCCATGTGGAATCAGTTGCAGGATCGCGTCGCTGACCAGGCGGTCAAAAACAACCACGTCCGCCTGTTGCAGCAGACGTAGCGCTTTCACTGTCATCAGTTCCGGGTCTCCGGGACCCGCTCCCACCAGTGATACAAAGCCGATCGGTGCCATCGAGTATTCCTGCGATTATTCCTGGCGCTCGTCTGAGCGGTGAGGATTTTCAGTGGAACGCCAATACCAGTAGCGCTGCTCTAATAATGCTGACCATTATTGATAGCGGTGGCCTTTTTGTATTTGATAAAAGTCAACCACGGCCGGCACTTCGCCTGGCTAGATTGCCTGCTGTCGCGCGGACTGATCGAGTTGCTTGATTACCAAAAATCGAATTTCGAACAGGAACAAGACCTGATGGAATAGAATGGCTACGCCGATTTTGAATCATATCGTCACCAACAGACGCGGGTACCAGCCTGTACTCGTAGCGCCGGAAGTTCCAGTTTGCCGTGCTTGTGATATCCTAGACGGCATTGGCGGGCGGGTTCTGCCCTGGAAATGTAGAACCCAGGTTCATGCCGCGACGCTCGAAGGAGGACAGTCTGCAGCAATCCTTCGATGTCGTACTGGCGTTATCTGTAGCAGCTGTCACGGGGTTGAGAGGATATTTCGATGTTGCGAAAAATACTGCTTCCTAGCATTTTGGGAATTCTCGGATACGGATTCTGGGTCAGTCCCGATTTCAAGGAAATCGCTGCCGGGGTCTCTATTTTTCTATTCGGCATGTTGTTCCTGGAAGATGGTTTCAAGTCGTTTACCGGTGGCATGCTGGAAAAACTGCTACAGAAAACCACCAACAAGACCTGGAAGAGCCTGCTGTTCGGCATCGTCTCGACCACCATCATGCAGTCGAGTTCCCTGGTTTCAGTCATTACCATCTCGTTCATCAGCGCCGGTCTGGTAACGCTGGTAGCTGGCATCGGCATTATCTTCGGCGCCAATATCGGCACTACCACCGGCGCCTGGCTGGTGGCGGCCTTTGGTCTTAAGGTGAAGATTTCAGCCTATGCCATGCCGATGCTGGTGTTCGGTATCGTACTGTCGTTCCAGAAGTCGAAGTACCTGAAGGGTTTCGGATCGGTACTCGCGGGCCTGGGTTTCCTGTTTCTCGGCATCCATTACATGAAGGAAGGCTTCGAAGCCTTCAAGGATACCTTTGACCTGGCCGCGCTCGCGGTCGAAGGCTATCCCGGGCTATTCCTGTTCGCGGGGATCGGGGTGGCGGCGACTGTCATCATGCAATCCAGTCACGCCACCCTGGTGTTGATTCTGACTGCGTTGGCGGCTTCCCAGATCACTTATGAAAATGCCCTGGCGCTGGCCATCGGCGCGAATGTGGGCACCACCATTACCGCCATCATCGGTTCGCTGAGTGCCAATATACAGGGTAAACGGCTGGCCGGTGCACATCTTATTTTCAACGCGGTAACCGGGATTATCGCCATCGCGTTTATCGGTCAATTCGTTTGGGCTGTGGATGCCATCAGCAACCGTGTCGGTATCGCCGCGGACAATTACACCATGAAGCTGGCGGTATTCCATACCCTGTTCAACCTGGTCGGCGTTATCGTGATGGTGCCGCTAATCCATCGACTGGCGGATTCCCTGTTTAAGGTATTTCCGGAAAAGGCGAAAGACCTGGCACAACCCCTGTACCTGAGCGAAGCGGCGATCGAGTTCCCGGAAACCGTGTTGAAGGCCTTGAAGAAGGAAGTCTGGCACCTGTTTGATTCCTCTTTCGAGATTATGGCGCATGGCATAAACCTGCATCGTAGGCAAATACTGAAGTCTACAGACCTGCAAAAAACCATCGATGAAGATCGCGAGATTCACGAGCTGGATATCGATGAAGTATACGAGAGAAAGGTGAAGGTGCTCTACAGTGCGATCATCGATTTCATTTCCAATGCCCAGGCGCAAATGCCGAGCATTTATTCGGAAGAAATGTTTCGTTTGCGCAAAGCGTCGGCGGAAATCGTCGAATGCGTCAAGCACGTCAAGCATTTGCGCAAAAACGCTACCCGCTACATGGTTTCGGACAACGAGCACATTCGTGACGAATACAATCGCCTGCGTTACCAGGTTTCGATGATATTGCGTGAAATCTACCGGCTGCGTGACGAAGGCGATTATGATCATGCGCTGGGCATGCTGGAACTGGATGAGCTCAAGGCGGAAATTCAACTGGAGCACCGACAGCTGGATGAACGCGTCACGCGGATACTGCGCAACGACCAGATTACGGCGATGATGGCGACCTCGTTGTTGAATGATTTCAATTACGTCGATGAAACCTCGAGGCAGTTGCTGGATACCGCCCAGGCGCTGCTGGTTTCACATTCGGATCTGGTCGCCGAAGCGGCTCGCGAAGTCGTGCTGGATAAGGATGAAATCGAGCAGGCCTCCGCAGCCTGAATGAATCCGTCTGTTAGCGGATAAGAATCCCGGGCAGATAACTCACGAGAGGTAACTATGAAATTTTCCAGGCTGATCGACAAGGTCGAAAAAATTGCTGATAAATACCAGCAGGGGGACCAGGTCGATTCGCAAAAATTGACTGAGTTGCAAAGCTTGCTGGGCGATAAAATTGCGCGCTACCAGGCGCGTCTCGAGGAAGACATGTCGGAGCAGAAACGTGACAAGCTGGAAACCCGGCTCAAAGTGGTCAGGGCGCAGTTACAAAAGTCGCAGGACCTGAAGAAATCCAGCTAAGCACTGTGGTGTCTGGATGCACGCGGGCAGTCAACAGACGCCTGTGCTGCGTCCCGCTTTCAAGGACTGGTACACCAGTACCAGGAAGGTGATGCCGCCGATAATCGAGACCAGACCCCCGAAACCCATCAAGCCCATGCCGGCAATCTGGTCGATGCCGCGCTCGGCATCGGTGGATTTGCGTGCAACGTTGTAGCCACCAGACCAGGCCAGCCCGATGATGTGCATCAGCTGGCCACCGCCATAGATGCCCGGTTGCCAGCGCGCCATGCGTCCACTCACTTTACGGTAGCCGAGTTGTGCCAGCAAATGGTAGCTGACGCCCATGAAGGCGATGGTGACGCCGACGATGGAGCCGTGGTAGTGAGCCGGCACAGTGACTGTGCTACCACTGATCATGAATCCGATGCTGCCACCCGCGCCGAACAGGATGAGTGAAAACAGCAATGCGTTTCTTTCCACTTCGTAGCCTGGCGTGGGACGCCATGTTTCGACAATGGCGAGGGTGACGGCAACACCAATGGGCACGGCCGCGATGGCCCCTCCGTACATCATTAACTGGATGAACCAGAACAGGTGCAGGCCGGAACTGACGTCGAAGACGAGGTAAATGACCGGTGCCGCGAGCACGGGTTGCAGGCCCAATATGAACAGCAATAATGCCACGCGGGGTGAGAGTCGCAGGCGCGCGCCGCTGATGCTGGCGAGCCACAACCAGGCGACCAGCATCAGTTGGGTATGGCTGAACTGGATAATGTGGCCGCTACCCCAGAACAGGCGATCGTAATAGGCCAGGCCTGTGAACCCCGGATCGATGCCAAGATAGGAAAACAGCAGGGCGGCCAGTGCGAATAGCGATGCCACGACCGCCACGAACAGGCCGAAGCGCAGGCTGGATTCACCGCTGCTCTGGTTATCGCTGTCGAAAGCGGTCAGGCAGCTGCGCAGCACCAGCAACAGGAAACCGAGGCCAAAAAGCCCAAGGCCAGTGAAAAAAGCGGGGTTTTGCAGTACCGGTATGTAGTTATTCATCAACGGATGACTTTCGCCGGTAAATGGTGAAACAACGATGACCAGCGTGCCGAGACTGCACAGCAGCAGTGCCACCCAGCCGCAGGCCAGGCAACGCCGGGAATTGCTATAGCTCCAGAAAACGCCGGCAAAGGCGAGAAACCAGACCAGCACGGTGAGATTGACGTGGACCACCAGCGCGGTGTGGAAAAAATCGACCCAGGGCACGATTTCCTGGAAGAAGGGGGTGCGTGACAGTACGATCAGTATGGTATAAAGGCCCCCGACTACCAACGCGCTGAGTCCCAACAGCAGCCATGCCGTGGTTAAACGACGGGCGTTGTCATCAACCGGCGGTAGCGTAAACTGATTGGCGATCATGACCTGGGTTAATGTCCGTGAGCAATATTCAAACCAGCGAAAATGAAGTGACCAGCGTCGTGCAGACCCCGGCAGGGCACGAGGCGCCGATCGGCTTTTTTGCCGTCGGGATGGTGATCAACCTGGCGCTGATCACAGCCTATCTGATCTGGGCCCTCAAGCAATGGAAAAAGTCCGGCACGCGCGACAAGCACTGATGACGGTCTGCTTTGCAGTTGCCCGCTAGCGCCGAAATATTGCGTAATCTTGCGGTACTGCGCGAGCAGTGTCGCCGCATAATGCGGTTGTGAAAAGGTCGCCACCGACCGGCCCAACGGGTCAACCATAAATATGGCACTGGTATGCGCCACCGAGTATTGACCCGGCGCCGTTTCGGCTTCGGCGACATATCCTGCCCCGAATTGTTTCAGTAGATCGTCAATTTGTGCTTTTGGCGCGGTCGCCGCGATAAAATCCCGGTTGAACTGGTTGACGTAGTCAGCCAGGGCCTCGGGGCTGTCCCGCCCGGGATCCACCGAGACGAACAGGACTTGCAGGTTTAGCGGTTTTCTGCCGCTGTCGTCCTCTAGCAGGCGCCAGAACGCGTTGAGTTCATGCAGGGTCATGGGACAAACGTCGGGGCAGTAACGATAGCCGAAAAAAATCAGGCTCCATTTGCCCTGCAGGTTTTTTTCGTCAAATCGTTGCCGGTGATGATCGGTTAGCCAGAAAGGAGCAACCAGGCGGTACTGCGATCGTAATATGCCTTCGAGTTCGACCGGTGGTGGGGGCGGTTTTATCAACAGCCAGGTCGCCAACATGACGAGCAGAAACAAGGCGAACAGAAGCAGGCTGCCGATGGGAAAATTGAGGCGATTCATGCGCGGAGTATAGCGGCCCGGGCTAGTCTGCGTTGATATGCCGATAGCGGATAATGTGTTCGTTGATCACGCCAGGCTTGATCAGTTCCAGGTATCCGTCACCCAGTTTGATGGTACAGGGTGCGAGCGAACCGCATTCGAACACGATACGGTCTTCCAGGTAGCCATAGCGCTCAATCTGCAAGGTGGCATTTTGTTCGAGCAGGTCGAAGGTGCCACGCAGGTAGGCACTGCTGGTGGTTTGTGCCCTTGCTGCGTCGAAAACCCGCGTGATAGTCGAGTTGTCAACCTGTTGGGCCTCGGGATAGGGCAGGAATAGCATCGCCAGCCAGCGCTCCGGGAAAAAGCGGATGTAAATGTTGTTGCCCGCCGCCTGTGCAGGACTGCCACCGTTGCCTTCGCGCGCGTAGTAGCCGGACAGGGATTCGTTCAGGGACGAGCTATTCGAAGCGAAACCACTGCCGGGCAAACCCGCCAACAGGAGTATCAGGCCGAGCAGGGTGGGCTTCAGTTTAATAGTTTCGTTGCAGCAGCTTTTTCTTGGCATTTTGCACCAGGTTTCTTAGCGTCAAGGGGTTGACCGCATCGTGCTTGCGCATGGTGGCAAGGTTATGCAGGCGCGAATCGTGGGTCTTGAAGTGGAATTGAAACCAGTTGGCCAATTTCTGCGAAAAGGTGGCTTCATCCAGCTGCGAACTGGCTTCATACTCGTCAGTGATGTCGCGTATATCGTCGAGCAGACGCTCATGATCAGCCTTGTGCTCGGCGTAATCAACGTACTCATGCCGTTTCATCATCTGCTCCTCGAGCGCAAAATGGGCTGAAATACTGCCATAGATTTCGCCCAGGCTGTCGATCACCTGCTCGCGATCGGCGCGCTCGTTGATCAATGCATACACCTCGTTAATCTGCTGGACCAGTTTCTCGTGCTCGAAATCGACTCCCTTGATCCCGATACAGAAATCGTCGCGCCAATCAAGTAGCGCCATACGCGGCAGGCATCCGTTGATGCGAATAGTTGAAAGTCGCTACGCTAGCACGTCCCTGGCGAGTATAAATTGACCAATGTCAAACCGTTCCAAACCACTACCGGGATGGCTGAAAATCGGGGTCAGTGACGCTGCCATTATGTGCTTTTTTGCAATTTGACTTTTATCAAATCAATTTGCCAGGTGCTTGGGTAACCTGCAAATGCCAGAACTATCATCACTGTGGTCCAGTGGCCAGCGCATTCCATAATTATCCGGGCGGGTAGGCGAGGGGGACCAGGGCAGGTGATCCTGATGGCCCACTAATAAACGAGGTCAGCCATGTCAGAACCAGACGATCTACCACAACCCGAGCATGTCCCTTTTTTCCAGCGAGTTCTCGATAACCCCTTCCTGCTTTTGTTTCTGGGCATTGTAATGCCGACGGTATTCTACATCCTCTGGGGTGTTATGGAGATCGCCACTATTCCGATTGCACCCTAGAGTCAAGGAGATACCACGATGAGTACATTCTTACCCCCATCGGAACGTAACTGGTGGAGTACGCCTGTCGGCAGGCAGGAAGTGGTGTGGATCGGTATCGCACTGGTGTGGTGCCTGATCATGTTCGTGATGATGCCTTACTGGCACATCTACGGAAAACAGAACCTGTCCAACGAGGCCTACCAGACGACGCCCGCGCATTACCAGGCGAAGGTCGACCAAATGGTAGCCAAATACAAAATTGGCGAAGAGTCCGGTGTCCCGATTGTCAAACCGCCGGCGGGTAGCGACGTCTATATGCTTGGCCGCCTGTGGCAGTGGTACCCGATTCTCGAACTGGAGAAGAATCAAAGCTATCGCCTGCACCTGTCGTCGATGGACTGGAACCACGGGTTTTCCCTGCAACCGGTCAACATCAATCTGCAAATCGTACCCGGCTACGAAATGGTGCTCACGGTTACTCCGGATACCTCCGGTGAATTTACCGTGGTGTGTAACGAATTCTGCGGCATCGGTCATCACCTGATGCTCGGCAAAATCTACGTGAAGGAGAATTGATCATGGCTCAGTTCAGGGTTTGCCCGGATTCGGGGTTCTTTTTTGACAAGTCGGCCGAAAGCCTGATGAAGGCGAACGCGGTGGCGGGCGCCGTTTCCCTGTTGATCGCCGGAATCCTGGCATTAGGCGTTATCCTGACGCGCTGGCAGGAAGTGCATTTATTGCCTGCTGATCTGTTTTACCAGGTATTGACGGCGCACGGCATCAACGCGTTGATCTTCTGGATAATCTTCTTCGAAATCGCGGTGTTGTATTTTGCCTCGTCGACGCTGTTACGCACGCGCCTGGCGGCGCCGCGCTGGGCCTGGGCCGGATTCGCGCTGATGATTGTCGGCATGGTGATGAATAACATCGCGGTATGGCAGGGTAATTCCAGCGTAATGATGACGTCTTACGCACCGATGCAGGCAGCGCCGCACTTTTACCTCGGCCTGATCCTGTTCGCGGTGGGCGCGCTGATTGGCTGCTTCGTGTTTCTAGGAACACTGGTAATCGCACGCGACGATCGCACCTATGAAGGTTCGATCCCGCTGGTGACTTTCGGCGCACTGACGGCCTGTATCATCGCGATCTTCACCATCGCCTCGGGCGCTATCATCCTGGTGCCGACCTTCCTCTGGTCGATCGGCTATATCGGTCATATCGACGCCGCGATGTACCGTGTCATCTGGTGGGCCATGGGTCATTCATCGCAACAAATCAATGTCGCTGCGCACGTGTCGATCTGGTACCTGATTGTGGGGGTGCTGTTCAACGCGCGGCCCATGTCGGAAAAAGTGAGTCGCAGCGCCTTCCTGCTCTACATCCTGTTTCTGCAGCTCGCCAGTGCGCATCACATACTGGTCGACCCAGGCATCAGTTCCGAGTGGAAAGTGTTCAATACCAGTTACGCGATGTACCTGGCGGTGCTGGCGAGCATGATCCACGGCCTCACGGTACCGGGTTCGATGGAAGTGGCGCAGCGCGCCAAAGGATACACCAAGGGCATGTTCGAATGGTTGCGCAAGGCGCCCTGGGGTAATCCGGTATTCTCGGGATTCTTTCTCTCACTGATTATCTTCGGCTTTATCGGCGGTATCACCGGCGTGGTCATGGGTACCGAACAGATCAATATCATCATTCACAACACCATCTACGTACCGGCACATTTCCATGCAACGGTGGCAGTGGGCACCACGCTGACCTTCATGGCGCTGACCTATCTGTTGATCCCGGTGCTGTTCCGACGCGCACTGTTTCTACCATGGATGGCCAGGTGGCAACCCTACGTGTTTTCGGCGGGCATGACGTTGATGATCCTGTTCATGCTCGGCGCGGGCACGCTCGGTGTGTCGCGACGTCACTGGGACATGGATTTCACCGGCGCGATGCTGAGTTTCGAATACCCGGGAACGGCCTATACGATGATGGCGGTCGCTGGAATCGGCGGTGTACTCGGTGTACTCGGTGGTGCGATGTACCTTATTGTTACCGTTGGTTCGTTATTGTTCGGCAAGAAGCTTGACGAATCTGCCGGCCTGTTCCAGGGATTTGGCGTGCCGCTGGCGGCTTCGTCTTACAACATCATCCAGCCCGAGCGTCTGCCGATGGCGCCTAAGCTCGCCGTTGAAGAGCACGGTTCAGCGGGATTCGAGGCGCCGGGAACCTTTGCGCTGGCGATGGCGTTGCTGCTGTGTTTTGTCGTCTATTACTTTATCAACTGGGACTACCTGTCTTCGGTGTGGCCGCTCAGTTAGCGGTTGAACGCATGGTCGGCTGCCAGGGAGTGAGGCGGTCGACCGGTAACGCCCCTGGCGGGTAATCAGGCGAGGACGCTGCAACGAATATGTTCAGTCAACTAATCAATCTGCTCAAGCTGCGTATCGGCGTCGTCATGATGGTGACTGCGCTGGTGGCGATGGTGGTCACACCGGGTCCGCCCGCGAGCCTGCTGGAAATGTTGGTACTCGCTTTCGCGATACTGGTGTCGGCCGGTAGCGCCGGGGCCTTCAACCAGTACTACGAGGTGGAGCTCGACCGTCGTGTGCCGCGCACCGCTACGCGGCCCTTCGTCACCGGTTATTTCAAAAAGGGTCCGCTGTGGCTTGGCATTATCCTGTTGTTGCTGGTCGTCGGGGTTGGCTCGGCAGCGTTGCTGCTGAACCTGCCGGCGGCGTTTTACATTTTTCTCGGCGCCTTCTTCTACGCCATTGTCTATACCGTGTGGCTGAAACGCCGCTCCTGGACCAACATCGTCATCGGCGGCGCCTCGGGCAGCTTCGCCGTGCTCGCCGGGGCGGCGGCGGTCGACCCCGCGATTGGCCCGATAGCGATCATGCTGGCACTGGTGCTGTTCCTGTGGACGCCATCGCATTTCTGGAGCCTCGCGATTGCCAAGAGCAAGGACTACCAGCGTACCGGGATACCGATGCTACCGGTGATCATCGGCAATCGGCGCTGTGCCCAGGTGGTGCTGGTCAATACCCTGATGCTGGTCGCGATCTCGATTTTACCGTTCTTCTATGGCATGGGCTGGATCTACCTGGTTGCCGCTGCTGGAGGCGGTGGGTTTTTCATCTACCACAATATTCTGATGCTGCGGGATCCGTCGCCGCGCGTGGCGATGAAGAGTTTTTTTGCATCGTTGCTGCAGCTGGTATTATTGCTGATCGGTGCGCTTGTCGACGTCCTGTTGCTCGGCTAGTCATCGATTAAACCCGGCGATGAAACTGCCCGCCCTGATTCGAGTTTTGCTACTGCATGCGCTGCTGTTTTGCGCGGTACCCGTATTGGCCCAGGGTTCGCCAGCACTCGGCGATGCGAGCCCAGGCGGCTCTGCCTTCGATTATGACCGGGCGCTTGCCATCAGTCAGGCCGCCATTGGTCGGTCAGTCGCAGACGTTCGGTTTTTGCGTGCCGATGGGCATAGCCTCAGCTTCAGTGAGTTTCGCGGCAAGCCGCTGGTACTTAGCATGGTGTATACCAGCTGCTATCAAATCTGCCCGATGACTACCCGCTTTCTGTCAGAAGTGGTGGACAAGGCGCGCACCGCGCTCGGTGACGACAGTTTCGCGGTTGCCGTCGTCGGTTTCGACGTACACGTCGATACCCCGGCCGCGATGCGATACTTCGCCAGCAAGCAGGGGATCGACGATAAAGATTGGCAACTGTTGAGCGGGAACAGCAGTGCAGTTGAGCAACTGGCCAGCGACATCGGCTTTCAGTATCTGCCAACATCCAACGGTTTCGATCACCTGATCCAGGCGACCGTCATCGATGCCGAGGGTCGCGTCTACCGCCAGGTTTACGGCCAGGTCTTCGAGACGCCGTTGCTGGTTGATCCGTTAATCGAACTGGTGCTCGGCAGCAGTCCCTCTGAGCAACCTTTGTTGGCCAACCTGGTTGACAGGATCAAACTGTTTTGTACCACTTACGACCCCGCCCGGGATGGCTATTACTTCGATTACTCGCTGTTTATCGGCATGCTGATCGGTGGTTCCATTATCGTTTTTACCGCCGTGATCGTAGTGCGCGGACTTCACAACGGGCAGGTATGATTTGACTTTAGTCAGATCGAACTGGCGGGGCATCGGGTAGAGTCAATGCTCTGCCAGTCTGTTTAGAGAACCCGATCAGGTGATAATCAATCCGCTAAAGCGCGTCTATCTCGCGCTCGAGTCCTGGTTCAACCTTTCCTTTGGTACCGAGTGGAACCCGTTATATCACCTCGGCACGCTGTCCTTTTTCCTGTTCTGGATTATCCTGGTCAGTGGTATTTACCTGTTCATTCCGTTCCACGGCAGCCTGGATGGCGCCCACGCGTCGCTTGAATACATAACACATGACCAATGGTATGCGGCGGGGGTCATGCGCAGCCTGCATCGCTACGCGTCGGATGCGGTGATCGTCACCGTACTATTACACCTGTTCAAGGAGTTCGCCTCGGGACGTTATCGCGGGTTCCGCTGGTTCTCGTGGGTCACCGGCATTCCCAATCTGTGGTTGATCGTGACCATCGGTATTACCGGCTACTGGCTGGTCTGGGACGAAATGGCGCAGTATATAGCGGTTGGATCGGCGCAGTTGATGGATGCGTTGCCCATCTTCTCGGGTGCGATGACGCGTAATTTTGTTTCCGGTGGTATGACCGATCGATTTTTCATTCTCATCGAGTTCCTGCATTTACTGGGCCAACCGATGCTGCTGATGTTCATGCTGTGGTTGCACGTCAAGCGTCTTTCCAACGTCAATATCAATCCGCCGCGTGGGCTCGCGGCCGGCACCTTTGTTGCACTGCTGGCGCTGTCGCTGGCCGCACCGGCTACCAGCCATGCGCCCGCCGATCTCGGACGCGTACCGACGGAAATTCACCTCGACTGGTTTTATCTGAATGTTTACCCGTTGTTGGAACTCTGGCCTGCGCAGCAGATCTGGATATTGACCACGGCTGTGACCTTCTTATTGATGATGATGCCCTGGTTATTGCCAAAAAAAGATGGCGCCAAAGCCGTCGTCGATCTCGAGCATTGCAATGGTTGCGGCATCTGCTTCGAAGACTGCCCGTTCGATGCGATTACGCTGCAGGCGCGTACGGATGGTGCCCGTTACGACTACGAGGTTGCGGTAGATCCGGCGCTGTGCGGCGCCTGCGGTATCTGTGCGGGTTCCTGTCCGGCATCGAATCCGTTTCGTACCCCTCGCGGCGAACTGAAGACGGGTATCGACATGCCGCAACTGCGTGTCGACGAACTACGAAGTTTGACTCGCAGCGCAATCGACTCGATGAGCGGTGATTTAAAAATCCTGGTATTCGGCTGTGAACACGGAATCGATGTCATGCGCCTGAATGGCGACGATACCCGTGGCATCAAGTTGATCTGCAGCGGGATGTTGCCGCCAACATTGGTGGAATACGCCTTGAAGCAGGGGGCCGACGGCGTAATGGTAACGGGCTGTCGCCACAATGACTGTTACTATCGCTTCGGTAACCTGTGGACACGGATGCGCTTCGCTGGTGAGCGCAAGCCGGGCTTACGAGGGCGCGCCGAGCACGCACGTATACTGCTGCACGGCGGTGCCGAACCGGATGCGCCCTTGATCGCCAGGGATCTCTCTGCGTTTCGCCAACGTCTGCGCGAGTTGAACCAGGCAGCACGCGTCGCGGTCGAAGAGGCCGGTTGAGCCCGTCATGGATGATGTTGCCAACAAGTGGTTGCGGTTTTTGTTGCAGGCCTTGAACTACAGCCTGTTTATGGGGTTGCTGTGGTATTTTGCCAGTTCACCATCGGTTCGCCTGCTTGGCGCAGACGAAGCGAAACTGACGATTGCCTTTGCCCATGCCGGGCAACTGCGTGAACCCTGCCGTATGTTGAGTCAGCAAGAGTTGAATAAACTGGCGCCGAACATGCGCAAGATCGATGACTGTCCACGTGAGCGCTCGCCGGTTTCGATCGAAGCGCAACTCGATGGCGCGATGATATATGCGGCGTCATTGCCGCCGCCCGGCCTGTTCGGCGATGGCGGCGTCGATGTGTTTTACAGCGCGAAAATAGCGGCGGGCGTACATCGGCTCGAGCTGAGGATGAACGACAGTGTGCGCATCGAGGGCTTCAACCATCGGTTCGACCAGGTGGTGACCATCGAGCCAGCGCAGATTCTGTTGATCGGATTTGATTCGAAACAGGGAGGTTTCTTGGTTAAACCTGCACTGAATTAGGCGAGCTGTCGTCACTTGCCCAGGATTCTACCCCAATATCCAGTGCGCTCTTCCCTGGTCACAGGGTGGTAAGTTGTTGCATCAGACTCGGCTAATCGGGTGATGGAAGTTGCCGGCAATGGGTTTCTCGCAGCATCAGCGTGCCGACTAGTGCGGCGACATTGACCACCAGCAGACTGAAAAATGCGGTACTGTAGTTATTGGCAGAATAGATCCGCGCGCCTGCCTGCATGGTGCCATCCCAGTTCGAATCCAGCAGCCAGCCGATCAGTGGTTGCATCACTGCGCCGGCGCCGACGATGCACATGTTCATCAAGCCGAGGGAGGTACTGGCGTAGTTAACGTCGTTCAATTCCTTGACAGATCCGAAGCATACCGTCATCGCACTGCCGCCGGCGCCGATGACGAAGATCAAGGCCATCAACAGCAGGGTATTGCCTGGAGTGAAGTAAACCAGGCAGGTCGTCGACAACAGTGCGGTCAATGAGCCCGCGCGCAAAATCAGGTTACGCCGGCCCATGCGATCGGAAGTCCAGCCCGCCAGCGGTGAGAATATCGCCCAGCCGACAAAGATCATCGAGGTAATACCCGCCGCTTCAGTGGTGCTGTAGCCGTGTGCCGAGGTAAGCCAGGGTACGCCCCAAAGTCCGCCAAAGGCGAGCATGGTCGCCGCCATGCCGAAACCGATCAGCGAACAGATCCAGGTCTGCGGGTTGGTGGTAACCGCCTTCAGACCTTGCAGCACGCTGACGCCTGGCGTGCGTTGCTTTTGTACGCTGGAGCGCATCGGCACCAGTTTGAACAGCAATATCGCCAGCACCAGGGCGACCAGTGCGAGCAGGTTAATCGTGTCGCGCCAGCCGATGGACTCGACCATCTGGCGCAATGGCGCCTGGCCGAAGATGGCGCCACTCATGCCGACAGTCTGCAGCAGGCCGGCGAGCAGGGCGTACTGTGAAGGCTTGAACCAGTACCCGGCAATCGCCAGTGTGCCGACGAAGCCGAATGCCACGGTGCCACCGATCAACGCCCGTCCGAGCGAGGCGGTGAGTACCGAATCGGAGAGTGCAAAGCCGAGCGAGGCCAGCGCACACAGGGCGGCGGCAAAGCTCATCAACTTACGCGGACCGAAATGATCGGTGAGCATCCCGACCGGCAACTGTATCGATGCATAGGCATAGAAGTAAAACGCCGACAGTGAACCCAGCGCGGCGCCGCCGACGGCAAAATCGCGCATCAGCTCGGCAGTCATGACACTGGGTGATACCCGCTGTACGAAGGCATAACCGAAGAACAGGGTGCCAAGAGCAAAGGCGATAACTGCCTGGCGATTACTGACAGTTCTTGTGTTTGGTGCGGGCATAAAACAGCTGAGCGTTTCGACGAATCGCTAAATTAACACGATCCGGCCGAAAGCCAAGCAATCATTGGTCGGGTACAAAAATTAACTGGACGTTGTACTCCAGCAGGGAGCGCCAGCTGTATTTAAAGGTCACATAATAAGGGCTTTATTTAAACTCGAAATCGGTCCCCCAGCGCCTGAAGGTGGGAGACAATCTTCGGCCAGCAGCGAACTTGTGAATTTCGTTTTTTATAACATGGGCGTAGGATTATTGAATCGTATATTGCTACGAGTTGAAAATGAATAAAGTCCAGTTATCAATTGCCTTGCTGTCAATCATGATTACAGGGTGCTCGACTGTAAGCGTATCAAATTTCTCTTTAATTGAATTTGGAACAGTACAAACAAAGCTGGATAAGTTGTCCGAGACAGATGATCCGAACTTTACTGATATGAACGATGTAAAATTTGAAAAAATGCTAAGTGAAAGTAATCATATTCCAGCAAAGCTCGGGACTGAATTTGGTTTCAGATTCGAAATAATCGGTGAGCCGAGCGGAGAATATATTACTGTCGAGTGTGCCGGGACACATCCTGATCTGACAAATCCGCATAATGGACAATCATTTTCAAGCTATCGATACACAGACAAATATGTAATAGGGAGAACAGTTTACTATGGCTTTAGTTTTGATGAGGAATGGGAAATCGCACCTGGCACCTGGATTCTCAGCATTTTCTATAAAGAAGAAAAAATGCTTGAAAAAGAATTCCATGTTTATATTCCTTAGTTCAACGCCTGGCATCAGCGGCGCGGCTCTACCGCGTCCGACTGCATGCGATTGTTATAAATTTTGCTCTATTTCTTTGCCGTGCCATATTCAACTTTTCACCAATTGGTTTAACGTCAGATCTATCCGCAAGACTTGAGCGGTTATCCGGTTAAACTTGAGGTTGCTGAAAGGTTTCAAGACATGCGGTATATTACGCCGCACTGCTACATTCTATCGGCCTGGTATGTGTTGATTCTAGCCGATAGGACAAGATGTCCTGTTTACTTCACTATAATAGATTTTCTGGCTAGAAATTTTTCCTAGCAAATTGTGGATGTTTCTAATACGTTCTGTTGTTTTTCTAGGGAACCCTTGACCTGTTAGTATATTTTTTTCATCCTCAGACCACATAACACGAAGTGCTTTCTCGATAAGATCAATGTCATGTATGTCTAAAGTAAATTTATCGTTATATTTTGGCATGGCTATTCAAGTACCTTGTTAATAAATTTCGATGAGTCGAGATTGGCATACACCTGAAAGTAAGTAAATTAAATAATAATTTCCTCACCATTAAGAAAAACTTTAAATATCAAATCAAAAATTATTCCCCAACCATAATAGTATTTCCTCGAATATAGCCCCACTTATCCGAGTAAAATAATGATCTTCAATTTCAACCGGGATACAGGAGCCTTATATGGGAACTAGTGATTATTCCCTGGAAAGAGGAATTACTCACTGTTAAGCACTGGCGGTAAAAAATTTTCTCCAGGCTGTAGTTTTTTATTTCTTAATGACGAGATTGGGAATTTTCCCGGCTCTAGTAATCAGGTTCTGAGTGTCTACTTTGCGATTATTTCATATTGCTAAATCGGTCTGAGTACTTGCCACATAACGCGGCGCTTAGCTCCCGGCCACAGACCGGTCCGATTGCAGCGCCTTGTTAGGTAGGGTTTTCATGAATTCGAAATTCTGCTCAATTGACTCCAAACTGAATTGCCTGGCCTGAGGTTTATGGAACGGACTTATCGTTACTGAAACTATTCCATCTTTAAAAGATTCAGGTTGAATATAGTAGGCAAGCTTCGATGAGCGCCGCGCATTGTTTTCGAGTACATTAAGTATGAGTAACTTTTGCTTGCCTGATCCAGCAAACCAGTTTGAAGTATATTGGGCTACGGCCAGAAACTTCGAATCGTCTGACCAAACAAAGCTGGGATTACATTTTTCTACTTCCAGCCCATTCGATAAAACTATAGTTCCCAAGGTCGGATTTCCCATTGACACTTCTATCGCGTCTTTAATCTCAGCCCACATCGTGCCATCAGGTGACTTAAGGTGCAAAGAACGTCGCCAGATAGGCAAATTGTATGGCCAGTCAAGGTCTGTCATTAGTTACCTAACGCCCGCATCAGCGGCGCGGCTTTGCCGCGTCCGTCTGCATGCGATTGCTATGCGGATAAATTTGAAGGTGACTTAGTATCAATTTTCGATTTCTGAGTTGCGTTTTGCTTTTAGCTGATCTGGAGAGGGGTAGTCAAATCCAATGACAAGGGCGCCGTTTTCTGTCCTGCTATTATGCTCTGATCCTGGTTCGTAAATAATATAATCTCCTGGTCCTAACACGGTCCCGTCAGACTCGATAATATCGCCCTCAAGTATCAAGTATTCTTCTCTGAGTGTATGGATATGCTTGGTAGTAATTGTGCCGGGCTCCATCCTGATCATATAAGCACCATGTCCGGTTTCCTGGTCATAACTAAGATCAAGCTGATACACGCCTTCTAACGACGGGCCCTCGAAATCATAAACATAATATTCTGCTTTTTTGGTATTAATGACTTTGCCAGGTTTTCTCATTTGACTCGATTGTTGTTTCATCTGTCAGTTCGTCCTGTTGTAAAAAGGAATTGCCTCGTTCAGGGTAAGATCAATTACATCTTCCGCATAACGCTTCGCATCAGCGGCGCGGCTTTGCCGCGTCCGACTGCATGCGTTAGGCATCGGTCTGGATCTATTCGAAAACTGGGCGAAAGAAGCTTCGTTCATAACTAACAATACATTTTGTATCTTGCGCATACTTGAATGCTGCCTTGCAGTCTGCATCTTCAAAAGACTTTTTCCGATACTCCTCGTATTCGGACAGGCCTGGAAAAGTAAACATGGCTAAGGCCACATTATTTGCGCCTTCCGATGGCAAAAAATATCCATGATGTTTGCCGCCAAATTTTTCAACCAGTGGAATCCAGAGTTTTCCGTAATGTTCAAAATTTGCCAACTTATCCGCGTCGATTACGTAACGTATATAACAAGTGATCATAATTTATCTCAGATGCCTAACGCTTCGCATCAGCGGCAAAATTGCAAGCGTAGGGCAATTTTGTCCGACTGCATACGATTGTGTGATTTTTCATCTCCATTTCATATCTAGCTTACGCTCGTTGCTGGCGCAGTCCCTGAGATATAGGTTGATTAGAGTCTGATATGGGATGCCAGATTCCTCTGCTAAACCTTTAAAATAAGCAATCGAATCCTTATCCAGCCTCATGGTTACTGGTTGTTTCAGATATTTTGTATAGGGATTCTTTCTCCCCTTCATTTTCGAAAAATCGTAATTCTCTCTCATGATTTATGTGTCCAGTAAAATTGCTCCTCTTCCTTATTTGCTTTACGAGCTGAAATGATGCGAATCATGGTTTCCTTTTCGCGATAACAATGACACACAACCAGGGTATTCAACTTGTGATTGGTGCCGAGAATGATGAACCGATCTTCCTCATCGGAGTGGTCAGGATCATCAAATACGATGGCCTGCTCATCGTAGAATATGGTTTGAGCTTCTTCAAAAGAAACTCCATGCTTTTTCGCATTAGATTTGCTTTTCCTTTGATCCCATTCGAATTGAAGCTGAGGCATATGTACATTGTATGTATGAATGTTTGATTTTCAAGTAATCTGGCAAGTTCTCAAGAAAATCATATCGCCTCGCATCAGCGGCCCAGCTCTGCTGGGTCCGACTGCATGCGTTAGGCGGCTACCTTGATGTAAAAAGACGTCTGACCATAGCTGCCAGAGTGTATATCACTAACCAAAGTACGAAATAAGCAAGCGGGACTAGCCAACCACCGAAAAGAGCGAATACACCGGACGCTCCATCGCTGTCCCAACCCTCGGGCAATTCCTCGTATCTTTCCTGATCAATAAGTTCACTAATGCGAGCTTGTTCTTCAACAAATGCAGTAAAAACCAGGCCCCAGCCAAGTAGTACAAATAGGACTATTAGTAGGACGATTAGCCACCATCCAGGCTTTTTGGTAATGAACTTTAAGATCAATAAGGCTGGGGGAAACGCTAAGAATGAGTAAATCGCAATAGAAACAAAAATGTCGTTCACTTTGGTCGCCTAACGCTGCGCTCAGTGGCAAAATGCACGCGTAGTGGGCACTTTGTCCGACTGTATGCGTGTGTTAGAGCGCAGTTGGAAGGTATGACAATGCTACTTAAGATACTCTTCAAACCAGTTAATTGCAGCACTAGCTGCTTTCGTTTTCCAAGGGTCTGAATAGATATCGAAGTGCAATATAGGATGGACAATTAGATCTTTGGGTTCCAGTGCTTTTTGAAAAGAGCGACTAACAGCTTCTAATGGAATAAGATTGTCTTTCTCTGCAGCAATGACCAGAAGAGCTCGCGGGGCAATCAGGTGAATACGGCTTACGGGATCGAATTCCCGAATCTTTTCCAGAGATTCTACCGTAATCTCATTTCGCCAGTTAGGAGCAATGGCTGCCATCCCGGTAAGCGCATCATAATTTTCCTGCCCGGGTAGTATGCAAGGCTCACCTTCCGGTGCTACCACCTTCATGTAGTTGACCTTACCGGTCGAATACCTTGCAATGCGGTCTTGCAGTAATAATTCTTCGACGCTGTCCCATTTTTCAGGATTCATATTGCGTCGAGATTCAGGGTCGATGATTGATGGAACTTGTGCAACTATAGCTTTCGCGCGTTTATCAATCGCACCTACATAAGCAACTAGTCCTCCACTATAAGATGTACCCCATATTCCTATTCGATCTCGATCTACGTTAGCATGTTCAGATAGCCAGGTTATTGCATTTCGGTAATCTTCAACCATCTCCAATGGAAATAACTGGCATCTGGGCTCGCCTTCGCTATCACCAAAAAAGCGGTAATCAAAAACTAAGACGATAAAGCCAGCGTTCGAAAAATATTCGGCAAAGTCTGGTAATCCTTGTTCTTTTACAGCGCTGAAACCGTGGGCCATCACGATTGCGGGAAGTTTTGTGCCGGTCTTAATGTTGTCAGGCGCGAACAGCCATCCTCGGCATTCTAAGCCCTTTGATTTAAAACTTATGTCTGTACGCATCGATGGCCCCCTTGTTTCCTGCTGATTGTCTAAATTGCACGATTACCGAAGCGCTTTAACGCCCAAATCAGCGGCGCGGCGTAGCCGCGTCCGACTGCATTTGTTTGTTATGCATCTCATCCGGCTTTCTTGAGCTCTTCTCGAATAACCTTACGAAGCGCCTTTTCTAGCCCCTTATCCTGAGCCTGAATATGCTCTCTCAATGCATCATTTATGAGCGTTTGGTAGTTTCCTCCACCTGCCCCAAGGACGATGTTCTTAAAGTGCTCAATAATATCCGCATCTAGACGGATGGTGATGCGTACCTTGTTTGGGTCAGGCCT
>JAJDOF010000169.1 GCA_022340305.1 Gammaproteobacteria bacterium
AAGTGTTTTTCTGGCTGGTGTGTCAGCGCATGTGCTACCGCCATTATTTGTCAACAAACAGCGGACCCTTGAATAATGAATAGCAGCGAGAATTCCGACACCAACGGCAATGCGCTTCGGGATGCCGTCAGAAGCAATTACGCGGCAGACGAAGCCAGCGTGATGCGCGACCTGATCGCACAGATCAAACTCGATGTGAGTGAACGTAAGGCGGTTGCTGCTGCCGGCGCGCGCATCGTCGACCGTGTAAGACAGCAAACCTCGCCATCGATGATGGAGAGTTTCCTGGCCGAGTACGGTCTGTCGACGGACGAGGGAGTGGGCCTGATGTGCCTTGCCGAGGCCTTGCTGCGAGTACCCGACGCGGAAACCATCGATGATCTCATCTCTGACAAGATCGAACCGTCCAACTGGGGCGCTCATCTCGGACATTCCGCTTCACCATTAATCAACGCGTCCACCTGGGCATTGTTGTTAACCGGCAAAGTGCTGCAAGACGATCCCAACAAACCTGCTGCAGCATTGCGCAGTTTGATCAGGCGCGCAGGTGAACCACTGGTGCGCACCGCGGTCGCGCAGTCGATGAAACTGTTGGGTCGACAGTTCGTGCTCGGCCAGACAATCGAGGAAGGTTTGCGCAACGCGCGTGATCTCGAGGAGGAAGGTTACACCTATTCCTACGACATGCTCGGCGAGGCGGCGCGTACCGAGGCCGATGCGATACGTTATCACCAGGCTTATGCGAAGGCGATTGTCGCGATCGCCAAGCGGGCGAAAGGCGATGTGCGCTCCAGCCCGGGAATTTCAGTGAAACTTTCGGCACTGCATCCGCGCTATGAATACACCCATCGCGCGACGGTCATGGCTGAGCTGGTGCCACGCACGATCGACCTGGCGAACCAGGCCGCCGCTGCCGGTATCGGATTTAACATCGATGCCGAGGAGCAGGACCGCCTTGACCTGTCGCTGGATGTCATCGAGGCGCTGTTGTCGGAGCCGTCGCTTTCCGGCTGGGACGGTCTCGGCATCGTGGTGCAGACCTATAGCAAGCGTGCCGCACCCGTCATCAAAACGCTGTACGACATGGCCGAGCGACAGGATCGAAAAATCATGATACGCCTGGTCAAGGGCGCGTACTGGGATACCGAGGTAAAGCTCGCGCAGGAACTCGGAGTGGCGTCTTTCCCGGTGTTTACGCGCAAGATCAATACCGATGTCAGTTACATGGCCTGTGCGCAGATGCTGATGGATCGACGCGATCGCATCTACCCGCAGTTTGCAACTCACAATGCGCATACCTGCGCCGCGGTGCTGGCCATGGCTGGCGAGGACAAGGACAGTTTCGAGTTCCAGCGCCTGCATGGCATGGGCGAATCGATGCACCAGATCGTCAGACAAACCTCTGGGGCACATTGTCGTATCTATGCACCGGTCGGCGCCCATCGCGACCTGCTCGCCTACCTGGTGCGCCGCCTGCTGGAAAATGGCGCCAACAGTTCATTCGTCAACCAGGTCGTCGACGACGCCATTCCGTCAGCATCCATCACGCGTGACCCGGTCGCGGAAGTCGAGGCGCTGGGCGATGCGATCGCCAACCCGATGATCCGCCGTCCTGCCGATTTGTTTGCTCCATTGCGGCGCAACTCGAAGGGCTACCGTGTCAATGAACCCGCGTCGATCATGCCATTATTAGCAGCGCGCGAGGTTTTCGCCGAGCATGTATGGAGTGCCGGCCCGATGATCGCAAGTGACGCCCCCGCGTCGGGCGAGGTGCACAAGCGGGTATCACCGGCCGATACAAACCGTGTTGTTGCCGAGGTTCGCGAGGCGACCAGGGAAGAGGTTGCACTCGCTCTCGATGCGGCCGAAGACGGTTTCGCACAATGGTCGGCCTGGCCGGTTGCCGAGCGTGCCGCGCTATTGCGCAGGGTCGCCGATCTGTATGAAGACAATATTGCCGAACTCACCGCGATCACTACCCGTGAGGCTGGCAAGACGGTACTCGACGGCATTGCCGAGGTGCGCGAAGCGGTCGATTTCCTGCGCTACTACGCGGATGAGGCGGTACGCCTCGACGACGAGTCGCCGGGGATGCCCTGCGGTATTTTCGTCTGCATCAGCCCGTGGAACTTTCCACTGGCGATCTTCAGCGGCCAGATTGCGGCCGCACTGGCGGCAGGCAATGCGGTGCTGGCCAAACCCGCCGAGCAAACGCCGGTAATCGCGGCGCGCGCGGTCGCGTTGATGCGCGAGGCCGGGTTGCCGGTGGCGGCCCTGCAGTTGTTACCGGGCGACGGACCGACGGTGGGTGGACCGCTAACCTCGGACCCGCGCATCGCCGGGGTATGCTTTACCGGTTCGACCGAAGTGGCACAGATCATCCACCGCACGCTGGCGCAAAATGCCGGGCCCGACGCGGTATTGATCGCGGAGACCGGCGGACTCAACGCGATGATCGTCGACAGCACGGCGCTCACCGAACAGGCGGTGCGCGATATTCTGATCTCGTCATTTCAATCGGCTGGACAGCGTTGCTCGGCGCTGCGAATGCTGTACGTGCAGGAAGAAGCACGCGAACGCCTGCTGGAAATGTTATTCGGTGCGATGGAATCGCTGACCATCGGCGATCCCTGGAATACCGCCACCGATGTTTCCCCGGTAATCGACAAGGAGGCGCAACAGGATATCAGTGCCTATACCGCGGCCCAGGAGTCGGCGGGTAACCTGCTCAAGATCCTGCCGGCGCCGGCTCAGGGAACCTACGTGTCGCCTGCCGTCATCAAGGTAAACGGCATCGCCGACATGGAGCGTGAAATCTTCGGCCCCGTTCTGCACGTCGCCAGTTTCAAGGCGCGTGATATTGACAGGGTGGTCGACGCCATCAACGCGCGCGGTTATGGGCTGACTTTCGGTTTGCATACCCGCATTGACGATCGCGTGCAGCAAATTGTCGAGCGCCTGCACGTCGGTAATGCCTATGTCAATCGTAACCAGATTGGCGCTATCGTCGGCTCGCAACCCTTCGGTGGTGAAGGCTTGTCCGGTACCGGTCCCAAGGCCGGTGGACCTCACTACCTCGAGCGGTTTCGACGCCGGGCCATTGCCGAAACCCTGGCCGCGCCGCAGGCGACTCTGGTCGATAGCGTGGAAATACAGGCGAAAATCGATGGTCTCGATGCACGCAACTGGGCGGCAAGACCCGATCGCGTCGCGGTATTGCGCAAGGCACTCGGGGGTAGTGGCAGTATTATTCGCAAGGCACTCGCCGAGACGGCCGCTTTCGACATGACCCCGCAAACCCTTCCCGGACCTACCGGGGAGAGCAACCGCCTCAGTTTTTATGCCAAGGGAACGACACTGTGCCTCGGCCCGACTGCGGAGATTGCGATTGCGCAGGCAGCGCAGGCGCTCGGTGCAGGTTGTGCAGTGGTCATTGTTGCACCCGAGGCCAGTAAGCTGGCTCAGCCGCTGATCGCGGCCGGAGCGCCTTTAGCCGTGGTCGATGGCACGATTGCCGCCGCTACGCTGACGGCGTTGCAAGACATTGCCGTGGTCGCCGCAGCCGGCGTCTCGGAGTGGACGCGTGCGCTGCGGCTTGCACTCGCGCAGCGACCCGGCGCTATCGTCTCACTGGAGAATCAGAAAATTGCGCCGGAGCGTTACGTACTGGAGCGCCATCTATGCATCGACACGACCGCGGCCGGCGGTAATGCGAGCCTGTTGGCGTCGGTGGATTGACAGCCGCAGGGTTCGATTCATCATCGCGTGTGAAACAGGCGGTCGCGAATGCGTACTCGGCCTGCTTCGTTGACGCGCGCGCTAATATCGCCGACGCCGGGCACGCGCTCCATGTTGCTATCGGGATGGCAGGCCCCGCTGGACTCGAGCGGGGCGTCACCGATACGAAAACGCCTGTCCTGCAAAGCCGGCAGATTGGTTCCGAAGACCACGATATTGCGTCGCAGCAACGCTGGATCGATAATGCCGCGACCGATACAGGTGGCAATCACGGCGAGGTGTTGCTGCTGTATCAGGGTGACCTGACGCGAGCTATTGGCGCGACCGGCAAACTGATCGCCTACGAGTGCATGTGCACAGTTAAGCTGCACCTCTTGTCAGCGCTGTCATTGCCGCCGCGTGCGCGGGTCGTGTGCGATCCACTCAATACTACCCCTCTACGGTAAGGTAGCGAGCAGGATCTGCAGTGGACCGGGATTCACAGGGCAGGGCTGCGGTGCAGTTCAAGTGCTTGATCGCGTTGCATTATTTTCAGTGAATTAACGATCTCTTCGCAGCATAGCGGGTGTGCACCTGCCAGTGTGAAAGCGATCGGCAATACGTTGAAGCCAGGCGAACGCAAGTACTCGTCGCCCCGCGTTACTATCTGGCGGTGATTGCCAGCCAGGTACTGGTTGGTTTGCACAGAACTGCCCGATATTTTTTGTGCAAAACTGCACAAAATTCATCGACACTTCACAAAACACATTAACATTTGTTTCTAAGTAACCGATTTGCTTGACGTATCCCTCGAAAATCTTCGAAAAATACAGCTAAGTTATTGACGCCATTGAGAAAAGACCTATAGCTACAGCCCATTTTTACTTGACTTGTGCTCAAAATAAGCCATATTGTGTCATCTGGTGGGTAAAAGTGTCACAAAGTGGCATAAAACGGGTCAAGCGTGCAAAAATTTAGAGGGGTTTCCAATCTGTCTCTGGACGCGAAGGGGAGAATAGTTCTCCCCGCGCGCTATCGGGAGCGTCTGCTTGAAAATTGCGATAGTGAATTAATCGTAACCATCGATACCGAGCAACCCTGTTTGCTGATTTACCCATTGCCCGAATGGGAGCTGATCGAAGAGAAAATCGAAGCCCTGCCAAGCTTTAACCCTACCACGCGACGTATCCAGCGACTACTGATCGGTCATGCTACCGAGGTCGAAGTTGATGGCAATGGACGTATGCTGTTATCCAACCCGTTGCGTGAATACGCGCGGCTGGGCAAGAAGGTAGTACTCATCGGCCAGGGTAAGAAATTCGAGCTTTGGGATGAGACGCTGTGGAATCAGCGTATGGAGTCGTGGTTGAACGAGCCCGAGGATGGCGAAACCCCTGCGGCCCTGGCGGAGTTGACGCTGTGAACGCTACGCATGCTCCGGTCATGCATGACGAAGTCATTGCGGCGATGGCGATCAAGCCCAAGGGTCGTTATGTCGATGGTACTTACGGCCGCGGTGGACACGCTCGCTCGATCCTCGCTGCACTGGATCAGGACGGCCGTTTAATCGTCATGGATCGTGACCCACAGGCAATTGCCGACGCGCAGGCCTCTCTCGGTGCCGATGCACGGGTCACCATCATTCACGATGATTATGCCAACCTCAAGGCGCATATGGCTGAATTAGATCTGCTCGAGCAGGTCGATGGCATATTGCTCGATCTCGGGGTTTCTTCGCCGCAACTCGACGATGCCAGGCGCGGTTTCAGTTTTCAGCACAACGGTCCGCTGGACATGCGCATGAACCCGCAGCAGGGTGAGTCCGCAGCCGAGTGGCTAGAGCACGCCGATGAAGCCGAGATTGCTCGAGTTCTATGGGAATACGGCGAAGAACGTCACTCGCGGCGCATTGCCAGAAAGCTGGTCGAAATACGTCAAACCCAACCGATCGAAGATACTGCAACTCTGGCGTCGATCATCAGCACACTGGTGCCGCGTCCGAAGAATCACAAGCACCCGGCGACCCGCAGCTTCCAGGCAATACGCATTCACATCAATAAGGAACTCGCCCAGATCCAGCGGCTCCTGGAAACGGTTCTGGATATCCTGAGAATCGGTGGACGCCTGCTGGTAATCAGCTTTCACTCGCTCGAGGATCGGCTGGTGAAACGTTTTATCAAAAAGCAGAGCACGCAACCGAGTATCCCGCGTGGTCTGCCGGTGCGTGACAGCGAGATGCATACGGTACTGCGCGTTGCCTCCCCCGCCAAGGCGATCAAGCCCGGAGCTGCGGAGCTCGCGGTCAATCCACGAGCGCGCAGCGCCATTTTGCGATGCGCCGAGCGAGCAGCCTGATGGATAGCAGAATCTCGTTGTCGCTGCTGCTGACCCTGGTCCTCGGCAGTGCACTGACGGTGATATACGTCAAGCATCAAAGTCGTGTGCTGTTTGCCGAATTGCGCGGTATTCAAAAGCAGCAGGATCAGCAGGTAATTCAGTGGGGCCGCCTGCAATTGCAGAACACAACACTGGCCACTCACAGCCACGTCGAATCGCGGGCGCGTCACGATCTGCAGATGCAAATCCCGGAAAAAGTTGAACTGGTGAGGCTGAAATGAAGCGCTCGATCAGCCCACGCAAGGCTACCAGGCGTAAGACGATGAAGCGCGAAAGTAGCATCGATAGACCTGAGTACCAGCCGCAGTTTCTGGGGGCGCGACACTATTTCGTTTTACTGGTGATGTTCTCTTTGCTGGCCGGCCTGGTAACTCGTGCGCTTTACCTGCAAGTGGTCGAACAGGATTTCCTCACCAGCCAGGGAGGGCAACGACAGATACGTACCATAGAGACGCCAGCCTACCGCGGATCTATTCTCGATCGTTTCGGTACGCCGCTGGCGATCAGTACACCGGTCGACTCGGTCTGGGTCAACCCGACAGAAATCCTCGCAAACCTCACTGCTTTGAAGCAGGTCACTGACAAGCTGGAACTTGATTTCCGCGCGACGGTTACCTTGTTGAAACAGCGCGCCAATCGTGAATTTGTTTACCTCAAGCGCCAGCTCGAACCCGATTTCGCGAGCGCGGTTGCCGGCGGTATCGACGGTGTCTACCTGCAGCGTGAATACAACCGTTACTATCCGGCTGGAGAAGTGGTTTCGCACCTGGTCGGTTTTACCGACATCGATGACCGTGGACAGGAAGGGCTGGAACTCGCCTACCAGGACTGGCTCAGCGCGCAACCAGGAAAGCGACGTGTAATTCGTAATCGCCACGGTGAGGTGATCGAGGAGCTGGCACAGGTATCACGCGCCGAGTCGGGCAAGGATATATACAGCAGTATCGATATGCGCCTGCAGTACATTGCCTATCGCAGTCTCGCCAGGGCGATCCAGTATCATGCGGCCAGGGCCGGTTCTGCCGTGTTGCTCGACGCACGCAGCGGTGAAATTCTGGCGATGGTCAATCAACCTTCCTATAACCCGAATCGGCGTCACAACATGGACGCGGCGCAGCAGCGTAATCGTGCCCTGACCGATGTCTTTGAGCCGGGATCGACGATCAAGCCCTTTACCGTGGCAGCGGCTATCGACCGCGGACGTTTTCATGCTGGCAGTACCATCGACACCTCTCCCGGGCACTGGATGGTAAGTGGGCACGCGGTCAAGGATGTGCGCAACTTCGGCGTGCTCAGCCTGTCCGATATCCTGCGCCGCTCCAGCAATGTCGGTGCTTCGCGCATTGCCATGTCGATGCACAAGGAGGAAATGTGGGAGAGTTTCAAGGGCTACGGTTTCGGTGAAGCATCGGGTGTCTCTTTTCCCGGCGAAACCTCGGGTTACTTTCCGCACCACAGTCAGTGGCAGCCACTCGATCATGCCACCATGGGTTTTGGCTACGGCATGTCGGTTTCGATTACCCAATTGGCGCGCGCTTATGCGGTGATTGCCAATGAGGGGCGGTTGCTCGATCTCAGCCTGGTGCGCAAGGAAGTAGAAACCAGTCCGCATAACCAGATTGCGCGGCACGTGATGAAGGCATCGACTGCGCACGCGCTCATCAAGATGATGGCGGAGGTAGTAGGACCGAAGGGGACTGCGCATCTGGCTGCGATTCCCGGATACCAGGTCGCTGGTAAAACAGGCACCGCCAGGAAGAGTATCGCGGGCGGCTATCAAAAGGACGATTACGTCGCCGTATTCGCCGGCATCGCCCCGGTCAGTAATCCGCGCCTGGTAATGGCGATAATGATCGATGAACCCACTCAGAATGGTTACTACGGTGGCCTGGTGGCGGCACCGGTATTTAGCGATGTCGTTTCAAATGCGTTGCGCATACTCGATATTCCACCTGACGATTTACCGACGTTGGTACAAAGCCGGGAACAGGGGGCATGATGGCCAATCCACGAATGACCCGCATAGCGCTGTCGGAACTGCTGGCAGGCTTCGCTACGCGCGATCCGGTACCCTCCATCGAGATCCAGGATATCGCCAGCAATAGCGCTGCGGTGACTGTGAACTCGGCATTCATCGCTTTGCCCGGGATTCGCACCAATGGAATCGATTACGCCATCGATGCAGTCAAGGCGGGCGCAGTTGCCGTCATTTACGATGCTGCAGACGAATATAGCCTGCAACGCATCGCGTTGTTGCGCAAGCAGGTTGACACTTGCTGGGTCGGCGTCGATCAGCTCGACCGTGCCAATGGCCATATCGTCAGCCGTTTTTTTGGTGATCCGGCGCAGGCGATGACCATCGTCGGTATCACCGGCACCGATGGCAAGTCCAGCGTCACGCACCTGCTGACCCAGGCATTGACCCGCATCGGCAAGTCCTGCGCCAGTATTGGCACGCTGGGCTACGGTATCGGCAACCAGTTGACGCCGGACAGTCTGACTACTCCTGACGTCGTCACCCTGCAATCGCGCCTGCATCAGTTTCGCCAGCAGCGTTGTGAGTATGTGATCATGGAAGTGTCGTCGCACGCACTGGAGCAATACCGTGTCAACGGCTGTGATTTCGACATCGCGGTGTTGACCAACCTGGGTCGCGATCATCTGGATTATCACGGCGATGAACAGAATTATGCCGCGGCCAAGGCGCGCCTGTTTCATGATTTCAAGCTCAGCGGCCGGGTAGTCAATATGGACGATGGTTTCGGCCGGCAGCTCAGCGCATCGCTAGAATGCGAGGGCCTGTTGCGCTATTCGGTCGAAAGCGAGGATGGTATCGAAGTCGAGGTCAACCTTCGCAGCTACGAGAAAACCGACCAGGGGCAAAATATTCGCGCCAACACGCCGCTCGGTGAGGTCACCGCGGTGACCGCCTTGCTGGGTCGCTTCAATATCGAAAATACCCTGGCCTGCATCGCCACGCTGGTTGCACTGGGCCTGGATTACAACCAGATCGAACTAGCCCTGAAAGACTTGCGGCCAATTCCGGGGCGCATGGAAAAATTTGTCGGCCGCGCCGATCGCGCGCCAGCCGTGATTGATTTTGCGCATACCGAACAGGCGCTGCGCGCTTGTCTTGGCGCGGCGCGTGAGCATACCAGGGGCCAGTTGTGGTGTGTTTTTGGCTGTGGTGGTGATCGCGACCAGGGCAAGCGTCCGGGCATGGGGCGCGCGGTCGAGGAACTCGCCGATCGGGTCATCGTTACCGACGATAATCCACGCAACGAAGCACCCGGAAAAATTGTCGCAGAGATCCTGGTCGGCATGCAGCAGCCAGACAGGGCCTCTGTGGTGCATAGCCGTCAGGCCGCGATCGAGTACGCGCTGTCCCAGGCTACTGCTGACGACCTGGTGGTGATTGCCGGCAAAGGGCACGAGCAGGAGCAGATTATCGGTAACGAGCGTCGACCCTTCAGCGACCGTCATCTGGTCAGTCGCATCCTGCAGGTAGACGCATGATTAGCCTGACGCTGACAACCCTGGCCCGGGTGCTCGACGTTGCCTGCGAGACCCCTGCGGAAATAACATTCAGCGGTGTCACCATCGACAGTCGTAAGGACTGTGACAGCAAGCTGTTTGTGGCTATCAAGGGCGATAATTTTGATGGCCACCAATTTGTCGAAAAGGCCTTTACCAACGGAGCGGTAATCGCGCTCGTTGAAACTCCTGTCGACTGCGATATCGCCCAACTGGTGGTCGATGATTGCAAGCGTGCAATGGGTCGCCTGGCCAATTACTGGCGGCATCAATGCAACCCTTGCGTCATTGCGCTTACCGGCAGCAATGGAAAAACAACGGTCAAGGAGATGTTGCGCCAGGTGCTGGCCCGCCAGGCGCCAACGCTGGCGACGCGTGGTAATTTCAACAATGACATCGGTCTGCCGTTGACGCTTTTCGAGCTGGATCCGGCCGATAAATTTGCCGTCATCGAAATGGGTGCGAATCATCGTGGCGAGATTGCGCGCCTTGCTGACATTGCCGGCCCCGATATTGTTTATGTCAATAATGTAGCGGCCGCCCACCTGGCGGGATTCGGTAGCATTCAGGGTGTCATCGAAGCCAAGGGCGAGCTTTACGCTTATTGCGGCCCTGGGCAAAAGGCATTATTCAACGCCGACGAGGTCGCAAGCCGATACTGGCAGGATCATTGTGCGGCAGGGACCCGAATTAGTTGCGCGCTGAATAAAGCGGCCGATGTCAGGGCGAGCTGGTCAGAAAGCGATGCATCGCTGGTCATCGAAATCAGTTACCGCGGTGAGCAACAGGCCTGCAGGCTCGCGGTTATCGGTGAGCATAACGTACGCAATGCGCTGGCTGCAGTATCGCTTGCGCTGCTGGCCGGCATCGACCTGGCCGCTGCAGTTGCCGGCCTGGAGGGTTTTTCAGGAGTTAAGGGGCGGCTGCAAATCCTGTCCGGTCCCGCGCATAGCCGTATCATCGACGATAGCTATAACGCTAATCCAGATTCGCTCGAGGCGGGCATCAAGGTACTTTGTTCGTTACCGGGTTCGCCCTGGCTTGCGCTTGGCGACATGGCTGAGCTCGGCGCCGAAGCGGTTGAACTGCATCGCGAGGCTGCACGTAGCGCGCGGCGTCACGGTGTTGAAAAAATGTTCGGACTCGGTGAAATGAGTTGCATGGCAAGTGACGAGTTTGGTGCCGCGGGATCCTGCCATCAAGACATCGACGATATGGCTGAATCCATCCTGTCACAAATTCGGCAGGAGGTAAATTTGCTGGTGAAAGGGTCGCGCTCGGCCGGGATGGAGCGCCTGGTCAATCGATTGGTGCATGCCAATCCTCCGGCCAATCCTTCAGGAGATACCAATGCTATTTAGTTTATCCGAGTATCTCACGCAGTTTCACAGCGGCTTTAACGTATTCCAGTACCTGACTCTGCGCACCATACTCGGTGTGCTGACCGCGTTGATTATTTCGTTGATCGTCGGTCCGGTCATGATCCGCTACCTGAATAGTTACAAGATCGGGCAAAGCGTGCGCAGCGATGGTCCGGAAAGTCACCTGTCGAAGGAGGGCACGCCGACCATGGGTGGGGCGTTGATCCTCGTCGCCATAGTCACCAGCACGTTGATGTGGGCTGATCTGTCGTCCCGTTTCGTCTGGGTAGTCTTGTTTGTCACGATTGGCTTCGGCGCGATCGGCTGGGTCGATGATTACCGAAAGATCGTGTTCGGTAACTCCAGGGGCCTGTCGGCCAGACTGAAGATTTTCTGGCAATCGCTGATTGGCCTGATAGCGGCTCTCGCGCTATATCACACCGCACAGTTCCCGATCGAGACCCAGCTCATCGTTCCCTTCATCAAGAATATTCTTATCGATCTGGGCTGGTTTTACGTGGTGTTGACCTATTTTGTAATCGTCGGCAGCAGCAACGCGGTTAACCTGACGGATGGCCTGGACGGACTTGCGATTCTGCCTACCGTGCTGGTCGGTGGGGCACTCGGTGTATTCGCCTATCTCACCGGGAACTTCAACTTTTCCAATTACCTGGGTATTCCCTACGTGCCGGGCGTTGGCGAAATGGTCGTATTCTGCGGTGCCCTGGTCGGTGCCGGGCTCGGATTCCTGTGGTTTAACACTTACCCTGCGCAGGTGTTCATGGGCGACGTCGGCGCTTTGGCGCTGGGTGCCGCGCTAGGTACCGTGGCCGTCATCGTGCGCCAGGAACTGGTGCTGTTCATCATGGGTGGCATTTTCGTGGCGGAAACCCTGTCGGTGATGGTGCAGGTTAGCTCCTTCAAGTTAACCGGCAAGCGTGTTTTCCGCATGGCGCCGTTACATCATCATTACGAGCTCAAAGGCTGGCCGGAACCACGTATTATTGTGCGCTTCTGGATCATTACCCTGGTGCTGGTGCTGGTCGGCCTGGCGAGTTTAAAGATCAGGTAATGTTTAACGTGAAGCCACAGCCAACCATATTGCCCGATGTGAATTACCTGGTCGTCGGCCTCGGCCTGAGCGGGTACTCGAGCGCGCGCTTTTTGTTGCGCCGGGGATATCGTTGCCGGCTGCAGGATACGCGCGATCTGCCAGCCAATCTCATCAGCCTGCGTGAAGAATTCGACACAATTGAATTTGAGGCCGGACCGCTGAACGACGAAATGACGGCATGGGCCGACGTGCTGGTGGTGAGTCCCGGCGTTTCGGTACGCCAGAAAATGATTCAACAGGCGGCCGATAGCGGTAAAACTGTCCTCGGCGATATCGAGCTGTTTGCGCGCATGGTCGATAAACCGGTGGTTGCCATCACTGGATCCAATGGCAAGAGCACGGTCACCACGCTGGTGGGCGAAATGATCCGCCTGGATCAACATGCGGTAGCGGTAGGCGGTAATCTCGGTACCCCGGCGCTTGATCTGCTGGAGCAGGAAGAAGTCGACTACTACGTGCTCGAGTTATCGAGTTACCAGCTCGAAACCACAAGCTCTTTGAGTCCCAGGGTAGCCGCCCTGCTAAATCTGTGTGAAGACCACCTCGATCGCTACTCGTCATATGCGGACTATGTTGCAACCAAATTGCTGGTTTATCGTAACGCCGAAACCTGTGTCAGCAATCTGGACGACGAAATGACACGCCATGATGCGAAAGATGTCAGCTTCAGCCTGGACCCTCACAGCGACGCCGAATTTCGACTTGTCGAGGACGGAGCCTATTGGCTCGCGCATCGCAATGAGCCCTGGTTACCGGTCGATCGGCTTGGCATCAGTGGTCGCCATAACTGGGCCAATGCGTTGGCGGCGATGGCCATTGCCAACCGCCTGGGCATTTCGCGTGAGGCTATCGTCAGCGCGTTGCAGGAATTCCGGGGGATTGCACATCGCAGTCAATGGGTTGCCGAGATCGATGGTGTCGAGTGGATCAACGATTCCAAGGCCACCAATGTCGGTGCCGCGCAGGCTTCGATCGCAGGCCGCGATCGCCCGGTGATCCTGATCGCGGGCGGGCTGTCCAAGGGTGCCGATATGTCGTTGATGTTCGACAGCATCCAGCAAAAGGTAAAATGTGTGCTGCTGCTTGGCGCGGATGCCGAGCGTCTGCAACAAGCCTGGCAGGGTGCGACCGCGATCGAGCGTGTCGATACGATGCGTGCCGCGGTAGAGCGCGCTCGACAAATCGCCAGGGCGGGTGATTGCGTATTGCTGGCTCCGGCCTGCGCGAGCTTTGATATGTATTCGAAGTTCGAAGCGCGCGGGGACGATTTCATGCAATCTGTACTGGAGCTTGCCGATGTCTAGCCAGGCGATCAGGGCAGACAAGCCGTCAGCCGGTGCCGGGTTTGAGCTTGCACAGGGTTACGATCGCGGTATATTACTGCTTTACTTCACGTTGATTTGCCTCGGCCTGGTGATGGTGGCCTCGGCGTCGATCGGTATTGCCGATCAGAATACCGGCGACCCCTTTTTCTATGCCAAGCGTCAGTTTCTGCGGATTCTGCTCAGCCTGGCGTTATTGTGGGTAGCCTGCAGGATTCCATTGCAGTTCTGGAACCGTAATGGCATGGCATTGATGCTGGGGTCCATCATCCTGTTGGGCTTCGTGTTGATTCCGGGCGTGGGACATACGGTAAATGGTGCGACGCGCTGGTTGAATTTTGGTCTCTTTACCTTCCAGGTTTCCGAGATTGCCAAGCTGTTCCTGATCATTTATCTGAGCGGCTATCTGCTGCGTCGTGGCGGTGAAGTGCAGACCAATACGATGGGGTTCATCAAGCCCATGCTGATCCTGGCGATGGCCAGCAGTCTGCTGTTGCTGGAGCCGGATTTTGGCGCTGCCGCGGTGTTGCTGATGACGGGCCTCGGGCTGATTTTTCTCGGTGGTGTACGCTTCGGCCAGTTCCTGTTGTTCGTGATTGGTACGCTCTGCATCATGGGCTTGCTCGCGGTGTCATCGCCGTATCGCCTGGCGCGTATTACCTCGTTCCTCGATCCCTGGGCCGACCCCTTCAATAGCGGTTTTCAATTGACGCAATCATTGATCGCCATCGGTAGTGGCGGCTGGTTTGGAGCCGGTCTCGGCGGCAGCGTGCAAAAGCTGTTCTATTTGCCGGAGGCGCATACCGATTTCCTGTTTGCCATATTTGCCGAGGAATTCGGTTTCGTTGGACAGGTTTGCCTGATCGGAATGTTCGCACTATTTGCACTGCGCTGTTTTGGCATCGCCAAACTGGCCCTGCAGCGCGAGCAGGCCTTTGGCGCCTACCTCGCTTACGGGGTCGGTTTGCTGATTACCTTGCAGGCGGCGATTAATATCGGCGTCAATATGGGCGCATTACCAACCAAGGGTCTGACCCTGCCGTTTGTCAGTTACGGCGGCAACTCGATTCTCAGCATGTCGTTCGCAGTCGGCCTGGTGCTGCGGGTGTACTTTGAATGCACCACGACCAGTGGAGCTGGCACTGCTCGCCGGCATGCGCGGGTGGTCGCATGAAGCCCATACTGCAACAACCCATCCTGGTGATGGCTGGCGGCACCGGGGGGCACGTATTCCCGGCGTTGGCGGTTGTCGAGTGTTTACGTGCGCGCGGCGAACAAATTGTCTGGCTCGGAACCCGGGCTGGTATCGAGGCGCGCGTGGTACCGGCGGCCGACATTGCGATTGAATGGCTCAACGTCCAAGGTTTGCGCGGTAAGGGTATGGCAAGCCTGTTGCTGGCGCCATTTCGGCTGTTGCGCGCCTGCTGGCAGGCACTTCGTATTTTGCGGCGTACGCGGCCAAAGGCAGTTCTCGGCATGGGAGGCTTTGTTTCCGGACCGGGTGGCCTGATGGCCCGCTTACTGAATATCCCCTTGTTTGTACACGAGCAAAACGCCATCGTTGGCCTGACCAATCGAATTTTGAGTCGTTTTGCCACCGGCGTCTACGTCGCTTTTCCACAGGCGGCTGATGAGCTTGCCGGTGCCGAGTGCATCGGTAACCCGGTGCGTGAGGATCTTACCCGGCTCGACGAGCCCAGCCTGCGCCTGCAGCAACGCCTGGACTCGCCGCTGCAATTACTGGTGATCGGCGGCAGTCTCGGCGCCGCTGCGCTGAACCGGATATTGCCACAGGCCATTGCCTGTCTGGAGCCCGGGCAGCGCCCGCGGGTGCGTCACCAATGTGGCGAAAAGCACCTGCAGAGTTGCCAGCAGCACTATGCCGAGGCCAGGGTCGACGCCGAGGTAGCCAGTTTCATCGATGACATGTCCGCTGCCTATGCATGGGCCGACCTGGTGGTATGCCGTGCCGGCGCCCTGACCATTGCCGAGCTCTGCGCGGTTGGGCTGGGTTCACTACTGATCCCGTTTCCCTACGCAGTCGATAATCACCAGCACTACAACGCCCTTTTCCTCGAGCAACAGGATGCTGCCCAGATATTGCCGGAGGACGAACTCAGTGCCGAGAAGCTTGCACTCAAGCTCAAGTTTTTTCAGCAGAATCGCCCGCGCCTGGTGGAGATGGCGGTGAATGCGCGCGCCCAGTTTCAGGCCGACGCCGGCGAGCGTCTGGCTGCGGGGATACTCTGCGGAATTTCGGCGAGGACAGGCGCATGACGGTCAGCTCCAAACATTTCATGCGGCGCATTCGCAACATTCACTTCATCGGCATTGGCGGTGCCGGTATGAGCGGTATCGCCGAAGTATTCCATAACCTGGGATACCAGATCAGCGGCTCCGACATTGCTGAAAATGCGATGGTACGACACTTGCGCAGCCTCGCGATCGAAATTGCAATCGGTCACCAGCGTGAAAATGTTGCGATGGCACATGTCGTCGTAGTATCGACTGCGATCGATGATGACAATCCGGAAGTCGAGTATGCGCGCGAATTGCGTATACCGGTGGTGCGACGCGCTGAAATGCTGGCCGAACTAATGCGTTTTCGGCGCGGCATCGCGGTCGCGGGAACGCACGGTAAAACAACCACCACCAGCCTGGTAGCGAGTGTGCTGGCGCGCGGTGATATCGACCCGACCTATGTGATCGGTGGCAAGCTGATCAGTTCGGGTAGCCATGCGCGGCTCGGCCTCAGTGACTACCTGGTCGCCGAGGCAGACGAAAGCGATGCTTCGTTCCTGTTTCTGCAGCCGATGATGGCGATTGTTACCAATATCGACAATGACCATTTGTCGACCTACGAAGGCGATTTTGAGCGCCTCAAGTCAACCTTTATCGAATTTCTGCATCACTTGCCCTTCTATGGGCTGGCCGTTCTTTGTATCGATGACCCGGTAGTGCGCGAAGTCATGAAAGACGTGGCGCGACCGATGCTGACCTACGGCGAAGCGGAAGACGCCGACGTGCGCATTACCAACATTGTTCCGTGCGGCGCCAAAACCGGTTTCAGCGTTCAGCTTCCGGATAGCACCGAGCGACTTGACCTGGAGCTTAATCTGCCTGGGCGCCACAACGTGTTGAACGCGACGGCGGCGATCAGCATTGCCTGGGAACTGGGTGTGGCGCGTGAAGCGATCGCCGAAGCGCTGTCCGAGTTCTCCGGCATTGGCCGGCGTTGCCAGATCAGTGAAAATCTGCAAGTCGCCAATGGGCGCATCATGCATATCGACGACTATGGCCATCATCCCAATGAAATCGCAGCGACGCTCGACGGAATTCGCGCTGCCTGGCCACAAAGACGCCTGGCGGTGCTGTTCCAGCCGCATCGTTACTCACGCACGCGTGATCTTTTCGAAGACTTTACCCAGGTACTGGCCGATGTCGATCAACTGATTCTGCTCGATGTTTACCCGGCAGGAGAAAGTTTCATCAAGGATGCCGATGGACGCGCTCTGGCCCGTTCCATCCGCGCGCGCGGCAAGGTTGACCCGGTGTTCGTCGAGGACCTGGCCGGCCTGGATGACGTGGTTGAAACCGTGTTACAGGACGGGGATATCTTCGTCACGCTGGGAGCCGGCAGTATCGGTGCCTGGGCTGCTGATTTCCTGGTGCGGCATACCGCGACAGGGGCGGGCGCATGAACGTGGCTGGCAATAACCTGAAACTGCGTGGCAAGCTGATGTTTGACGAGCCCATGGCAAAGCATACCAGTTGGCGCCTGGGCGGTCCGGCCGACCGCTATTACGTGCCCGCCGATCTCGCCGATTTGCAGTGCTTTCTGGCCCAGCTTGACGCCGCGACTGAAATTTTGTGGTTGGGACTGGGCAGCAACCTTTTGGTACGCGATGCCGGTTTTCGTGGCCAGGTTATTGCACCGCTCAATGCACTCAAGCAGATAGAGTTGCAACTCGATGGTGATATCTATGCCGAATGTGGCAGCAGTTGCGCGCGCCTGGCGAAGTTTTGCCAGAAGAAGGGTCTCTCCGGGGCCGATTTCTTTGCCGGGATTCCTGGTACAGTCGGGGGCGCGCTGGCGATGAATGCCGGTGCTTTCGGTGGCGAAACCTGGGCCGCGGTGCAGCAACTGATCATGATCGATCGACAGGGTCAGTTGCATCAGCGCGAAATCGACGAATTCGAGGTCGGCTACCGACATGTTCGCCTGCCCCAGTCGGAATGGTTTGCGGCTGCACTGTTTCGCTTTACCCCGCGCGCCGATAACGAAGAATCGAATATCCGCCAACTGCTGCGCCAGCGAAACGCCACGCAACCGATCGGGGAACCCTCCTGTGGGTCGGTGTTCAAAAATCCGCCGGGTCAACACGCTGCGCAGCTGATCGAGGCGGCCGGCCTCAAGGGACATCGCCTCGGCAGCGCGCGGGTATCGGACAAACACGCCAACTTTATCATCAGCGATGCCGCTACACGCGCCTCCGATGTCGAAGCTTTGATCGAGCACATACGCGAGCGGGTTGCGGCTAAATTTGACGTTCGGCTTGAATCCGAAGTGCGCATCGTGGGAGAAGCCTCATGATCGCGCAGCTGAGAAAACCGATGCCTGGCAGCGCTCAGCAATGTGGGCGAGTCGCGGTGTTGATGGGCGGCGAGTCCGCCGAGCGTGAAGTTTCGTTGAAAAGTGGGCAGGCCGTCTACCAGGCCCTGCTTACCGCTGGGGTCGACGCAGTACCCGTTGATCTGCAGGGTCATATTTTTCATCAACTTACCGAGCTCAAGGTTGATCGGGCGTTTAACCTGCTGCACGGACGTGGGGGCGAGGATGGTCGGATTCGTGCGGTGCTCGATTTTCTCGAAATACCCAGCACCGGTAGTGGCGTTGGTGCGTCGGCGTTGACCATGAATAAGGTCCTGACCAAGAAAGTCATTCGTTGCAGCGATATCGCAACGCCCGATTTTATCGAGCTGCATGACGAATCCGACTGTGAACGACTGTTAGCAGATTTCGGCCTGCCGGTGTTTGTCAAACCGGTGCTGGAAGGGTCGAGTATCGGTACCGCTCCGGTACACCAGGCCAGCGAATTGTTACCTGCCTGGCAGGCGGCGCGTCGTTTCGGAGCGGTGTTTGCCGAACGCTTCATCGATGGCAGCGAATACACCGCCGGCTTTATCGGCGACCAGGTGTTGCCACTGATCAAGCTGGAAACACCGAATGAATTTTACGACTACGAGGCCAAATATCTGGCCGATGACACGATTTACACCTGCCCATGTGGCCTCGACGACGAACAGGTGAGCGAGATAAATGCCATGGTGCTGGATACGGTAAGGGCCACCGGAGTCTGTGGGTGGGGGCGGGTTGATCTGATGATGGATCGGCAACTTCGTCCTTGGATTATCGAAGTCAATACGATTCCCGGGATGACCGATCACAGCCTGATCCCGATGGCGGGACGTGCAGCGGGTCTTGAAATGCCCGAGCTGGCGCTCACTATTCTTGCTGCAACGCTAAATGGAGAGAACGACCATGTTCAAGTTTCGTAAGCAAGCCGGTTCCCAGGCGAAACGCAATCTGGCTACACAACCGACCAGGTTGCAGTGGCGCAAGTCCTATAACTGGGGCTTTCTGCTGGTGCCGCTGTTACTGGGTGGTTTTTACCTCGACCAGATGAAGCAGATGCTACCGATCCGCAGTATCCAGTTGCAGGGCAGTTTTGAAAATCTGGATAAAACTGAAGTCGAAGCGACGTTGCAAGGCTATCTCGGACAGGGATTCTTTTCGCTTGATATCCATCAGTTGCAGCAAGCCCTCAAGGCCAGGTCGTGGACCGAGTCGGTCTCGGTGCGCCGTGTCTGGCCGGACAAGATCCGTGTGGTGATTCGCGAAAAGAAACCGGTAGCGCGCTGGGATGCAGAGCATTTGTTAAGTGACTCGGCCCGCATTTATCTGGCGAACAGTGCTGATTTTGCACATCTGCCACTGGTGCATGCCGACAACCATCCGCCGAGCTGGGCGTTGCGCGAGTTCTACCACCTGCAGGCGCGCTTTGAAAGTGTCGATGAACGCCTGGTGACCCTGCGTGTCGATAGCCGTGGCGCTCTTGATATCGAGTTGATCAATGGTCTGCAAATCAAGCTTGGCCGAGGCGCGATCGATCACAAGATCGATCGCCTGGTGAATATTTATCAACAGCAGATTCTGCCGCGTCGCGAACAAATCGAACGGCTGGATTTGCGTTACAGCAACGGCTTCGCCGTGGCCTGGAAAAAGGAAGCGCTACAGGGTAGCGACAAGGCGTCAATCTGGAGTAACAGCAATGTCTAAAAAGACGTCCGGGAACCTGATCGTTGGGCTCGATATCGGCACCTCCAAGGTGGTTGCCATTGTCGGCGAGGTCACGGTTGAAGGCGACATCGAAATCATCGGCATCGGCACTCAACCATCGCGCGGTTTGAAAAAAGGCGTGGTGGTCAATATCGAATCCACGGTGCAATCGATTCAGCGCGCGGTAGAGGAGGCGGAACTGATGGCGGGTTGCCAGATCCGTTCGGTATACGCGGGCATTGCCGGTAGCCACATTCGCAGTATCAATTCGCACGGAATTGTCGCTATCAAGGAAAAGGAAGTAACAGCAGCCGATGTGGCGCGCGTGATTGAAGCCGCCAAGGCGGTTGCGATTCCTGCCGACCAGCGCATCCTGCATGTGCTCCCACAGGAGTTCATCATCGATAGCTCGGAAGGTATTCGCGATCCGATCAGCATGTCCGGCGTGCGCCTGGAAGCCAAGGTACACCTGGTGACGGGGGCGGTAAGCGCTGCGCAGAACATCATTAAATGCGTACGTCGCTGCGGTCTTGACGTCGATGATGTCATTCTCGAGCAACTCGCGTCGGCCTGTGCGGTGTTGACCGAAGATGAAAAGGAACTGGGTGTCTGCCTGGTTGATATCGGCGGCGGCACAACCGATATCGCGGTCTTTTCCGATGGTGCGATCCGCCATACCGCGGTGATTCCGATTGCTGGCGACCAGGTGACCAATGATATCGCGGTGGCGCTGCGCACGCCTACCCAGTACGCCAATGATTTAAAAATCCGTTACGCCTGTGCCTTGCGTCAGCTAGCGGCGGATGGGGAAACGATCGAGGTGCCGAGTGTCGGTGACCGCGAACCGCGCCGCCTCGCACGCCAGACATTGGCCGAGGTGGTCGAGCCACGTTATGAAGAACTGCTGAGCCTGGTGCAGGCGGAGCTGCGGCGTAGTGGGCTTGAAGAAATCTGTGCTGCCGGGATCGTACTGACCGGTGGTAGTTCGAAAATGGAAGGCGTAATCGAACTGGCGGAAGAAATCTTCCACATGCCGGTACGGTTGGGCTATCCGCAGTATGTATCGGGATTGGTCGACGTGGTTCGCAATCCGATTCATGCGACAGGTGTCGGTCTGTTGCTGTTTGGAAACAAGCAACAGTCTGGTATGTCCGGTTATCAACTGGACGCTCAAAATGAAGCTGGCCTTCTGGCGAGGATGAAAAGCTGGTTTCAGGGTAATTTTTAACCAATGCAAGAGGATATATTAAAATGTTTGAACTAATGGATTCACACTCCAAGGACCCCGTAATCAAGGTCATTGGAGTCGGTGGGGGTGGCGGTAACGCCGTACAGCACATGGTTTCGGCAGGTATCGAAGGTGTCGAATACATTTGTGTCAACACCGACGTACAGGCGCTCAAGAAGATGGATTTGCGCACCACAATGCAAATCGGAGCCGGTATCACCAAGGGTCTGGGCGCGGGCGCTGACCCGGGTATTGGTCGTCAGGCGGCACTGGAGGATCGCGAACGCATTCAGGAGGCGATCCAGGGATCCAACATGCTCTTTGTCACTGCTGGCATGGGTGGTGGCACGGGTACAGGTGCGGCGCCGGTGATTGCGCAGATCGCCAAGGAAATGGGCATTCTGACAGTCGCGGTGGTCACCAAGCCGTTCGGCTTCGAACGTACCAAGCGCATGGCGCAGGCGGAGCAGGGGATCAAGGAACTGGCTAATGTGGTCGATTCGCTGATTACCATTCCGAACGACAAATTGATGCCGGTACTCGGCAAGGATACTTCACTGCTGGAGGTTTTCGAGAAAGCGAACGACGTATTGCGTGGCGCCGTACAGGGTATTGCCGAGCTGATTACCTGCCCTGGCCTGATCAATGTCGACTTTGCAGACGTGCGCACTGTCATGTCTGAAATGGGCATGGCGATGATGGGCACCGGAACCGCAAGCGGTGAAAATCGTGCCAGGGAAGCGGCCATGGCGGCGATCTCGTCACCGCTGCTGGAAGATATCAATATTTCCGGTGCGCAGGGAATCCTGGTGAATGTCACTGCCGGTCTCGACCTGTCGATCGGCGAGCTTGACGATGTCGGCACCGCGATCACCGAACTGGCATCGGCTGATGCCAACGTTGTCGTGGGCACTGTTATCGACTCCAGCATGACCGACGGTGAACTGCGCGTCACCATGGTGGCGACTGGCCTGGGAAAGGACAAGATAATGAGCGACGCGACGCTTTCGGCAGTTCGGCCGGAAAGCAACGGCGAGGTCGATTACAAGAAACTGGAACGTCCCACCGCGATTCGCAAGAAGATCGTGGGTGACAGTGTTGAAATGCCAGCGGACAAGGAAAGCATGGAATACCTCGAAATTCCGGCTTTTCTGCGGCGCCAGGCAGATTAATCGGCATCCTCTTGCAAGGAGAGTGGTTCAGGGATGAACCATGGCTCCATCGTCTTCCTCGAAGCGCTGCGACGATGAGCGAAACGCTGCAACTGTCTCCGCAACATTTTGTGGCCGAAGGCACCGAGCGCAGGTGTTTTCGGCACCCCGATGATGAAAATTGTTGCATCAAGGTGCTCCATCCGGATTCCGGCTGCGACCGACTCTGGCGTGAGGCAAGATATTACTCGCGCCTGCAACGCCGTGGTGTCGATTTTCGGCACCTGACGCCCTATCGCGGGTTGATCGACACCAGTATGGGCAAGGGCGCAATTTTTGACCTGGTTATCGATGACGATGCTCAGATCTCGCGATCATTGCATCACTATCTGACCCAGAACGACCAACGCTTCAACGCCTGGATTGCCGATGAGATCGAAAACCTGAAACAGAATCTATACGATCAATGGATCGTATTCCACGATTTAAATCCGACCAATATCCTTGTCAAACGGCTGGGTTTCGATGAATTCCGCCTGGTTGTCATCGATGGTATCGGTCACAACCACTTTTTCCCGGTGGCCAGTTACAGTGCGGGCATTGCGCGCAAGAAGCTGGTGCGCGTGTGGAATCGGGGGTACCGCCAGTGGTATGCCGGTTTTCCGCTCGTGGCCGGTGACTTAAAGCCTTATCCCGCAATCTGACATCAAGTACGGCTCCAGTCTTACCGGCTTCCCACGACATCCCCCCCGGCCCGCGAATCGGCTGACAAAAAAATCACAGCCGGGCTGCGCTTGTATTGTTGGGCAATGGTCGGCTCCGGAGTTCCTTAATCTGCCCTGCTGAACCTCGACTTGAGCCATTGATCGACGGAAAAGAAACCACCACCGTATATCACGTTGGTAAACAGCATCGCAGCCCACAGGTAATGCCAGACCAGGCCGGCGCCCCTGGCGAGAGTCGCGTAATAAGACACCACTGCCATGATATTGACCAGGGTCAGTGCGATCGCGAAGAAACGCGTGCCGAAGCCGGCGATGAGGAAGATCGGAAAGACCAGTTCGCCGAAGGTGGCCAGGTAAGCGGCCAGCTCGAAGGGCAGCACCGGCACCGCGTACTCATACTCGAACAACACCAGGGTCGTTTCCCAGTCGCCAATCTTGTGCATACCCGATTTGAGAAATACCCAGGCGACGTAAAGGCGAAGGTATAGCAGGAATGGCGATTGCAACCTGCACAACAGGTCATTAATTGCGCGCGTCGGTGCATCCAGTTTTTCGATTAACCCCATAATACGACTCCCCAATATTCTTAGTGAAACTGGTCATTTGGAACCAGCCATCACTAGAAAGTTCACCCGATGCTGGTATTACAGGGTCTCGATGCGTCGCAATTGTGCGCGCAGGCTGGCGAGTGCAGATTCGGCGTCGGCGAGTTTTTCCTTCTCTTTGTCGACAACGTCCTGTGGGGCGCGGGCGATAAAGTTTTCATTGCCGAGTTTAGCGCCGAGACGCGTCGTTTCCTGCTCGAGTTTTTGTACATTTTTCTGCAGGCGCGCCCGTTCCGCCGCCTTGTCGATCAATCCGGCGAGTGGAATCAACTGACGCATTTCACCGACCAGTGAGGTGGCTGCCTGCGGTGCTTCGGCATCATCCTCGAGCCAGGTAATGGCTTCGAGTTTCGCCAGGGGTTTGAGCAGCGCGTGATTGCGTTCGATGCGTTCGCGATCGAGCTCACTGCCGTGCTGACAAAGTACCGGTACCGGTTTCCCCGGCTTGATATCCATTTCCGAACGAATCTGGCGGATTCCCATGATGAATGCCTTGACCCATTCCAGTTCATCCATTGCATCGCGGTCGATCAATGCGTCGTTAGACTGTGGATAGCGGCAACGCATGATGGTTTCACCATCGACCATGGCCACTTTAGCAACGCGCTGCCACAGTTCCTCGGTGATGTAAGGCATGATCGGATGCAACAGTCGCAGAATAGACTCGAGCACATTGACCAGCGTATTGCGTGCCGCCTGCTTCGATGCGAGCGGGTAATCGTCGGAGTAAAGCACGGCCTTGGACAGTTCGATGTACCAGTCACAATAATCGTTCCAGACGAATTCATACAGGTCGCGCGCGACCAGATCGAAACGGTAGCCTTTGATATGCGTGTCGATTTCCTGGCTGACCAGTTGCAGGCGCGTCATGATCCAGCGGTCCGCCAGTGTCGGCACCCCGGCATGGCAGTCCTCGCCCTCGGTGTTCTGCAGCACGTAGCGCGTCGCATTCCACAACTTGTTGCAGAAGTTGCGATAGCCTTCGATGCGACCCAGGTCGAAACGGATGTCGCGCCCGGTGGTAGCGAGTGCAGTAAAGGTGAAGCGCAGGGCGTCGGTGCCGTACGCCGGAATACCATCGGGAAAATGTTTGCGTGTCGCCGACTCGATGCGCGGTGCCATATCCGGCTGCATCAATCCGCTGGTGCGCTTGGCAAGCAAATCATCCAGCGATATGCCGTCGATCAGGTCGAGCGGATCGAGCACGTTGCCCTTGGACTTGGACATCTTGTTGCCCTCGGCGTCGCGCACCAGGCCGTGAATGTAGACTTCGTGGAAGGGCACTTCATCCATGAACTTGAGGCCGAACATGATCATGCGTGCGACCCAGAAGAAGATGATATCGAAACCGGTAACCAGTACGCTGGTCGGATAAAATGTTTTCAATGCCGAATCGTCGCGGTTGGGCCAACCCAGCGTGCTATAGGGCCACAGTGCAGATGAAAACCAGGTATCGAGCACATCTTCGTCCTGGTTCAGTTCGACAGTATCATCCAGTCCGTACTTGCTGCGCACCTCATCGACATTGGCGGCGACGTAGAAATTGCCCTCGTTGTCATACCAGGCCGGGATACGATGGCCCCACCAGATCTGCCGCGAAATACACCAGTCCTGGATGTCTTCCATCCAGTTGAAGTAAGTTTTGCTCCAGTTTTCCGGAATGAAACGGATACGGCCATCCTTAACCGCTGCGATGGCGGGCCTGGCGAGCGGGCCGGCGCGCACAAACCACTGGTCGGTGAGGTAAGGTTCGATGACGACGCCGGAACGATCACCGTAGGGGCGCTTGTAAAGATGCGGTTCGATCTTGACCATCAGGCCCGCGGCTTCAAGATCGGCGACTATCTTGTCACGCGCGGCGAAACGATCCATACCCCGGTAAGCCGGGGGTGCATTTTCATTCATGATCGCATCGATGGTGAACAGATTGATCACTTCCATCTCGTGTCTCTGCCCGACTTCGTAGTCGTTGAAATCGTGCGCCGGGGTGATCTTGACACAACCGGTGCCGAACTCCGGATCGACGTAACTATCGGTAATGATGGGAATCACTCGCGTGGTCATCGGTACCTGTACCTGATGGCCGACGAAATCGCGGTAGCGGTCGTCCCCGGGGCTTACTGCGAGCGCGCCGTCGGCGAGGATCGTCTCTGGCCGGGTGGTTGCTATTTCAAGATGGGTGACGCCGTTGACGGGATCGCCGATCAGCGGGTATCGCACATGGTAGAGAAAGCCCTGTTCCTCCTCGTTAATGACCTCGAGATCGGATATTGCTGTATGCAATACCGGGTCCCAGTTGACCAGGCGTTTGCCCCGGTAAATCAGGTCTTCTTCGTAGAGCTTGATGAAGACTTCCTGCACCGCCGCAGAAAGACCCTCGTCCATGGTGAAGCGTTCGCGCGACCAGTCGGGGGAGGCGCCCATGCGCCTCAGCTGTTGAGTAATTGTGCCGCCGGATTCGGCTTTCCACTTCCATACGCGCTCGATGAATTCGTCGCGGCCGAGATCATGACGCGTCTTACCTTCCTGGCTCAGCTGACGCTCAACCACCATTTGTGTGGCGATACCGGCGTGATCCGTGCCCGGTTGCCACAAAGTGTTGTCGCCTTTCATGCGATGATAGCGAATCAGTGTATCCATGATCGTATCCTGGAAGGCATGCCCCATGTGCAGTCGGCCGGTCACATTGGGGGGAGGGATCACGATGCAATAGGGGTCACCATCGCCTTGCGGCGTAAAGTAGCCCTTGTCTTCCCAGCGTTGGTACCAGGTTTCTTCGATCGAGTGGGGGTTGTAGGTTTTTTCCATCGGGCAGGCGGCGCAATTCAAAGGGCGCGATTATAGCCTGCCGCCCCTCAAATTTGCACTGTTTCTGTCGGTGTAAAACTTATGCCGGCAAGTTGGCTTGCGACTCTGCGAACCTCCACGGGTGGGTACCAACCGGGCTTCGACGGGTTCCCTGTGGCTGTTAGCCGCGGAACTTAAACGTTTGTTGTGGAAATTTTGACATCCTTTTCCTTTGCATTCCTGATCATTTTGCCGATGACACTCAGTTCCCGGCGCAATTCATGGTAGCGCGTGCCAGTGGCATTATTTTCACTTACCTCGGCCAGTTCCTGTTCAAGCTTGTCTCTTTTTTGTTCCAGTTTGGCGATAATTTTCAGCAATTTACCGTGTTTCTTCATTTGTTTCTTGGTCGATAAATCGAAAAAATCCTGCAGTTTTTCAATCAGCTTACTGGTACTCATATTCATCCCCCAGTCCCTTGATATCCTGATCTCTGACCCACAGGGTGACGGCGCATTTGAGCAGTTTCTTGCCGATGCTATGAGTAAATCCAATATCGTTAATCAGCGACGATGCGCTGTGTGATTCAATTTTCCGTTCCCTGATCAATACATCCACCTCGTGATTTAGTGCGACCTCAGCCTCGTTTAAACTGGCTCTTTGAATTTCTATACGAGTCAGAATTTCTTCATCGTCGCCCTCGTCCATGCGTAATTCCTGGATCATGCGCAGTACCGAAACCAGTTGCGCGCGCAGCTTATTGTATTTTGCAATTATAAATTTATTGTTACTTTTTGAATAATAGTTCAGATTTTTCTGCAATTCTCTGACGTCCTTTACCATTTCGACAATTCTGCGGGCGGCTAATTTCAGCTCATACACTTCGTTGTTATCTTCCTGGCTCATGTTGGCCTGCGAGATCGAGGCATATTCGAGGATCTCTCCATATAAACTCTTGATCTCCTGTTGGTAGACCTGGTTTATATCGATTTTAATCTGCGACCCCGAATGCTCTACAATTTCGCTGATCACCGCATCGGAAAAAATTTCAGTACGGTGCAGGTTCATCGCATGAACAATGGTCTCGAGGGATTTATCGTAGAGATGAATGGTTTCCTTGCGCAGTGCCGCCAGGGCCGTCGCAGGAATCTCCATGACTTCGCTGGTGAGGTATTTTGCCTTGCCACGAGCCTGTTCCTGCTCACAAAACAGGGTCTCCAGAAAGGTTACCAGTCGTTGCATAAAGGGCACCACCAGCAACACGCCGATGACGTTAAAGATGGTGTGAAACAGCGACAGCCGCATCGCGTCATCCTGGTCGGAGATCGATAACATCGGCGCCAGTATATCCACCAGCCCCTTTAGCTGGTAGATAAACACAATCGCAAAAAGCCCGGTGATCATATTAAAAATAAAGTGTGCGACGGCCAGGCGTTTGCCATTTTTGTTTGATGCGAGCGCTCCGAGAATCGCGGTGACCGTGGTGCCGATATTGGCGCCAATCGCCAGTGAAAGCGCATTGATGTAGTCGATCTGACCGCTCGCAAGCGCGGTAATGATAATTGCCATGGTGGCACTGCTGGATTGAATAATAACCGTTGCCAGGGTTCCGAACAGAACGTAGACCATTACCCCGGCGAAACCCGCCATTGCGTACTCGGCCAGATCGAGCCCATCCTTTAAGGTTTCAAAGCCCTCCTTCATGTAGGCGATACCGAGAAAAATGAAACCCAGACCGATCAACACACTACCCACACCTTTATAACTATTGCTTTGAGAAAACTGCAGCACCACACCGAAAATCAACATGGGTAGCGCATAGTGCGCAATTTTAATTTTCAGGCCGAAGGAAGAAACCAGCCAGGCCGTGGCGGTGGTGCCGATGTTCGAGCCGAACACCACACCGACTGCCTGGGTCAGTCCAATGAGTTCTGCGGAAAGAAAGGAAATAATGATAACCGAGACCAACGAGGAACTCTGCACCACCGCTGTTGCCAGAAACCCGGTACCTATGGCTCGTGGAGTGGTGCTGGTAAATTTCTCCAGTACAGTTTCAAGCGCGCCGCCGCTAAACAGCTTGAATCCGTTTTCCATGTAATGCATGCCAATCAGGAATACGGCAACGCCGGCAATAATTGTCCTTGCATCATTGTTCGATACCACAAACCAGGCAAATGCCAGAAACAGCAAAGGGCTAATTATTCTTTTTAACATGCCGGCATATTCTCTAGAGTGAAATTATCATTGGACCGGTATCGGGTGGCCGTGCAGGTAAAGTTCATTGCTATCTCAAGGCAGCATCATGCCGCGGATCATGAAAAACAGCATCGCCGCGAGAATTGCGGAAACCGGCACTGTAACAATCCAGGCGGCAGCGATTTTTAACAGGGCCGAACGCTTCACCAGTTCATGGTGGTAAACGCGTTTTAGTCCCCTGCGCTCTTTTTTCGTCAACTCGGCATCAGCTGTGCGATCTTTTAACTGCTGGAGCATCATTCGTTTATCCTCCAGGGCGGCGGTCTTGAAATCCTGTAGAAATTTCTCGACATCGGACTGGTCCCGACCCAGGTGATGTAAATGGATCTGCTCCACTACGCGCGAATAATTTCGCTTCAGGTACTCCCGCAAAAAGCCAACTCCAAATACCGCCCCGACTGCAATGTGGGTGGAACTCACCGGCAAGCCCATCTGCGTGGCAATAATCACCGTTATCGCGGCCGACAGGGCAATGCAAAAGGCGCGCATCTGATCGAGTTCGGTGATCTCCGAGCCCACCGTCCTGATCAACTTGGGCCCATACAAAGCCAGGCCCAGCGAAATACCCACGGCACCGACCATCATTACCCATAATGGAATTGATGCCTTGGTGGAAATGCCCCCGGTAGTTAATGCATCATTGATCGCGGCCAGCGGGCCGACCGAATTGGCAACGTCGTTGGCACCATGAGCAAAGCTCAACAGCGCCGCGGCGAAGATTAGTGGGGTCGTAAACAAGGAGTTGACCGCCTGTTTGTCATTCGATAATTTTGCGGACTTCCGCTCTACCCAGGGTTTGGCGATGGCAAACACAAATATCGCCACGCCTGCACCGATCATCAGCGCCGTGGATACATCAAACTTCCAGATTTTCTTCAATCCCTTGAGTGCCAGGTAGCTGGAAAATGCCAGCGCCATTATTGCCACCATTATCGGCACCATGCGTCTGGCTGCCTGCAGCATATCGGGTTTGTAGGTAATCGTGCGTTTCATCAAATACAGAAAGACCGCCGCGATGAGGCCGCCTATCGCCGGCGAAATTATCCAGCTCGCCGCAATTTGCCCCATCTTGTCCCAGTTGGCCACCTCCCAGCCGCCGGCAGCAATACCGGCCCCCAGCACTCCACCGACAATAGAGTGCGTTGTCGATACCGGCGCACCGATGGCCGTTGCGACATTCAACCACAAGGCCCCAGCCAGCAATGCCGCCATCATCAGCCAGACGAAAACCTCGGTACTTTGGATATTGGCTGGATCAATAATACCTTTCTTGATCGTACTCACTACGTCACCACCTGCTATCAATGCACCCGATGCCTCAAACACCGCGGCAATTACGATGGCACCGGCCAGCGTTAGCGCTCGCGAGCCAACGGCAGGGCCGACGTTATTGGCGACATCGTTGGCACCGATGTTGAGCGCCATGTAGCCGCCGATCATGCCGGCAACGATCAGCATCGGGCTGACTGTGCCGCGTGAACTGATATAAAGAATGATGCCGACTATAAATAATATTGAAACGCCCAGGCGCAGGATTTCCTGGCGATTTACCCAGGTAGCCGCCTCGATCCGCTGAATTTTCTCAAGTTCCATCAGTACTCCCCCGACTGGATATTGACTCACATCCGATCCAATTTATACCCGTCAAGTTACCGATTATTAACCTGGATCAATTAAATGGAGTTTATTCACTTGATTGCACACAGGGATATCGTCAGGCGGAGTGATTGGGGCATCAGAGCAAGCGCCGAGCCTGGGATCTACACGATAAGTCATCGAAGCTGGGACGAATCTAGAGGAGTCCAGAGCAAGGAATCCACATAGAAACGCCGATTCTCAACGAAAAGCAGGAAAAGTGTGCGTCCCTTCCGAGTCACATCCCTTCCGAGGCCCTTGCTAGGCAGCCAGAAATATTCAAGGGGCAGTTGGTCCTGGCGCGCAAGATTTTGCCTCGATTTCCACGCAGTACGGGTTTCATCCAGGTTTCGATTGGCGGATACAACCAGCTTAACGGCCTCGACCGGTCCGTTTATACTGTGGTGACATAATTTTCGCTGGTAATTATTAAATGGCCCATTTCCACAAGCGCTATCATACTCCCGGAACGGCTCCGGGCACTTTGCACCAGCAGGATAAAACAACCGGCGTACCGCTAAAAATATCCCTGACCGATTATACCGCGAGCGATTTTAGCGAACTGGTTCTGGCCGAGCCTGAAGAGTGCCGGGCGCACCTGGAGAGCGATAGCCTGACCTGGATACACGTGCAGGGCGATGCCGCGCCCGACACGCTGCGCCAACTGGGTAAACTGTTTGGCCTGCATCACCTGGCACTGGAAGACGTGATAAATACCGGCCAACGTCCCAAGGTCGATGACTACAACGACCAGCTCTTCGTGGTGATGGCTCACCCGGTGATGGGTGCGGATTCCAGCGACCTGGAAATGGAGCAGCTTAGTGTTTTTGTCGGGCAGAATTTTGTGGTGAGCTTTCATCCGGGGGCAAGCGATCCCTTCGATCCGATTCGGACTCGATTGCGGGATCATTCGGGCCGGCTGCGTGAACGAGGGGCCGATTATCTGTTCTATGCCTTGATAGACCTGGTTATTGATGAGGGCTTTCCGCTACTTGAACGGATTGGGGACGAGATGGATCTGCTCGAGGAGCGGCTATTCGACACCCCGACGCGTGCTTCCATGCAGGAACTGCATCGACTCAAGCGCACCATGCTGCTGCTACGGCGCAAGCTGTGGCCGCAGCGCGAAGTGCTGAACAACCTGGTGCGCGATGAAAGCGGGATTATCGTTGCGGAAAACAGCGTTTACTTTCGCGATTGCTATGACCATACGATCCAGATTATCGACCTGATCGAAACCAGCCGCGAAACGGTTACCAGCTTGATGGATATCTACCATTCGAGTGTCAGCAATCGGCTTAACGAAATCATGCGGGTTTTGACTATTATCGCGACGATCTTTATTCCGCTAACCTTCATCGTCGGCGTCTATGGGATGAACTTCGACAACAGCGATAGTCCCTGGGCCATGCCCGAATTGCGTTGGTACTACGGTTATCCACTGGTGTGGATATTGATGATCGGAGTGCTGGTTGGTATGGCGAGCTATTTCAGACGCAAGAAATGGTTGTGATTACAGGCGCCGCAGGCGATGGCTCCTGAACAGGAAAGCACCCCATATCAGCAAACCGACGGTGCAAACCAGTGCAAGCACTATGTGCTCGTAATGCTGTATGTCGCCGAGCACAAGCTCCACGGCGTGGCCGAAGTAGAATCCCGCCAGGCCGATGACCAGCGCCCAGAGTCCTGCGCCTGAAATGTTGAGCAGGGTGAACTTCAGGTAAGAGATGTTGCTCATGCCGATTACAAAGGGTGTGACCGTGCGCAGGCCGTAGAGAAAGCGGAAGCCGAGTATCAGCAATACCGGGTATTTATCCATGATTCGATACACTCGCTGCGAGCGCGCCTGCCAGTCGGGGTGGCTGGCGAGGAATTTCGGGCCGTAACGGCGACCAAGAAAGAAGTACAGCTGGTCGCCAGACAGCGTCCCGGCAAAGCCGCAGACGATCACCCAGCCCAGCGACAGGTAGGCCAGGTGAGCCGCCACGCCGCCCAGCACCATGACGGTTTCGCCCTCGAAAAAAGTCCCAACCAGCAGGACCGGGTAACCATATTCCGTTAGCAGGGACTCGAGCATGGCGCTATGCTACCTGCACGCCGCGAAATAGCCAGTCTGGCGGCATCGTCGGCCGTCAGAAGTTGTGGCATGATCCATGCGGACCAGAACGTTATGCCGGTCGATGTGATTTGCTGACGCGGCTTGATGACGATCCGTTCAATAAAGGAGTACCGCCAGGTGGACAATGCATGGTTACTGTTGATTGCCCATTTCGCGCTGGCCATCGTAAGCGCGGGGCACGCGCTGCTTTATAAACGTGATCCGCGCTCGGCGCTGGGATGGATAGCGGTATCGCTCGCTTACCCGATACTCGGCCCGCTGCTGTACTATCTGTTTGGTATCAATCGCTTGCGCACCCGCGCCCATCAACTCAAAGGCTCACCGCGCAAGCGTCTTAAACTTCGCTACGAACGACCGGAAGCAAAGGATGGCGTCGACCTGGAAGACATTCCGCCAGAGCTGGACGCGGATCCCGTGCTTTCCGCGCTGGCGCGCTCGTCGGCCGCGGTGACGCATCGGTCGCTTTCCTGTGGCAACTTGATACAGCCATTCTTCGAGGGCGAGACTGCCTACGCGGCCATGTTGCAGTCAATCGACCGGGCGCGGCACTCGGTGTGCCTGGCGACCTATATTTTTGACACCGATAACACCGGTCGGGCCTTTGTCGAGTCACTGGCGGCAGCGCAGGCACGCGGTGTCGAAGTGCGTGTGCTGCTCGATGGCATCGGCGAATTTTATTCCTTTCCCCGCGCCGGTACCCTGTTAAAACGACGGGGTGTCAAGGTCGCGCGCTTCGTTCCGCCACGCGTTTTTCCGCCCGCGATTCACATCAATCTGCGCAATCATCGCAAGCTACTGGTGGTCGACGGTGGCATCGGGTTCACCGGCGGTATGAATATTGGCGATCGACACTTGAGCCATTCGTCGAGCGCCAGCATGACCACTGCGGATATCCATTTCCAGGTCGAGGGACCGATCCTCGAGCAGATGCAGGCGGTGTTCAACGAGGACTGGTTTTTTGTCGCCGGCGGGGCAGGCCTGCCATCACCTGCGAGTCCCGGTGCAACAGGTACCGCGATCTGTCGAGCCATCACCGACGGGCCGAATGAGGATCTTGGTAAACTCGCAATGATCATGACCGGCGCGGTCGCCCTTGCGCGCGAACGCGTGGCTATCATGACGCCCTATTTTCTGCCACCACCCGAACTCATCAACGCATTGCAGGCGGCCGCGTTGCGCGGGGTCGACGTCAGCATCGTATTGCCCGGCAAGTCCAACCAGCCACTGGCGCATTGGGCTGCGCGCAACATGTTATGGGAGTTACTGCAATACGGTGTGCGGATCTACTACCAGCCCGCACCTTTTGCGCACAGCAAGTTACTGCTGATCGATGATAGTTATGCTCATATCGGTTCTGCCAATATCGACCCCAGGAGCCTGCGCCTGAACTTCGAACTGGTACTGGAAGTGTTCCAGCAGGAATTTGTCGCCGAGCTGGGCGACCATTATCAACGGATTAAATCGATTTCGCGCGAAGAATCACTCGAAGGGGTTGATGGTCGGCCACTGCCGGTGCGTATTCGCGATGCCACAGCCTGGTTATTTTCGCCCTATCTTTAGAACCCGGGTTGGCAGCAACGGGAACCGGGTGAGGCTTCGGCCCAGCTTCAGGAGCGGTCCAGGTGTTGCCGAATGGCAAGACGGATTTCCTGCCAGGCGAGTTCCATGTGTTCGTCCAGGATACGGCGCACGGCCTGTTCCAGCGCGGGGTTGTCAGCCAGCGGGTCGTGGACGAGTGCAGCCGCCTCGGCAGGATCGAAGGTGATTTCCTGCGAGTCGGTGTGACTTGCACTCAGCGGTGGATCGTCGGCCAGGCCCAGGTCGGAAAGCGTTATCTCGATACCGCTTTCGATCAAATCGTCGAGTACCGGAATATCGTCTTGGTCACTCATATTCTAATCGCTTAAAGATTGACGTGTTTCAGAGGATAACCACGCTCCTTGTAGTAACTGTAATGTGCGCGCGCCTGCGCCTTGTTGTCTTCGGTAACCAGCTCGATAACACGTTCGAACTGGGCGAAATAATTCGGCACCGAGGTCGACAGATTGATCAACAACTGTCTTTCGCCAGCAGGGTCGGGATTGTCATGAATCAGGATCGGTGTGACAAAATCATCACTTTCCTCGATGTCGTGCGGCACGAAACTGTCGTCGACAAAAGTCCACAGGCGTTTGTCGAGATGTCGACTCTGCTCGGCGCTTTGCGTTAGCAGAAGTGTCCTTTGCTTACTGTCCCAGGCTTTCTGACAGAGCTTGCATACCACCTGGTCGTAACCATGGCCGGCGGGATTCAACTGGTAAAACTCGATCTGTGTCATGACTTGATCTGGTTGAGAATATATTGTGTCAGTAGCGGCACAGGACGGCCGGTCGCACCCTTGTTATCGCCAGATTTCCAGGCGGTACCGGCGATGTCGAGGTGCGCCCATTTGTAGTCTCGGGTGAAGCGCGCCAGGAAGCAGGCGGCGGTGATGCTGCCGCCATCGCGCCCACCGATATTCGCCATATCGGCGAAATTGCTCTTCAGCTGGTCCTGGTACTCTTCCCACAATGGCAATTCCCAGATCTTGTCTTCGATCTGGTGCCCGGACTTGATCAAGTCGTTGATCAGTGCGGCATTGTTGCCCATTACTCCCGATGGGATTTTGCCGAGCGCGATGATAACGGCGCCGGTAAGGGTAGCGATGTCGATCACGCAGCGGGGCTTGAATTTTGCGGCATAGGTCAGCGCATCGCAGAGGATCAGGCGGCCCTCGGCATCGGTATTCAGAATTTCGATGGTTTGCCCCGACATACTGGTGACGATATCACCCGGTTTGGTAGCAATGCCGTCGGGCATGTTTTCCGTGGTCGGGATAATACCGACGACGTTGATCGCCAACTGCATTTGCGCCACCGCTTTAAGTGTGCCGAATACAGATGCCGCACCACACATGTCGTACTTCATTTCATCCATCGCCTGACCAGGCTTTAACGATATGCCACCGGTATCGAAAGTGACGCCCTTGCCCACCAGCACCACTGGTTGTTCGGCGGCCGCTGCGCCGCGATACTCTATCGTGATCAACTTTGCCGGTTGGCGACTGCCGGCGCTCACCGACAGTAACGATCCCATCTTCAGGCGTTTCATATCGGCTTCTTCGAGTACGCTCACGCGCAGACGCTTGTCACCCCTGGCAAGATCGCGGGCCTGCCTGGCGAGATAGGTGGGAGTACAGATATTCGCCGGCAGGTTACCGAGATCGCGGGTCAGAGTCATGCCGGCGCTGATCGCGCTGGCTTCGGCGATAGCCTGGGTCGCAAGGGCCGCGTCTTTTTTTGCCACATTGACAGCAAGCTTGCGCAAGCCTTTGCCTGCGGCGGGTTTATCACTCTTCAGGCTGTCGAAACGATATTCGCTATTGTTCAGCAATAAGCTTGCCTGGCGAACCTTCCAGGCCAGGTCGCGGCCTTTCAACGGGATCTCGCCCGGATAGATTTCTGCGTCACGCGCGCCGGTCGACGCCAAGGTGGAGGCAATAGCGTCGATTACACGTTCGAAACTGCGCTCGTTCATCTCACTTTCCTTACCGCAACCGACCAGCAACAGGCGTTGCACGCCGGTGATGCCGGTGGATGGCAACAACAGGATTTGCCCCGTCTTGCCCTCCATATCGCCGTTCTTCAAAATAGCACTCAGTATTCCCTTGTTGGCTTTGTCCACGAGCTGTCCGCTGGCGGATAATTTACGAGGCTGGCTGACGGTGATGATCTGGCAGGCACTGCGAGCTTTTTCGGCGGTATTGTGTTTAAGTACGAATTCCATGATTTTCCTGTGGTCGATGGCGTTGATAACGCGATAAGATACGTGAAGCGCCAAAAAAAACCAGTCGTAAATGTCTAATATTCAGCCTGCTTTAAGCCTTTGCATGCCAGGCTTCGATGTTTAGCTCGAAGCCAGCAATGCTCAAATGACCAGTATCCTCACTACTTACCTCGCGCGAGAAATCCTGAAGACCAGCTGTGCCACACTGCTGGTATTGTTCGTGATACTGGTGAGCAATGCCCTGGGCAGGGTGCTGGCCGAAATCGCGGATGGTAATATTCCGCAACAGGCACTGTGGCCGGTGTTGTTCAGTGAGTCGCTATATCTGCTGGCGTTATTGCTACCGATTGCTCTTTTTCTCGGTATTATTTTCACCTTCGGGCGTATGTACAAAGACCATGAGATCGTGGTGATGCACGCCTGCGGTATCGGCTATCGGGATTTTTACCGACCGGTTTTGCTGGTACTGATCCCGTTCATGATCGTCTGTATATATACCAGCCTGTGGCTCAATCCCCAGGTGTTAAACGCCTCGAGAATGACGATCGATCGGGAGTCGAATCTACATGAGTTCCTGCAAATCAAGCCGGGACAGTTCAACCAGAGTAACAATGGCGATCTGGTCTTCTTCATGGAATCGCTGAGCGAAGACAAACTTGAATTACGTGACATTATCATCAGCCAGGCCGGTCACAGTGAAATGATTATCGAAACGGCCAAAACCGGTCGCCAAACGATCGACGAAGAAAGCGGCAATTTATTCCTGGTAATCGGACCGGGTGAGCGATACGAGGGGCAGGCAGGTGACAACCGAATCCGGCAGATCAGTTTTGCCGAACACGGCATATTGATCGAGAAGCAGAAAAAGGCCGTGAGGCTCAGACGAAACAGTGACCAGATGACGCCAACCGACCTGTGGAAATCCGATGAACTCAATCGTCGTATCGAATTCCACTGGCGTGTCGCCGTTCCGGTAGTGATGCTGGTGCTCGCCCTGCTTGCCGTTCCGCTCTCTTACATCGCTCCCCGGCATGGCCGCTATGGCAAGGTTGGGGTGGCGATACTGGTGTTTATTACCTACCTCAACCTGATAGCGTTTACGCGCGCGCAACTCGAAGACGGAGTGATCCCGGTGGCGCTTAATTTCTGGTGGGTGCACCTGCTATTCCTGATGCTGACACTGGCGCTCATCTACCGACGTAACCGGGGTCAGTTACTTCGCCGGGGATCTGCATGATTGTTAATCGCTATATCCAGCGAAATATTCATCTGGGAACGGCCAGTGCACTGTTGTTGCTGGTTAGTCTGGCGCTATTCTTCACTTTCGTGCAAGAAATCGACAATCTCGGCAAGGGTGGATACGGTATCCGGCAGCTGCTGGAGTATCTTGCGCTCAGCGTTCCGAGCAATGTCGTTGCATTTTTGCCGCTCGCGGTGTTGCTTGGCAGTATGCTCAGCCTGGGATCCCTGGCGAGCAACAGTGAGTTGATCGCGATGCAGGCATCGGGCATCACGCTGCAGCGAATGTTGGGTGCCGTGCTGCAGGCAGCGCTGTTACTCGCGCTGGTCAGTTTCCTGCTGTCTGACTGGGTCGTCCCCGACAGCGAGGCCAACGCGCGCAAGATCAAGAATCTGAGCCGGCAACAAACCAGTGCGCTGGATACTCGCCAGGGTCTTTGGCTCAAGGATGAATCGAAGGTCGTGCACGTGGCCGAATTGCTGCCCAATGGCTATGCGCGCGATATCGAGATTTATCATCTCGATGAACAGGGTGGCTTAAAGACGATGATCAAGGCCGAGACCGCGCAGCCGCTTGGCGGCGGATGGGAATTACACCGGGTGAAACAGACCTCGATGAGTAAGGGCCAGGCCAGCTCGCAGCAGTTTGAGCGCCTGGTCTATCCTGGAAATCTGTCACATGAGTTGCTCCAGGTACTGATGGTTGAGCCCCGCCAGATGTCGAGTCGTAACCTGTTCGCCTATATTCGCTTCCTTGACGAGAATCGTCTCGATGCCGAGGTCGAACGCCTGATTTTCTGGCAAAAAATGTTTGTCCCGGTAACCATTGTGATCATGTGTCTACTGGCTTTTCCGTTCGTATTGGGGTCACAGCGGCAGTCCAACACCGGGCAACGTCTGCTCATTGGTATTTTGCTCGGGCTGTCTTTCGTCGCCGTCGATCGAATATTGACACAAGTCGGTATACGCATTGGTGCTAATGCCTTTGCGGTTGCGCTGATGCCCAATTTATTGTTCTTTGCGCTCGCCGTTTATCTGCTCGCCGGCAAGTCCGTGCAAGGTGCTGGCGGGTCGCTGTTTTCCAGATTGCTCAGGCGTTGACAGGCTGACAATACAGGTATTGCTCAAGCGGTCGTGCCAGGTGTATGGTTTGAATAATCGCCACCAGTATCCCAAGCCAAGGCAGAGCAGGGAAAGCAACGCACAAAGCAGTCGCAGGTAGCACACTGCCCAGCTCGGGTTTGCACCCGAAGCGGATATCAGGCGAATTTTCCATGCCCGCATTCCCAGCGTCTGCCCTGATTTTTGCCAGAACCAGGCGTAGTAGGTACACAGGAAAAACCACAGATAAAATTTGAACCACGCATTCGATTCAATCGCTTCACCGTGATTGAACAACAACGCAATCGCAGTGGCAAAAAACAGTACCGCAAAAATCAGCAGGCTGTCATAAACCATTGCCGCGAATTGTTTTATTAAACCTGCGGGAGGGTATTCAGAAAAAACCGGGTCAGACATGAATTTTATTATCGGGGACTGTTGTTGGGTTAATCGGCTATCGCTTTTACTGGCGAAAGGTAGTGCAAAAATTTCGACCACTTTTGATTCGAGGACTATAATACAGGACGCGGGTGGGTTCAGTGCATTCGTATCAAATTCCCGCCGACTGATGTATAGTACGCTTGATTTTTTATCATACCTAAAAGTTAATTGAGGAGACTGGATAATGGCGACAGCAGAAAAGGCAGAAACATCGACGCCGAACGCAAATGCCGCGAGCAAACCTGCAGTAAAGAAGGCAGCAACGCGTCCCGCGGTAAAGAAAAAAGCAGCTAAACCCGCGGTCAAGAAAGCGGCCACCAAGAAGGCCGCAACCAAAAAAGTTGCGACCAAAAAAGCCGCAACCAAAAAAGTCGCAACCAAAAAAGTCGCAACCAAAAAAGTCGCAACCAAAAAAGTCGCAACCAAAAAAGTCGCAACCAAAAAAGCCGCGGTCAAGAAAAAGGCAGCTCGACCCAGCGCCAGGAAAGCGGCGACCCGTAAGCCGGCGGTGAAGAAAGCCGCCGTTAAAAAGACAGCCGCAAAGTCTGCTGTCAAGAAGAGAGCGAAAGGATTGGTCAAGAAGGCGGCAGATGCCAGGGTCAAGGCGCTACAGGCCAGTATCAAGGCTTTGAAGAATGAGATTAAGAGTCTGAAGGCGAATGTGAGTGATGCCAACAAGCGGGCCGACGCTCTCGCCAGATTGTCGTCCAAGCGCGGAGCCGCAGTTGCCCGCTTCGTCAGCGGTTGGGACAGGAAGGCAAACGCCTCGGCTGGGAAGAAAGTGAAGTCGGCAAAGAAGAAAAGCTGACCCAATCGATGAAGTCACGGTTTGCAAAGGGCGCAGCTTGCTGCGCCCTTTTTTATTGATGAAGGCGAATCGATGAAAAAAAATCTCGGCCGCAGTCGGGATCCGATTATCGATCAATTCATCGATATCCTGTGGGCGCAGAAAGGCCTCGCTGAATTGACGCTCAGCGCCTATCAACAGGACCTGGTGCAATTATCGCGTTGGCTCGCGGAACGGGGCGATCGATTGTCAACAGCCAAAGAGGTCGAAATTCAGCAGTTTCTGCAGCAACGACATGACAACGGCGCGTCGGCGCGGTCCAATGCGCGGCTGTTGTCAACATTCAAACAATTTTATCGGCACCTGGTGCGTTGTGGCGATCGCCAGGATAACCCGACCGCGTTAATCAGTGCGCCCAGGATTCCGCGTAGCTTGCCAAAGTCGATGGCCGAGAGCGATGTCGAGAGGTTGTTGCAGGCGCCAGACCTCGACAGTGATTATGGGATGCGCGACCGTTGTATGCTTGAACTGATGTACAGTTCGGGTTTGCGTGTCAGCGAACTGGTTGGCTTGCAGGTCAATCAGGTCAATACTCGTCTCGGCCTGGTGCGCCTGATCGGCAAGGGTAGTAAGGAGCGTGTGGTACCCGTTGGTGAAGAAGCGTTGCACTGGCTGAAGCGCTACCTGCAGGTCGCGCGTCCTGCCTTGCAGCTGTCGAGCACGGTCAACGATGGGCTATTCCTGTCGAGCCGCGGCACGGCCATTACACGCCAGGCGTTCTGGCAAAACATCAAGAAGCACTTGCTGAAAGCCGGCGTCAAAACTGTCTTTTCACCGCATTCGTTGCGTCATGCTTTCGCCACGCACTTGCTCAACCACGGCGCCGATTTACGCACCGTGCAAATGCTGCTGGGACACAGTAGCCTGTCGACCACGCAGATCTACACCCATATCGCGCAGACCCGATTGCAGTCCATTCACGCACAACATCATCCGCGCGGCTAAAGCATCATTGCCGATGCTGCGGACAGCACTCGAGCGGAAACCTTGTGAGCATTATAAATTCGATAGCTGAGGCCATTCGCCAGAGCTCCGCGCGGAGAGCCCTCGCGGTCCATTGTGATATTTATAAATCGGGGACGAAGTTCGCTTTCATTGTGTTAGTGAAGCAGTGTGAACAGCTTGCGACGACAGGTTTGCACACTGGGGTGCTCACCGCCCAGCAGGTCGAACAATGCCAGCAGGCTGACGCGACCGATATCGTCCTCAAAGCCGCGATCGGTGCGCACGATGGTGAGCAAACAGGCCATGGCACTATCGTAGTCGCCATGCGCAGTCAGGTGCCTGCTCTTGAATAGCAAGGCCTCCAGGTCGAGCGGGTTTTTCAGCAGGCGTTGCTCGACCTCTTCGAGAGCGGGCAGTTCGGCGAGCTGTTCGGCGAGTTTGATCGCCGCGCGCAGTTTGACCGCGGCATCGAGTTTGCTGCCCTCGCTATCCAGGCTGTCGAGCAATGTGATCGCCGACGCGGTATCACCCTGGGCGTGGACCAATTCTGCGATCGTTACCTTGATGCTGGCATTATCGGGATCCTTGGTGAGCGCGAGGTTCAGCATTTCCAGTGCCTGTTCGGGCTGCCCCTGATCATAGGCCAGCATCGCTGCCTGCATGAGCTGCTCCGATTCGGAGACGATGTGCTTGTCGAGCATTGCACGAATTTCGGATTCTGCCACCGCGCCGAGACGCTCATCGACAATCTTTCCCTGGAAGAACAGTTTCATCGTCGGCAGGCTCTTGATGCCGAAATGGGCGGCGAGTTCCTGCTCCTGGTCGGCGTTGATCTTGGCCAGTTCGAACTTGCCGGCGTACTCTTCGGCCAGTTTTGCCAGCATCGGCATGATGGTTTGGCAGGGTTGGCACCAGTCTGCCCAGAAATCCACCAGAACTGGTTTGTCAATTGACTTTTCCAGCACCAAATTCTGGAAATTCTGCATGCTGACATTGTGAATATAAGGTGACTCGCTCATAATAGAGAACCTGAAAAAAGATGCGCATTATATCAGGC
>JAJDOF010000003.1 GCA_022340305.1 Gammaproteobacteria bacterium
CTGATGATATTGCAGCGTGCCGGGTTTACCGATATTCGCAAGGTAAAGTACATCAGCCTGGACAATGGTGCCGATGCCATCACCCAGACCATCGGTGGTTTTACCCAGGCGATGACGGGTGATATGTCCGAAGTGGTGGGATTTTTGAAAGCCGGTGAAATCCGCGTGCTGGCGGTGCTGACCGAGGAGCGCATTCCCGGATTCGAAGACATTCCTACCGCCAGGGAGCAGGGTTTCGACGTGGTCGCGGTGAACTGGCGTGGCCTATACATCCCCAGGGGGGTTTCCGACGACACCTTCAACCTGTGGGCAGGACGTTTGCAGAAGGTTGCCGATTCTGCCGAGTGGAAACAGGCGATGGCGGCGAATGGCCTGGCACCTTTTACCAAGGTAGGTGGTGACTTCCAGAGCTATATCGATGGCCTGGTCGCTGAGGTGCGCAAGTTGAGCAAAGAACTCGGCGTCATTCAGTAATGACCAGCGACCGGATCTTCGGACTGGTCGCAGCGCTGCTGGCGCTCGCCTATATCGTCAGCGCCACCCAGATTCAAACCAGCTTCCTGTCGGATCCGGTGGGTCCGAAGGTGTTTCCAATCATCATCGGCGTGATTGGCGCCATCAGTGCGATGTTCCTGGTATTTCGCCCTGATCCCGAACCGCAATGGCCGGTAGCGCGTACCTTCGCGGCGCTCGGGCTTGCGGTGATCGTGCTGGTGGCTTATGCCTATGCACTCAAGCCGCTGGGTTTCCTGGTACCTACCGCCGTGGTCGCGGCGATTCTGAGCTACCAGATCTCACCGCGAGCGCGATACGCTGCGATAACCGGGGTCAGCCTGTCCGTCGGCCTGTTTCTGATCTTCCGCTTCGCGCTCGGACTCGGGCTGGTTGCTTTTCCCAGGTGGTTGGTGGGCTAGGGCGGCATGGAGCTGTTAGCCAATCTATCCCTCGGGTTTTCGATCGCGCTGTCGCCCTACACCTTGATGCTCGCCATTATCGGTTGTTTTCTCGGCACCATCATCGGTGCCTTGCCGGGTCTCGGTCCTTCCAATGGTGTCGCTATACTGATTCCGTTGACCTTCACCCTGGGCCTGGATGCAACCTCGGCGCTGGTATTGATGACTTCGGTGTATTATGGCGCCATGTACGGTGGCCGTATCAGCTCGATTCTGCTCAATATCCCGGGGGACGAACCCGCACTGATGACCACGCTGGACGGTTATCCGATGGCACAAGCAGGGCGTGCCGGTGATGCCCTGGTGCTGTCCGGCTTTGCTTCCTTTGTCGGCGCAACGCTGGCTACCATCGGCCTGATGTTGCTGGCGCCCATGCTCGCGCGCGTGGCTTACCTTTTTGGGCCCGCCGAATACTTCGCACTTTACCTGTTGGCGTTTTGCACGCTCGGCGGCATGGCCAGCAACAACCAGGCGAAAGCAGCGCTCGCCTCGTGTATCGGGCTAGGCATCGCCATGATCGGCGTGGATAACACCAGCGGTATGCCGCGGCTTACCGGCGGTAATCTGCATCTCTACGATGGCGTCGATTTCCTGGTGGCGATTGTCGGCCTGTTCGCGGTCGCTGAAGTGTTCTTTTTCATCGAGACTCACGGCAAGAATTCATCGATCGGCGTCAAGCTGGAAAAGACCCGCATACCCTGGCGTGACATCTATGAAACGCGCTGGACCATGTTGCGCTCGTCTGCCGTCGGTTTCATTGCCGGCATCCTGCCGGGTGCCGGTGCCTCGCTGGGCAGTTTCCTCGCCTATATGTCGGAAAAATCCATCGCCGGCAACAATGCTGGTTTTGGTACCGGTGTCGCCAGGGGCATCGTCGCACCGGAAGCAGGCAACAACGCCGCCGCGGGTGGCGCGCTGGTGCCGATGCTGACGCTGGGAGTACCCGGCTCCGGTACCACGGCGGTGCTGCTCGCCTTGCTGATGACGCTCAACATTACACCGGGTCCGACCCTGTTCGCCGACCGACCCGAGGTGATCTGGGGTTTGATCGCGTCGTTGCTGATTGCCAACTTCGTGTTGTTGCTGATGAACGTGCCGATGGTGAAGATCTTCGTGCGCGTACTGCAGGTGCCGCCAGCTATCCTGTTGCCGGGTGTGACCATGATCTCTTTCATCGGTATCTATTCGCTGTCAGGCAGCTACTTTGATCTGTTGCTGATGATCCTGTTCGGCATGCTCGGCTACGTGCTGCGCAAGCTCGATATTCCAACGGTTCCGGTTATCCTCGGCATATTGCTCGGCGGCAACATGGAAGACGCGTTGCGCCGCGCCATGGTGATCGCCGACGGTGACGGCTGGTACCTGTTTTCATCGCCGATCGCGATCGGCCTGTGGATCTTCGCGATCGCCGGGTTTGTTGCGCCGATGTTCATGCGCGGCCTGCTGCAAAAACCACAACGCATTACCGATTGAACCAAATCGATTTTTTACACACCAAGAAGATTTAAGGGTGAGATGTTCTATGAGACGGAATTCGGTACTAATGGACTTTAATGTCGTGAAATATGCGGGATTAGCGATGTTGCTGCTGATCGGCCACGGCTGCGCCAGCCCGGCCTCGTCGATCAGCCAGGCAGAGGTGGAAGATCTATCGCTGCTGCAGGTACGCGACGCGGGTGACACCTATGTGGGATCGACAGTGCGCTGGGGCGGCATCGTGACCGAGGTGGAAAACAAGGCGGACAAGACCTGGGTGTTCCTGGTCGACCGCGCGTTGCGTAACAACGAGAAACCGATCACTGACAGTTCGAGCGATGGGCGTTTTATCGCGAGTTTCAATGGTTTTATCGACCCGCTGGTATACAAGGTCGGTCGACCGCTGACCGTGGTAGGTAGCATCGAGGGCAGCACGGTGCGCGCCATCGGTGAATACGATTACCAGTTCCCGATTGTCACGGTGCGGGATTCCCACCTGTGGGCTGAACCGGCCAAAACCCGCGTCTACTATCCACCTCCGCCCTACTGGTATTACGACATGTATTACTACCGCCCCTATCCACACCGTTATCCGCACTGGTAACCATGGTGCCGCAGTAGGCGGCTGTGGGCATAGAGAATGGCCGGTCTTAACCTGGCGCTCGATTCGTTATATGCTGTGCGCGCTGTTACAGCCTCGAGTTTACCTACGGAGACCCCAGCTTGACCGAATCCTGCTATGAATTTACCCGCGCTATCACGCGCAAGCCTGCGCCGAGTATCATTCATGGTCTGCGCGCCGAAGACATCGGTGATCCCGATTTCGAGCAGATGATACTCGATCACGCGGACTATGTTGCGACCCTGCAGCAGGCGGGCGCCGCGGTTACCGAGTTACCCGCGCTAGCGGATTTTCCCGATTCGGTATTCGTCGAGGATGTCGCTTTGTGCCTGCCCGAGGTCGCCGTCCTGATGCGCCCGGGCGCGGCATCGCGCGCCGGCGAGGTCGCGCAGATGGCGCCGGTGCTGCGTGATATGTTCGAGCAGGTTATTGCGATCGAAGGGCCCGGCTTTATCGAAGGTGGGGATATCCTGGCCACGTCGAAAGAAATCCTGGTAGGTCGCTCCGGGCGTACGGACAGTGCCGGGATCGCTGAACTGGCGGAGATCGTCAGGCACTGGGATTATCGGCTGCGCGAAGTGATGACGCCACCGGGAGTTTTGCATTTCAAAACGGATTGCTCGCTGCTTGATGCCGCAACGATCCTGTCGACGCCGCGTCTCGATGCCACAGGCTGTTTCGCGGGCTATCGTGTCATTCACACCGCCAGCGGTGAAGAGGCGGCTGCCAATTCGATTCGCTACAACGACCTGGTGTTGATGCCGGCTGGATTTCCGCGTACTCACGAGCGCCTGCTTGCCGCGGGCTACGAGGTTCGCGAAATCAATAACAGCGAATGCGCCAGGCTCGATGGCGGCATGTCCTGTCTATCGCTGCGTTTTTAGCGGCACGCAGCCGGCCCGGGACAAAGCGCCATTCCGCGCTGGCCGGCGAAGGGCAGCAACCCCCGGGTAGTGGTTTCAGGGTTGATTTTGTTTCAGGTTTTCGACATGCACGATCAGTGTATCGACTGTATCTTTGAGCAGGTCGAGTTCGGCCAGGCTCAGGCTATCCAGTTGTTCGAGGTTGTACTCGATGGTGTCGATGATTTGTTTGTGAGGACGTTGCAGCGGCCGCATGAAGTAGGTGGTGGCCGTGGCAACGATGGTGCCGAAGAATAACACCGAGCCGATCACAATCCACATTCCGCCGACCAGTCGCGCCATGGCGGAGACTGGCGCATCGGCGATGCCGGCAGTCGAAAAGGCAGCGACTCCCCAGTAGAGCGCTTTGCCGTAACTGTCGATGCTGCTGGCCTCAAAGCCGCGCTCGGAAAAATACAGGGCCGCGGAAAATATCAACCACAACACAACCAGCAAAACCACCATCTTGCTGAACGGCGTGTGGTTCGAGATGTCGCGCACAAAGCGCTGCATGTGCTTGTGGCGAGCCTTGTCTCTGCTGATTCGTGATTTGGTCAAAATATGCTCCCAGGAGAACTATTTTGCCGCCAGGGGTCGGCAACCGGTATTGATGTGGATCATTTTTAGCTCGATAGTCGCTGACAATTTTAGGAGCAGCCCTGGTTCTTCAGCATCACCGATTTTTTGAGCCGCCATAGCGGACTGCGCTGCTGGTGGGCGGTTGGGCGCCCGCTGTTTCCTCGTGCGGTTAACGCGGGGTGAGGTGAATGCCGGCGAGGGTGCAGCGTACCGACCCGCCGGACAGCTCGATGCTGGGAATATCGAGAGCCAGTATGCTCGCCGATTGCTCGATGATGTCGACTTGATCCTTGCGCAGGGCGCGCAACGCGCGCGATGAAATGGCAAGAATGCGTTGCTGCGCGCTTTGCAACTCGATCGCGTTACCGGCAAATTCGTTGATCTGCGCGTTTGTCAATGCAATCACTTCACGCCCTGAGCTCTCGAAACGCTCGATGATTTCGCGGCGCCGTTCCTGGTTGGTGATCATGTCGAGACCCATCATCACGAATGATGTCGCGATGCACATCAGGACGTTGGTGTGATAAATCGACACACCGTTTTCATCGGCCGCACGAAACACGATCGGCTCGTAGTTGAAATGCGTGCAGAAGCGCTCCAGCGCGATCGGGTCGGTGCGCTTTGACTTGACGGCGTAGGCAACCCGGTCGATGTGGTCGAGTACCATCGCGCCGGTACCCTCGAGGAACAGGCCGTCGGGTTCCAGGCCAGAATAATCGATCACATCCTGCACGCGGTATTTTGCTTTCAGCATTTCGATAACATCGCTGCGGCGCTCCTTGCGGCGCACCGGTGCCAGCATCGGGTAGATGGCGATATGCCCACCGGCATGCGTCGAAAACCAGTTATTGGGAAAAACCGAATCAGGTGTTTGCGTGCCTTCGTCTTCGAATATGTGCACCGTGACGCCGGCCGCTTCCAGCTGTGCGGCCGCCTCGGTCAGTTCG
>JAJDOF010000041.1 GCA_022340305.1 Gammaproteobacteria bacterium
GGCACCGAAGAGGCGCCCGGCGAAGTCGAACTGTTCCAGGGACGCTCCTATAAATCCTATCGCGGCATGGGCTCGATCGCGGCGATGCAGAAAGGCTCCAGTGATCGCTACTTCCAGGCGGACAGCGCCGACGAGAAGCTGGTGCCGGAAGGTGTCGAGGGACGCGTACCCTTCAAGGGTCCGCTCGCCAACACCGTACACCAACTGCTCGGTGGCGTGCGCTCCAGCATGGGCTACGTCGGTTGCGCCACCATCGAGGAATTGCGCACCCGCCCCGAGTTTGTGCAGGTCACCAATGCCGGGATGCGCGAATCCCACGTGCACGACGTGACCATCACCAAGGAAGCCCCAAACTACCAGGTTTAATGTAGCCCTGAATACGAAATATATCGTTAGTGGATTTCATTTCGCAGCGCCTGTCGCATGAATAACTGAGGCTCAACCATGTCTGATCTACACGACGATAAAATCCTGATCCTGGATTTCGGCTCTCAATATACCCAGCTCATCGCGCGCCGCGTGCGCGAGGCGGGCGTCTATTGTGAAATTTTTCCCTGGGATGTCGAGTTCGAGCGCATTCGTGAATTCGGCGCCAGGGGATTCATCCTCTCGGGCGGACCCGAATCGACGCTGGCCGCAGACAAACCCGAAGTACCGCTGGAGTTGTTTGCGCTCGGCCAGCCTATCCTCGGCATCTGTTACGGCATGCAGGCGATGGCGCAGCAACTCGGCGGCAAGGTCGAGAATGTCGGTAAGAGCGAGTTCGGTTATGCGCGCGTGCGTGCCCGTGGCCACACGGCATTGCTGCGGGATATCCACGACGAGGTCAACGAAGAAGGTCATGGCCTGCTCGATGTGTGGATGTCGCACGGTGATCGTGTCGCCGAGCTGCCGGCAGGATTCAAGTTGATGGCGAGCACCGAAAGCGCCCCGATCGCCGGTATCGCCGATGAGGAACGCAAAATATATGGCTTGCAGTTCCACCCGGAAGTGACGCATACCACGCAGGGTGTCGCGATTTATCAGCGCTTCCTGCACGACATCTGTGGTTGTGGTTCCGCCTGGAATTCGGCCAATATTGTCGAGGCTACGATTTCCGAGGTACGTGCCCGCGTTGGTGACGGGCATGTCATCCTGGGACTCTCCGGCGGCGTCGATTCGTCGGTCGTGGCGGCGCTGCTGCACGAGGCGATCGGCGATCAGCTGTGCTGCATCTTCGTCGACAACGGCCTGCTGCGGCATCGTGAAGGCGATTTCGTGATGGAGCAGTTTGCCGAGCACATGGGCGTCAATGTCATCCGCATCGATGCCGAGGACCGGTTCCTGGAAAAACTAAAGGGCTTGAGCGATCCCGAGGACAAGCGCAAGGCGATCGGCAACCTGTTCATCGAGATTTTCGAGGAAGAGGCGCGCAAACACCACGATGCCGACTGGTTGGCGCAGGGCACGATTTATCCCGATGTGATCGAATCGGCCGGGGCTTCGACCGGCAAGGCGCACCTGATCAAGTCGCATCACAACGTTGGCGGCCTGCCACTCGACATGCGCCTGAAACTGGTCGAACCGCTGCGCGAACTGTTCAAGGATGAGGTGCGCCGCGTCGGCGTTGCGCTCGGCCTGCCGCACGACATGGTTTACCGACACCCGTTTCCCGGCCCGGGCCTGGGCGTGCGCATTCTTGGCGAGGTCAAAAAAGAATATGCCGACACGCTGCGTCTCGCCGACGATATCTTCATCACCGAGCTGCGCGCGCACGATCTCTACGAACGCGTGTCGCAGGCCTTCGTCGTGTTCCTGCCGGTCAAGTCGGTCGGCGTTACCGGCGACGGGCGTCGCTATAATTTCGTGGTGGCGTTGCGCGCGGTCGAAACCATCGATTTCATGACCGCACGCTGGGCCGATCTGCCGTATGATTTTCTCGACCACGTGTCGCGCCGTATCATGAATGAAATCGAGGGTATCGCGCGCGTCGTCTACGATATCTCGGGCAAACCGCCGGGAACCATCGAGTGGGAGTGACCGGAATTTTTAACATGTTGATTTATAAGAATTAAATCAATCCAATTAATAATGTAATCTGCATCATCAATGGTATTTTTCATGGTATTTTCCGTGCGCTATAACGCAAAAACCAGTGATACCATGAGAGGTAGATTACTGCTGTCATGGTATCAGAGAGATTGAAAAGCCTGCGCTCTAGTGCAATCGGGAAACTAGTTATACCAGTAAAGCTTCAAATTGCTTTTCCGTATCCGTGCGGGATTTTAACTTGGTTGCCAAGTTGAGGCGGCAGGTATAACTGGTACAGTAAGTTTTCCCAGGGTCTGTAACTGAAACAGGACTCATTATTTTCTCCTAAGCATTCTCCCGCGTATGGCAACCTTCTACGCCTATTCCCACTCCATCTCCTGATACACCTGCTGGGCATTGCGGCCCTTGAGGGTCTCGTAGTCCACCAGATGCGAGAAACGGGACTGGTCGAGGGTTCCGATCTGGGTGATGTCGCCGCCGTCATTCATGAGTTTTTCCACCGACTCTCGTAAAAAGCTCAGGTAATCCCGGGTATCTTTGCTGGCTTCAGCGAGGTTTGTCGCCGGGCCGTGGCCGGGGATGACCGTTTCAGGCTCCAGTGCGGCCATGGCATCGAAGGCTTCGATCCAGTGACGACTGCTTGAGTGGGGCATTACTCCGAGCATGCGCCCGATGTAAACCACATCACCACTGAAGACCACTCGCTGCTCCGACAGCCAGACCAGGCTGTCGCCCGGTGTGTGCGCTGGGCCGACGTGATGCAGTTCGAAGGTGACGCCGCCGAGGGTAAAGCGCTTGGTTGCTTCGAAGGTTTCGTCCGCATAGACGGGCTCGGTGCCCTTTAGCCCCTCGGTACCCACCAGATTGCCCAGCATGAACAACTGGTCCTGGGTGCGGGCCTTCTGATCCTCCACCGCTGCCTGGCTGGCGATGATGCGCGCGCCGCGTTCCTTGAAATAGCCGTTGCCCAGCCAGCGATGATCCTGCCCGCCGCTGTTGATGACCACTTTCACCGGTTGGTCGCTCACCTGCTTGATGAGCGCCTCGATGGCTGCCGCACCCTGGTAAGTGCCGCCGGAATCGACCAGCACGACACCCTCATCGGTCACCACGAAGCCCGAGGTGGAATTGTTGCCGAGGTTCTCCGGGCTGCGATTGCCAAAGGGGCCAACCACCGCATAGACGTGGTCGCTCACCTGTTGCAGGCGCAGCGTCTCACCGGCGTTGGCCAGCAGACTGACAGCAGCCAGCAGCAGTATAGAAAGTCCCATTAACTGGTTTTTCTTAAACAACGTATTTTTCCTCTTGAATTGAAATTAGATACAGTTGTTGTGCAGTTTCCATTTCTCGGTATGTCCCATCGCCACAGCCCAGTCAGGTGGAGTGCAATCGCGATCTCCCATCGGTGAAGTGGGCGCCGGGTCTGCCGCAGCGGACTCGGTGTTGACCATTTTCACGTCCGTTGCCGGGAACCTCTCCTGAGCGATAAAGCCCACTGTGATGAGAAAGAGCGCCACGATTACCAATCCACCGGCGCCGGCCTTCTGACTGGCGTGTGGGGTTAACACCTCGCAGACCCCACCGGGGCAGTGCTGTGCCTGCTGACGGTGGAAGATGTTGTAGACCTTGCAGGCGAGACAGATGCCGAAGGCGCTCTCGAAAAAAAGCAGGGTCAGGCAAGTGGCACAGATGATCAGGTTGACCGGGCCGATCACGTTGTTGAGGACGATGAGATAGAACATCGCGATAGCGAGCGACCAGCCGACTGCCCAGGCGAAACGTTTCTGCGGCGCACCGGCCCACTCGGGCTGTTGCTTGCCCACCGCAAGACGGCCAAGAATCATGCTCGGCGCAAAACGCGGGTTGATGAAGATGCGGATCGAGAAGTCGATCAGAAAGGCGATCACGAAGATCTGTGTCAGTTGGAAATCGCCGAGCAGCCACGAGTTCATGAAGGAGATCAGCGCGAACAAAAAAAGGATGCCTGCAGACGCTCGCACCTCGCGCTCATTGAGTACAGGAACGTCGTAGCCGGTAATCGATTCGCCAAAATGTAATAGCTTATTCATGTTGTCTCCTCAGTCTGCCCTGAACTGGGCGTGGCAGGCCAGACAGTTCTGCATGGTTCGGCCAGTCAGTTCCGCGAGGCTCGCCATGTCATCGGTTTCGGCGCGAATGACGATCTCCTCGAACAGCATGTGTGTTGGCCCACCGATCTCCTGGAATTCTGTGGGCAGTTTGGCCCGCACCGACGCGGGGGTGGCGCGGGCCATACGGTTGCCCGAATAGCGCGCTGCCTCGATGATCCGCTCCCGATCCTCGGCACCGATTCCTGCAATGATGCCCTGGATACTGGCCAGCATCTGCCGCATCTCGGCCAGGAACTCGACACGTTCCGCAGTCGTCAAACCCAGTGATACGCGCGTATCCTCGGCCAATTGTCCCTCAGCCTTGATACCCTGTGCTGCAGTGATCAGCATCAGCACGCAACTGACCTGAGAAGATTGAGTTGTGGTTTTCTATGTTGCATCACTGCACACGGAAACCGCTGTGACAGGCCACGCACTGGCGGGTGACATCCGACAGCGCGGCCAGCGCCGGCTTCACGTCATCCGCCACGGCCGCGTCACTGGCGGCCACCGCGAAACGGCTGGCGGAGCGATGCATCTCGGTACCGATAGCGGCCATCTCCTTCGGCATGTACTGGCCGACCTCATGCGCCCCGTGCAGCTCCATCGAGGTCATGCCCAGTCGTTTCTCGGCGATCTCTCCGGCCTTCTCGAACTGTTCCCGGGCCAGCGCATCCTGGATCTCGCTCAGCGCCAGCAGGTGATCCCGCATATTGGCCAGGGTGTGAATGCGCAGATCATTCGGGAAGTGAACGATGGTCCGTGAATCGACCACCGCCGCGTCGGTATTCGTGTGCTGCATCTCCTGCATATGCTGCATGTGCATGCTGGGGTCGTGTTTCTGCTCGGCCTGGACGGAGGCCATCACGGCAACCATGGCGACCGCACCCAAGAACGTTGGTATGGTTTTCTCTTTCATATAGGTTTTCCTCCTGTGGGTGGCGATTTGCATGGTAGCCAGATATCTGAAAGCGACATATGATTCAAATCATATGCTTGGCGAGGCCTCGTCGAGCGGTTTTGGAGGGATGAAAATATGCCTATCGATTGGGACAAACTCACAGGCGAACAGCCGGTGCTTGAGGTGATCCCCAGGGGGCTTCGAGATACGACTCGAATGCGGGCATTCAAGAAAGGAGAACTGCTCTATCGGCGTGGGCAGCCACCCGAGGTCATACTGTGCGTGCTGAGCGGAGAGATCCGTCTGGTACGTTCCACACCCAGTGGCGCCGAAATCGTCCTGCAGCGTTCGCGCGGCGGCTTTATTGCGGAGGCGAGCCTGGATGCACAAACCTATCATTGCGATGTGGTTTCTGCCACAGATGGCCGGCTTATGCTGTTTCCCCGTGCGGTTTTTCAATCCACCCTCGAGAATGATCCTGCTTTCAACCAAGCCTGGATCTGGCTACTGGCCCGCGAGGTACGTCGGCTGCGTGCACAGAGCGAACGGCTCAGCCTGAACAGCGCCGCCGAACGAGTCCTGCACTACATCGAGGCCGAGGGCAGCGATGGCTCAGTCCTACTGAACCAGACACGTAAAAGCTGGGCGGCAGAGCTCGGCCTGACGCACGAGGTACTGTACCGGACCCTACGGCAACTGCGCGAAAGCGGCGACATCGTGATCGAGGGTGAGAGATATTCCCTTTTCGTTCCGATGGACACGTGATCGCGGGATCCAGAAGCATGTTCAGTACAGGCATGATTCGATTGCAGCCGAAAAAGGGCATTGGCGCGACTATAAGCGCCGAAAACGGCAAGAGGTGACATGATGGCTTTGACGAAAGATTTTAAGGACACCATACAGGCGCGCGCCCAACGGGATCCGGCGTTTCGCAAGGCCCTGCTGCAAGAAGGGGTCGAATGCCTGCTCGCCGGTGACGTCGATACCGGCAAGGCGGTGCTGCGTGACTACATCAACGCGACGATCGGGTTCGAGGAGCTCTCCCAGGTCTTCGACAAATCGAGCAAGAGTCTCATGCGCATGTTCAGGCCTAAAGGTAATCCCCAGGCGAGCAACCTGTTTGCAGTGATCCAATACCTGCAGGAGCAGGAGGGCGTCCACCTGGAAGTCAAAGCCCGGAAGGTCGCCTAAAGTGCTGTGTATCAGTGTTCGATCGGCAATATTTTTCGAGTAGTTTGAAGGATTTTCTGAGCATGGTATTTTTCATGGTATTGCCAATTAGTAGGAAAATAAGCCATTGAATATAAAAGATAAAAATTGCTTATTTACAATCGAGTGGGAGTAGGCAGTCGTCTGGCACTCACAGGCACCAATTCACGGCAAGCTAGCTGAACCAATCACTTATCCTCATTTTTGTCTGGCAGCATCTGGCACTGGCAGGCATCGGTAAGCAGTAAGTGCCATTTTCCAACGGTATAGATCATGGTATCGCCATCCCCGGTTTCCGCGCGATGCGCCTATACCATGTCATGCTTGTTGAGCTGTTCATGGTATCGGTGATTTCGCTTGATTAATGTATTATTCATGTTACATTAAATGCATTTAATGCCTCTTGAATAAAACATTATGCCAAAACCACATATGCCATCTTCTGCAGTCAAGCGTGTCTCGAGAAAGCTGGGTACCGATCTCCGCGAAGCCCGGCAGCGGCGCCGTTTGACCATGGCTGTGGTCGCAGAGCGTGCCTTTACCAGCCGGGCTACCCTGCAGCGGATAGAGGCGGGGGATCCGGGTGTGAGTATGGGTATTTACGCTGCGGTCTTACAGGCGCTGGGTTTGCTGGACAGGCTCGATCAGCTCGCCGATCCGGCCCATGATGAAATCGGACGTTCGCTGGCTTCTGGCGAACTGCCCCAGCGTGTGCGAATGTCGACGAAGCGCAGGAAGCAATCGGATGACTGACGTTGAGATTCATATTGATCTGGAAGGGCAGGTGCGTCCACTGGGGGTGCTTCATCGGCAGGCATCACGCCGGGGAGAGACCGTTACCTTTGAATATGACGAGACCTGGCTTGGAGATGTAAACCGGTTTTCGATTGAGCCGGCACTGACTCTGACTGCAGGGACATTCCCGCCGCAGGCGGGCCAGCCCATATTCGGGTCGATTGGCGACTCGGCACCGGATACCTGGGGAAGACGCCTGATGCAGCGTGCTGAACGACGTCTGGCGGAACGTGAGGGACGGCAGGTCCGTACGCTGGGAGAATTACATTATCTGCTTGGTGTAGCGGATGAGACCCGCCTGGGTGCGCTTAGGTTTCGCTGGCGTGGTGAGGAGATATTTCAGTCACCCGTACTTGACGGTGTTCCTGCGCTCATTGAGCTGGGTCGTCTGCTTCAGATCACTGAACGGATTGAACGTGACGAAGAGACGGATGATGATCTGCAACTGATTTTTGCGCCGGGGTCGTCACTGGGTGGGGCTCGTCCCAAGGCATCCGTGATCGATCAGCATGGCCATCTGTCGATCGCGAAATTCCCCAAGGAGTCTGATGACTACAGTATTGAAACCTGGGAGGAAATCGCGCTCAGATTGGCGGATCAGGCGGGTATTCAAACCCCCAGGCATGCATTGCTGCAGGTTGCCGGTAAACAGGTGCTATTGTCGCGCCGTTTTGATCGTGACAACGGTTGGCGAATTCCCTTTTTGTCAGCGATGTCGATGACGGGGTCACGCGACGGTGAACGTGGTAGTTACCCCGAACTGGTCGATGCTTTGACGGCGCATGGTGCGCAGGCCAGGGAAGATGCGTTACAACTTTATCGCCGTATGGTTTTCAATGTTCTTGTGTCCAACGTTGACGATCATTTGCGCAACCACGGGTTCCTGTGGTCGGGGCAGGGGGGCTGGATCCTTTCGCCTGCCTATGATCTCAATCCAACACCGGTGGATGTGAAGGCACGGATACTGACAACAAACATTGATCTTGACGAAGGTACTTGCTCAGTGGCGTTATTGCGTGAAACGGCAGGTTATTTTGGGCTTGGTGACAGGCAGTCGCGCACGATTATCCGTGAAGTGGCAGAGGTAACACGCACCTGGCAGGCAGTAGCAGCAGAAGTCGGAGCCAAGCGTGCTGAGATAACACGTATGGCCAGCGCGTTTGAGCATGAAGATTTGCAGGCGGCATTGAAATTATCAGGGTGACGTTGAAGTTTTTCATGATATACAGACAGAGAACATTATGAGAACATTGGTCTCTCCATGGAATGGAGAACGATATGCCTCAAGCCGCGATCACGGATCGGTCGCCTCAAAGCCCACCATATAAACGTCATCGACCGGAACAGACACTTCTCTGTCAAATCATCGAGCGGCATTATCCGGAGTTCAGGTATGTGATGGCCATGCAGGGCAAGTCCTTGCCCCTGCATGTGCAACAGGAATTTGCCGATTACCTCAACTGTGGACGGTTGGAACACGGGTTCCTGCGGGTGCAATGCAGCGAATGCCATCACGAACACCTGGTCGCGTTCAGCTGCAAGCGTCGTGGCTTTTGCCCGAGTTGTGGCGCAAGACGCATGGCTGAAAGCGCTGCGTTGCTGGTCGATGAGGTTTTGCCGGAACAGCCCATACGCCAGTGGGTGTTGAGCTTCCCATTTCAATTACGCTTCCTGTTCGCCAGCCGCCCTGAGCTGATGGGGCGTGTGCTGGGGATCGTTTACAGGGCCATATCGTCCCACCTGATCAAGAAGTCGGGATTTACACGAAAAACCGTACAGACCGGCGCGGTGACATTAATCCAGCGATTTGGCAGTGCGCTCAATTTGAATGTGCATTTCCACATGCTATTCCTTGACGGTGTTTACACCACCACGCGCTGGGGTAAAAGCCGATTTCATCGCTCCAACGCACCGGGTCAGCAGGAATTGGTGGCGTTGGTGCATACGATCAGCCACCGGGTTGCCAGGTTTCTGGAGCGTGAAGGCATCCTGGAACGGGATGAAGAAAACAGTTACCTGAACCTGGAAGAGGGCGATGAAGATCCGATGCAACAGGTATTGGGCTGTTCGGTCAGTTACCGCATCGCCGTCGGTCCGCAGCAAGGACGCAAGGTATTCACATTGCAGACCATCCCGGCCTGGGAAGAGGATGATCGGTTTGCCCAGGTAGCTAAGGTATCGGGTTTCAGCCTGCACGCAGGGGTTGCGGCACAAGCCTGGGAACGGCGGAAGCTGGAGCGGCTATGCCGATATATTTCAAGACCGGCGGTATCAGAGAAAAGACTGTCGATCACATCCTCGGGCAATGTCCGCTACCAACTCAAGACGCCCTACAACGACGGCACTACCCACATCATCTTTGAGCCGCTGGATTTCATTGCCAAGCTGGCGGCACTGGTGCCGAAACCCCGAGTGAACCTGACCCGGTTCCACGGCGTATTTGCCCCCAACAGCAAACACCGTGTTGATGTGACGCCAGCCAAACGCGGCAAAGGTCGCGCCCGACAGGAAAACGAAGACAAAACACCCGAACAGCGCCACCAGGCCATGACCTGGGCACAGCGCCTGAAACGAGTGTTCAACATCGATGTCTCGGTCTGCCCGAAGTGCGAAGGTGACTCCAGGGTGATCG
>JAJDOF010000132.1 GCA_022340305.1 Gammaproteobacteria bacterium
TTTTACCATATTTTTGTTTTTCAGGTAGGGTCGCTTGTGTCTATACGAGTCTTTTTAGTTGCGCTAACAGTTGTGGCGTTGTGGTGGTCGTCAAACAGCTTTGGACGGGGTCTCGGGCTTGGCGATCTGAATGTCACTTCAAACCTGGCCGCCCCACTCAAGGCCAGGGTCACCCTGCGAGGCATGGATGGCATCGATCTGAATCCCGAAAATTTCTCGATACGCATCGACAGTGATTCGAAAACGAAAATTGAGTATCGACTCCTGCGCATGGATGCTGATACCGCCATTATTGACTTGTACACACGGAAATTGATATCCGATCCCTTGTTTCAATTACGCATCGAGGTTAAATGGGAAGGCAGCGCAGTAGCGCGAAGCTATGATGTACTGATTGACCCGCCTGCCTACCAGGAATTATTCCGCGTCGATGAAAAAAGCGAATCTGCTGCGACAGGAATTTCGAATGCCGAGCAGGCCAATGAACAGAAAGATTTATCGGTGCAGCGGCCTGTCGCGCCGGGCGATGCGCTGCCGGTAGTGATTGAGGTAGCTGAAAGTGCGGCAGGCAAGCCCGCGGAGAGTGCTGATAGCAGCAATTCGGTTAAACCACATCATGAGTATGGCCCCACTAATTATGGAGACTCCATCTGGAAGGTGGCGCGTGCCATGGTTACGGACAAGCGTGAACCGACGGTTTACCAGTGGATGTATGCGATTTGGAAAGCCAATCCGCAGGCGTTTATTCGGGACAACATGCATCGTCTCAAAAGTGGTGAAGTGCTCAGTATTCCGCAAGAGGATGAAGCCACGGCAACCTCTCGTGACATGGCCTGGAGTGTCGCCAATAAGCAGATGTCGTTGTTGTCAACAGGCATGCCTGCAGGGGATGCCACGCAAGCCGCTGCGTCTGTCGACTCAGATCAACAGAATGTTTCTCCGCCAGAAAATGCGCTTGAAGTCCCGGCGCAGCAAGCGGGGCACGATATCGCTATCGAATTGGTGCCGGTTGACGATAGCGGGCTCGTCGCTGAGCAACAGCTCGAAGATCCCGCGGTAGAGGTATTGATCGCTGATCTCGACAAATCGGTGTCTACAATCGACGAAGAACCGGTTGTTGCCCCGGGCGCTGTTAGCGCTGATGCAACGACGCAGGATACCCTGGCGTTCACGCGTGGTGGCGAGGTTGAAATACCGCAGGTAGTCAGCATCGATGGCGCGGCCGAAACTCCAGTGGTCGAAGCTAGCGAGGTTGGCGAGATTGGTGCCCTGGCGGCTCTAACGAATGGTGGTCCAGTCATTCTGGATTCCCTTGATGCTGTAACAGCGGGCGATCGGCTGTTCCCGAATTCCGTCCGGGAAGAGACTGTCGCTGACATCGCCCCCCTACCGGCTAGTAGCTCCGGTCCGAAAATGGGTGGATGGTTCGCTGCGTTGCGATCGCGCCACGAAGCTATCGATCAGCTGCCGGTGATCGGTGCCGGTGGCTCGCTTGCATTTGTTGGCCGCGCCTTACAGCGCATCGACAGGTTTGTCGCAACCAGTCCCAGTTGGGCCGCGCTGGCCTTCGGCGCCACGGTCTCCCTGGTATTGATGCTGTTGAGACAGGAATGGCTGGCTAGACGGGCAGCCGCACGCGCCGCGAAGTTGTCGGTTGCGGAACCAGCTGCGACCCATGTGGCCAGCACCGCAGAGTACAACAATCCTGATATGCCAATCGCAGATCAGACGGTGCCGAAATCAGTAAGTGGGGAGGGCCCGAAACCAGCAAACCAGGTGCGCACTAAGTCATCGCTGCTGGCCCGCTCAGCCACTTCGAATGCGTCTGAAATCATAGCTCAGGCGAACGCGATCCTGTCTCAGGGCGATATCGAGGAGGCTATTAAACTGATGCGTCTTGCGGTGGAATTACAGCCACATCAGCCCACCCTGGTGATGCTTTTGCTCGAGCTGTACCATAAGACCCGGCGCGCAGTATTTTTTGCCGAGCTATTGGAACACTCGAGATCCGTACTCGAAACGCTGGGGGCCAATGATCAGTTGCGTCTGCGCGCGATGCATGCCCAATTGTGTCCTGATTCGGCATTCCTGCCGGGACAGGGCGAGTCGGCTGAAGACGCGCTGCCTGCCGCCGTTTCGTCTGCAGCGATTTCGGTGGCTAATCCTGAGTCGAATGTCGATAGCCCGTCGCGGCTCCATACCGATGACACAGTAACCACATCAGCCGATGATTTTGACATTCTGCAATTCAATGACGATCTCGATAATAAAGCCTTCGTCGAGACCCAGGTTATCTACACCGACAGCGGTGTTCCGCTGCTAGAGGAGGCGACGCCCATGGCGGGGCTGGTCGGCGAAAACATCGATCTGGATATGACTCTGAAGGAGGCTGATGTCTTTCTCGCATATGGCCTCTATGAGAATGCGGAGGATCTGTTGTTGAAGGGGATGGAAGTTGATCCACAGCGCGCTGATATTCTGGCTCGCTTACTGGATTGCTATTACGCCATGCGCAGTGTCGTCGACTTTGCATCCTGTGCGAAGATAATGCTGGATATGGGTGACGCCGGCAGCGAATACTGGGAAAAGGTGGAAATTATGGGGTTCGAGCTCGCACCCAATAATAAGATGTTTGCCGGCGGCAAGGACAGGAGCTTAAGTACCGGCGAGCTCGAGATCGCGAGGCCGGAAACAACCGATTTCGATTTCAGCGACATTGCGGGCAACAACCCGGCGGCCTGGCACGATATCGAGATCGAGGAGAGTAGTGAAACGGCTTTATCCGATATCGAGATTTCCGAGAATAATGGTGACAAACCCCCAGTAGCCGATCTAAACCTTGACCTGCAAGCCAACGAATCTGTCGATTCAGTCAAAGCTGACCCTGGTGACCTGGCGAGTGACCGCGAACAGTTGCAGGACAGGGATGTGCCCGGTATTGCTGATGGCGAGGTCGAGTTTGAAATCGACCTCGAAGCCACGAACGGCGGTCTGGACGCGGCGCTCAGCGAGTGTCTCAATACGGTGGGAGATGAACCGGACGCAGTGCTCGCCGCGGAGTTATACGACGACGACGAAAGCCTCGATTTCGTCATCGAGGATGCCGAGCAAGTTACCATGGATGTCGAGCAGGTTATCCTGGAAGACGACATTGAACCCGGTCCAAATACGACGACGGCCGATGGCGATGATGTCAACCTGGCACTGGTTGATGAGTCGACGCTGGAGTCCAGTATTGACGGTAATCCGGATTCGGGCACTAGACGTATCCTGTATTTTCCTGACAGCTCCAGTGAGGGTAAAGGCATCGACGAGTTCGAATCTGAAGTCGAAATGGGGCTACAGGCAATCAGGGACCAGTTGCAATACATGACCGAGCGCCTTTTTCGCCAGGAGCGGGCCACCAACGACCTGCAGCAAACCATGGCTGAGTTGCAGGAAGCTGGCAGGCTCGCTGCAGGCACAAAAATCAAAAAGTCGAGCTGATTGGTGTTTGCTGGAGTCTGCAGAGAGCCTGCCTGTTAGCCCCGGCTTGCAAGGCTTTCCCGTGGAAGGGTAGCGCCGAACCGCTACCGCCAGCCTTGCTCAACCCGGGCGGCAGTGAGTAGTGCCAGTTAATCCCCCGGTGCCAGTGATGCTCGCGGCCGCGCGGGCGGCGACCCCATCAGTTGTAACTTCCAGTTCGAAAGCCTGTAGAATCGGCGCATGAGCGAAAAGAACCCAACCCAGAGCCGATGTTTGCGCGGCAGCCAGTCCCGATCCGGTGAATGACTCGATAATTCTGACTACCTTGAACGCGCGTTACATGCACAGCGCATTCGCGCTGCGCTACCTCTACGCGAATCTCGGGGAGTTGCAGGCGCAGGCACAAATTTTGGAATTCACCATCCAACAGCGCCCGATCGATATCGTCGAGCAATTATTATTGCTGCAACCGAAAGTTATCGGCTTCAGCGTTTATATCTGGAATGTCACCGAAACCACGCAGGTTATCGAATTATTGAAGCGCGTCTCCCCACAAACAACGCTGGTTGTCGGCGGACCCGAGGTCAGTTTTGCCGATGATTTACCGGGTTTGGCGCAACAGGCAGATTTCATTATTGCCGGTCCGGGAGAAACCAGTTTCCGCGAGCTATGCCGCGACCTGCTGAAGGGCCGGCCTGTCGCGATGAAGCTTATCGCCGGCAGGAGCAGCAATCTCGACGAGCTCGAATTGCCCTATGCCTTTTACAATGACGAAGACCTGCGCAATCGCCTTATCTACGTCGAGGCTTCGCGCGGCTGTCCATTCAAATGCGAGTTTTGCCTGTCGTCGCTCGACAAGACGGCGAAACCGTTCGAGTTGTCGAGATTTCTCACGGCGATGGACGATCTGTATCGGCGTGGTGCGCGCAATTTCAAGTTCATCGATCGTACCTTCAACCTGAAAGTCAGCAGTAGCATCGCTATCCTGGAGTTTTTTCTCGAGCGCATCGACGATGATCTATACCTGCATTTCGAGGTCATTCCGGATTTCCTGCCGGATAAACTGAAGCAGGTACTGACGCGCTTTCCACCCGCTTCGCTGCAATTCGAAATCGGCGTGCAAACCTTCGATCCCGAAATCCAGCAAACCATAAGTCGCCGCCAGGACAACGATAAAACCTGCGCGAACTTGCTCTGGTTGCGCGAACATACCGGAGCCCATATACACGCCGATCTGATCTTCGGCCTGCCAGGCGATACGTTGGCAAACTTTGCCGAGAGTTTCGATCGGCTGGTGGCGCTAAAACCGCAGGAAATCCAGCTCGGCATATTGAAGCGACTGCGCGGAGCACCACTCAACCGTCATAATGTTGACTTCGAGATGCGCTACAACCCGGCCGCACCGTATAATATTTTGAGCACGCGGGATATCGATTTTGCGACCCTGCAGCGTGTCAATCGCTTTGCCCGTTTCTGGGACATGATCGGTAATTCAGGACGCTTTCAGCAGACCTTGCCATTGATCCTCGAACAGCAGCCGTTCAACAACTTTATCGAGCTCAGCGATTGCCTGTATCGACTCGCCGGCAGCAGTTGGAAGATATCGTTACGGCGATTGTTCAGCCTGTTATTCGCAGCGCTCGGCGATCACCTGAAACGAGATCCCGGGCAGGTCCGGGCCGTGCTCGAAGCCGATTTTGCACGCAGTGGCCAAAAGGGTAAACTCGAGTTTGAAGCGCCTCGACTCGAAGTGGTGGGTAGCCCCGGAGTCGCTAACAAGCGACAACTTCAGCACGGTCGTAACAGCGCCTGACGGAGGAAGAAACCATGGCGGAAATACACCCGCAGCTTGCCGAAGATTGTATAGTGCTAGGGCGCTTGCCCTTGTGCCATTTACTGTTGATGAACGATTGCAATTACCCGTGGTTTATCCTGGTGCCGGCACGTGCGGATATCAGCGAGATATACCAGCTCGAGATCACCGATCGCCGCCAGTTGCTGAGCGAATCCTGCCGCTTGTCCGAATTTCTGATGGAGGCATACGCGGGCGACAAGCTCAACGTTGCAGCGCTGGGAAACCAGGTACCACAATTGCATCTGCATCACATCGTGCGCTTCAGGTCGGATGCCGCCTGGCCGACCCCGGTCTGGGGCAAGCATGCGCCACGACCCTACGGTGCAGAGGCGATTGAAGAAATTCGCACATTACTCAGCACTGCAGCGTTAGATGGATACGTTGCCGCGGTGGATGCATGAGCGAATTTTTGCTGGTGTGCGTAGCCGGCGACAAACGGAACATCCACTAGCGAAATGCATACAGTCCCCAAACAAATGATCGCGGTTTACCTGACCGGCCATGGCGGCCTGGAAAAACTGCAATATCGCGACGATGTACCGGTACCTGTGCTGTCTGCCGATGAAGTGTTGATCAAGGTCGGCGCCGCCGGGGTCAACAATACCGACATCAATACCCGTATCGGCTGGTACTCAAAAAAAGTCAATAGCGACACCAACAGTGGTGGTGCAGGCGGCTTTGACGAAGTCGACACCGACGATGCCAGCTGGTCGGGGGTGCCATTGGCTTTTCCGCGAATCCAGGGAGCGGATTGTTGTGGCGTGATCGTCGCCGTCGGCGAAGCCATCGATAACGCCAGGATCGGTGAGCGCGTCATCGTGCGTAACATGCTGCGCAGCTACGTCGATTATCGTCCATTCGAATGCTGGACTTTGGGATCGGAGTGCGATGGCGGATTTGCCCAGTACACCAAAGCACCCGCGCGTGAGACTTACAGGGTCGACTGCGACTGGACAGATGCGGAACTGGCATCGATACCCTGCGCCTGTTCCACCGCCGAGAACATGCTGCATCGCGCGAGCGTCGGTGTCGAGCGCGTGCTCGTCACCGGTGCTTCGGGTGGCGTAGGCTCGGCCGCGGTGCAGCTCGCGAAACGGCGAGGTGCTCATGTGACGGCACTGGCCAGTGCCGTAAAGCTGGATGAGGTACGGGCGCTTGGGGCCGATGTAGTCATCGACCGCAACGCCGACCTGGTGGCGGCAGTCGGCGCCAATAGCATCGATGTGGTGCTGGATCTGGTGGCCGGTGATTGCTGGCCTGCGTTACTCGAGGTTCTGAAACGGGGGGGGCGTTATGCGACTGCCGGTGCCATCGCCGGGCCATTGGTCGAGCTGGATGTACGTACCCTGTATCTCAAGGATTTGACGCTGCTCGGCTGTACTTTCCAGGACGACGTAGTGTTTGAAAATCTCGTCGGTTACATCGAGCGCGGCGAGATCCGGCCGTTGGTCGCGAAAACCTTTGCGCTGGCCGACATTGCGCTGGCGCAGCAGGCTTTCCTGGATAAACAGTTCACCGGTAAGCTGGTGCTGATTCCACCAGGTTAAGTGCTCGCTGTTGACCGTCTGTTCGCTAAACTACCGCCCAGCGCTGTGGCCTCGCTTGTCGCATTGTCATTTAGCGCTCACGGACTGAGGAAATTTCACTGCGCCTTGCTTCGGCTTGCGCATCGATGCGATCGATCCCGATTTTTTCAGCATGTCATAGCGCTTCGTCATCAGGCTGGCGGGATCGAGTTTAATGTCTGCTCTAAGGCGCCGGTTAGCCATCCGCTGATGAATCGCCCGTGGCAGGCTGCCGTTTAATTCGACAGGGCTTGCGGTGCTGTGGCGTGGGCAATTATCGGTGTAATGAGTCATGGCGATAGCTGATGACGTCCCGTTTGTTCGCCTTGAAACCGGATAATACCCTGGCCGATGCATTGCAACTCATGCATTCAAAGCAGGTACGGCATCGGCAGGCGGTAAATTCAGCAGGGGTGTTTATCGGACTGTTCATTGCCGTCAAGGGGATTGAAGAAACCGCTGTGTTGCAAGTATTCGCAGACCGGGTCATCAATCATACCGGTGGCGATATCGTGGGTCTCTGCGATTACCTCGGCCGTGGTTGACAACATTCCATTCGTGGCCAGCATGATACCAGCGATCAAATCCATGGCACCGACTTTCGGCGGCGCCGAAAACCTGATGCCGCTGCGCCTGGATTAACACTGGCCAGCGGCTGCCAGGTCGAAAAAAAGGCGCTGCAAGCAGCGCCTTTTCAATGCTTGTGGAAATTGCAATCCTTAGCTGTAGCGATAAGGTACGCCTGCTTTTTCCATAACCGCCGAATACTTCTTATAGGCATCTACTACCCGGCGGGTGCGCGGGCTGATGGAGGCCAGTTCTTCCCAGAACTCGGCAGAGTCGCGGACCACCTGGTCCCATTCCTTGGCCGGGATGGTAGTCAGTTCCATCTTCTTGCCTTCGACGCGCAGCTTGGCTTCGCCGCCCCAGTACCATACCGCGCGGTAGTAGTGCGAATCGTTGCAGGACATGCGGAACAGTTCCTGCAGCTCCGGCGTCAGCTTGTTCCAGCTGTTGGTGTTGGCGAAGTAGGAGCCACACCAGGCGCCGGTGACGTTGTTGAGCAGCGCGTAGTTACAGACGTCCGCCCAGCCCACTTCGTAGGCTTCGGTGAAGCCGCACCAGGCCACGCCGTCGAGCTCGCCGGTCTGGATCGCGACCTCGATGTCATCCCAGGGCAGGGTGACCGGGATCAGCCCGTAACGCGACAGGAATTTACCCGCGGTCGGTACGCCGAATACGCGCTTGCCTTTCATGTCGGCGAGCGAGCGGATCGGTTCCTTGGTAAAGATGTGCAGCGGATCCCAGGCACCGGCGCTGATCCACTCGACGTTCTTGACTTCGCCATAAGCCTCGGCCCAGATTTCGTTGAGGCCGTAGTACTTGAACAGCACCGGCATGTCGAGGCTGTAGCGCGTCGAAAACGGAAAGTAGCCGCCAAACACGCTGATGTCGACCGGCGAGGCCATGGTGGCGTCGTCGCTCTGTACTGCGTCGATGGTGCCGTTTTGCATGGCGCGGAACAGCTCGTCTGTCGCCACCAGCTGATCGGCGTAGTAGAGCTCGATCTCCATCTTTCCGTGCGCGGCCTTGTTGAACGATTCGATCTGCGGCAGGATGACGTGCGCACCGAGCGGCGCACCGGAGTAGGTCTGCAGGCGCCACTTGATCGGGTTGGTTGCGGAGTAGGCGTAGGGTGCCGTGCCCGCCGCCAGGATACCCGCCGTGCCGGCGCCCACTTTCTTGACAAAACTTCGCCGACTGTCGTCTTCGGGTTTACTTGGTTTGTTATCTTCTTTCATTTTCACAGGCTCCTAAGGTTGAACTGCGGTTGAATTTTCGCACCGATTTGCCGCGGTCGCCCTGTCCTTATTTTGGACGAACATATTCCGGCAACCACATGGCGATCTGTGGAAAAACCATGACCAGGACCAGTGCGAGCGTCATGACCATGACAAAAGGAATAATTGACCGATAAATATCCATCAAGGTGATTTCGGGCGGCGCCATCGCGCGCATCAGGAACAGGTTGTAACCAAACGGCGGCGTCATGTAGGCGATCTGGCAGGTGATGGTGTACAGCACGCCGTACCAGATCGGATCGAAACCGAGCAGCTTGACCAGCGGCACGTAAAGCGGCGCGACGATGACCAGCATCGCGGTGTCGTCGAGAAACATGCCCATTACCAGGTAGGACAGCTGCATCATGATGAGCACTTCCCACGGGGTCAGGTCCCAGTTGGTGATGAACAGCGATTCGATCGCGCGCGCGGCGCCGATACCGTCGAACACCGCGCCGAAGCCGAGCGCGGCCAGAATCACCCACATGAACATGCAGGAAATACCGAGCGTTTTGCGAATGGTTTCCTCCATAACTTTGCGGTTCAGGCGTCTGCGTACCAGCGCGGCCAGCGTTGCAGCGGTCGCGCCGACCGCGGAACTCTCCACCAGGCTGGTGATGCCCATGATGAACAGACCGGTCATGCAAAAGAAAATCAGGAACGGGGTGATCCCGGCGCGCAGCAGCTTGAGCTTGTCCACCATCGGCATATCGCGGTCCTCGCGCGAAACGGTCGGCCCGAGGTGCGGCTGAAAATGACAACGCACGACGATGTAGATAATGAACATCGTCGCCATCATCAGACCCGGGATCGCCCCCGCCAGCCACAGCTGGCTGACCGGCTGGCGCGCGATCATGCCGTACAGCACCAGCACCACGCTCGGCGGCACCAGGATGCCGAGCGAACTGCCGGCCTGCACCACCCCGGTG
>JAJDOF010000025.1 GCA_022340305.1 Gammaproteobacteria bacterium
TCGACCAATAAAACCAGGGCTTGATTCGCCAACACGCGGGCGAGCCAGACGCGCGCGCGCTCACCGCCGGACAACTCATTCACATGCCGATTCGCGAACGCAGTGATATTGGCCTGTCGCATCACCTCCCGAATAATCGACTGATCGCTGTCGCCCCAGGGCAGTCGTCCCATCGACACGATGTCGTGTACCGATAGCGCCCAGACGCTTTCGATAAACTGCGGTTGCAGGGCAATCTGCCTCGCTCTTTGCAGGCTATCGAGCTGTTGCAGATCCTGCCCGCCAAGACTGATCCGGCCGGTGCGCGGAATCAATCCGGCAATCGCATTAAGCAGGGTCGATTTACCGGCGCCATTCGGGCCGATCAATCCGAGCACTTCACCCTCGTGTATTTCCAGGGAAGCAGCAAACAGGCGCTCATGCACCGCCAGGCTGTCGACCGACATCAAAGCCATCGTTGTCGCTCCTTCCACACCAGCCAGACAAAGAAGGGAGCGCCCACCAGCGCCGTCAGCACGCCGAGCTTGAGCTCGCGTTCAGGTGGCAGCTGACGCACCAGGATATCCGCCAGTAACACGACGACAGCACCGGCCAGTGCCGATGGCAGCAGCAACCTGTCGGGTCGGTACCTGACCAGGGGACGGATGAGATGCGGCACAACCAGCCCAACAAAGCCGATGTTGCCGGCAACCGCGACCGCCGAGCCGACCAGCAATGCGGTCCCAAGGATGATGTACCCGCCCCGTTTGGTCACTTCCAGTCCCATGCTGTCGGCAACCTGCTCACCCAGGCTGAGCCCGAGCAATAACTTGCGTTGCAGCAACAGCATGGTCGAACCGATGACAAACGCCGGGACCAGGACTGCCAGGTGATCGAGGCCACGATTCGCTACCGATCCCAGTAACCAGAACACCAGCTCCTGCATGGCGTAGGGATTAGGTGCAAAGTTCAACACCACGGCGAGCAAGGCACTCGACAGTGTAGAGATGGCGAGCCCGGCCATGATAATTATCGCCGGACGCGCCATGGAACCCGACAGCCCCATGAGGATGAACAGCGTCAATGCGGCACCGATCAGACCGGCAAAAGGCGTGGCGAGCGTGCCGAGGAATGGAAAGAAATTGAAATAGAATACCAGCGCCGCACCGAGTGCCGCCCCCTGGCTGGCGCCGATCAAGCCGGGGTCGACCAGCGGGTTGCGCAGCAACCCCTGCAAAGCGGCACCGGATATGCCCATGGCCGCACCCACCAACAGTGCCAGCAAGGTGCGCGGCAACCTGATCTCACCGACGATGAGTGCCTCCCGTGCCAGGGTCTCCCCGGTCACCAGGCTGGAGATCCAGTTGGCCAGCGCAGAGCTGACCTCGACGTCCAGCGTGCCGATACCCAGTGACAGAATCGCCACCAGCAACAGCACCAGCAACAGGACAGGATTCAGGAGTCTTTCCACAGCGACAGCTCCCGTATCAGGTCAAGGCTCCAGGGCCCGGGACATTGCCAGCGCCAGTTCTCGGCCTGCGGGCTCGCGCTCGCGGACATCAGCGACTGGATTGCAGGGTGTCGAACAAACAGGTTCGCCAGCGAATTCGACAGCGGCGCCGACGAGTAGATCGCATCCGGGGGATTGGCGACGATGCGTTCCATCTGCAGGCTGACGTAGCCGCTGGCGTCGATGTAATTAATCCAGCCCGCTCTGCGCAACACCTCGTCTTCCAGGGTATTGGTGCCGGTGCCGATACCATTGGCGCCGAGCAGCAACAGGGACTGGTAGCGCGGCGGGTAAGCCCTGTCCCAGTCAACCGTGCCAGAGCCTTCGCCGGCATCAATCAACGTCAGGAACTCGGCCTGGTAGTCACGAATGCCGTCCAGCGTCGTCGGTAGTGACAGTACTGCCACTTGCTGGCCGAGCTGTCGCAAACGCTTGCGCAGCAATATCGCGTTGTACTCACCGCTGATCAGTAACTGCGGTTCGAGCTGCAGGATATGCTCGAGGCTACCGTCATGCACCGGCAGGTCAGCGGGCACCCAGTCCGCATGGTATTTGTACAGCAGCGGGGAGTAGGCACGAACCTGCGCGGGGTCGGCGAACTTCAGCAGCATCCAGTCCGTGCACAGATCGAGCGAAACAATTCCTTTTACCGAAGCTGCCTGTAGTCCGGCCGGCAATAGCACGAGTCCGAGCAGGCTTGTGATTGTGAGCAGGCAACGATTCATGGACGCATTCTAATTTAATTTCAGGATCGTTTGCGTTTATTGAATCGGGAGGACGAACCTGGGTCCGCTGCAGGCCCTCCCCTGCAGCCTAGAAATTGACCTTCGCGCTCAGCCAGAAGTTGCGTTCGGGCGACGGGAAGAAGGACGGTTCGTTGACCGCGGCAAAGGCCGGCGGCCCACCAAAGCTGGTGAACTGGTTACCGATTTCGCTGTACTGTTCATCCAGCAGGTTATTCACCCGCAGCCCCAGCACCCAGTTTTTATAATCATAGGACACCTGGGCATTGACGACTTCATAGGCATCGAGTGTTTCCAGTTCATTGGCAAAATCGCCACCGAAAACCTGGTCATCGACCGCAATGATTTCCATGCTGAACAACAACCCGGGATTGAGACGATAGCTACCGTCCAACCTGAGGGTGCGCTCTGGCACCAGCGGCAGTTGGTTACCATCAAAATCGCCATCGGTTATTTCGGCATCCAGAAGAGTGAAACTGAGGCGGGTTTCAATCGCCCTGGACCACTGCCTGGCACCTTCCAGAATCAATCCATTACGCCGGGTCTGGTCCAGGTTTAAGTTATTGAAACCGGTCGAATCGAACGCAATTTCATTCTCCAGGTCGATCCGGTAGAAAGTGCCGCGGATCCGGTTCTGTGCCATGCGATACTCTAGCCCGATCTCCACAGACACGCCTTGCTGAGTCTCCAACCCGGGCTCGGGGCCCACAGCACTGGTGTGCTCTTCCACGGTCGGATAGCGAAAGTTCTGGTCCGCTCTCGCAAACAGTTTCACCTGCTCGAAACTATGACTGTAACCCAGGCTGAATACCGTAATCGAATCGTCAAAATCATCATCTGCAATCTCGGCCTGTTGGTCACTGTAGCGCACACCGGCATCGATCTGTCCGCGCGCGCCGGTTGACCAATGCGTAGACAGGTAAACGTCCTGAATCAACTGGTCAATCGCCTGCGGCCCAAATATCGAAACCAGTTCGTAGTCCGTTTCATCTCGACTGATGCCAACCAGGTAGCTGGTAAGGATGCCGGAATCTACCGGGACCACCTGGTAGCTGGCGGACAGCTGTTTGTTATCGCGTTCCTGGGTAGTCGAGGAACCCGGAAACGGGCGGAATGTCTGGATGAACTCCCGCTCCGTATCGCGGTTGGTAAAATCGAAACTGAGGGTGCGCGCATCATCCAGCACCTTGCTCATACCGACACGCAGCATGCGGGTTTCGGTTGCGAAATAATCGTTCGCGTAAAAGGCCAGTGATTGTCGCCGGTCATCATCGAGTTCTGCTGCGAGCAGGGCGCCAGGCGTATCAATCTTGTCATCGATCGTCTCGGCTTCGATATAGCTTGTCAGGCCGTTATCAATTCTTTCCGCCCGCAGGGACAGGCGCTGATTTTCCGCTTCGTTGTGATCGCGATAGTTATCGGAACTCCAGTCCGCAGCCGAAGCCGTTACCCGGTTGCGTCCAAACACCTTGTTGCCTGACGCGCTCAAGCGCCGGGCACCATAACTCCCGCCGCTGACACTAATCCTGGCGCTATCCTCAAATGACTTTTTGCGAATGATGTTGACCACACCGCCCACAGCCTGGTTGCCATACAGCACGCCGCTACTGCCCTGCAGGATTTCGATCTGCGCAATATCATCGATGTCGATCAGGGACAGGTCGGGCGCGGCAGTATCCGCAGAATTATTCAGCCTTCTGCCATCGACCAGTACCAGCGTGTTGCTGCTCGAGGTTGGACCGAAGCCGCGCAAATCGATGGTGGCCTGGCTGCCATCTCCGAAGAAATCGGTGACATGCACACCGGCCTGGCCGCGCAGCAACTCCGCGACCGAACGCGCGTTCGACTCTTCGATGGTTTTCTGGTCGATGACCGTGAGTGTCGTATTGGCCTCGTCGACCGATTGCTCGATCCCGGAAGGCGTTACGACGATAACCAGTGGCCCGCCGTCTTGAGCTAAAGCCGGCGCCGAGATCAGCAGGAAAATGGCGGCCGGGACAACCGCAGGAAATAGTATTCTGGACATATTAATAGCCTCCGGCACCGCCCGTACCGTTAAGATCACAAATTTAAGATGCGCCTGATTGGACGGGGCAAACCCACTTCCAATAGCCGCATCAACGGTGTGAAGGCCGGTCTCCGGGCTCGCAGGTCAAACCTGCTTACCGTTGCGGGGGCAGCGTCGGAATTGAATGATCATTCGCACCGACTTCCCGTTTCATCCACGCTGTGGACACCTTCACAACCGGCACCATATAGACGCTTTGATCGACAGGCAAGAGGAATTGGCGCAGGTGGCGAAATGCGAATTAAACGGGTCGCATTCTGCGCCCCCAGCAGGTGTCAGGGCTGCAGGCGTTGCCGCAGGCAATACCGACTGGTATCGATTTTACCGCTGGAGCGAAACAGGGTGACCTCGGCGTCGAAGGCGCTCAACTCCTGGTTTAAGCTGGAGTCAGACAGCAGTTTACTGAATTCACGATAGGCCAGGTTTTGCCCGGGATCGAGTAGCGCGTGCAGCGCCGGCAGAGAAAATACGAATCCTTGCGGGAGCAATTGCAGATCTTCATCCGCGGCGTTGATCAGATCCAGTACAGCAGGATATTTTTCCAGCACCAGGCCGAAAAAATCACGGATATCGTCGATTGTGATGGTACCGTCGGCGCTCATCCGACGAATCATACTACCGTGACCGGCTGATTTCTAAGGTTGACCGGGATGGTGACATATCTTGCAAGATTCCCGCTTGCGCGGGAATGACGGCGGTTCTGGGAATGACGGCGGTTCTTGTGTAATCCCCGATCGCGTGCGCGGGCATGACGGGAGTTCCAGTGGCATTCCCGAACAAGCGACGGTCCGACGCAGCGGGATCCTGGCGGGAATGACTCGAGAACAGGATGTGCTCAGGAGAAGATGTACTGGCGCAGGGCTTCAGCTTCACCCTGTACTTCCATGATGCGACATTTCACCAGGTCGCCGATACTGATAAAGCCGACCAGTTCCTCGTCTTCGAATACCGGCAAATGGCGAATGCGTCGATCCGTCATCATCGCCATGGCCTCATTCACGGTATCCGCGGGAGAACAACGAATCACGTCGGCGGTCATCAACTCGGATACCTTGACGTCGTGCAGGTCGGCACCGTGCTGGCCCATGCCACGGACGATGTCGCGCTCTGACAGGATACCCACGATGGCACCGCCCTCGTCATCGACCAGCAGTGCGCCAATCTTGTGCTGCGTAATCGTATTAGCCGCCTCGGCGATGGTGCTGTTTGCCCTGATTTTGACAATCTCTTTTTGCTTGCCTTTGATCAATTCAGCTAGTTTCATATCACTTACCCTCACTTGTACCAGTATCAGTTAACACCAGTCGACAAAGCTAATCAAGTTGCCCGGCAACCCGCCCCGCCCGGACGAACCGCTTACACGCGCAAAAATCAGCTCATGGAGGCAGATTTTACGCCCTTTTGCGCGAGCCGCAGCAGCCGGGGGTCGCTGAAGGGCACCGTGGCGAGATCGACGCTTACCGGCCCGGGTGCGATCACCGACAACACCGCCGCGGCGCAATCCTGAAAGTCATTGCGAAAGTGAACGCTGCTCTTGACTGCGATGATGCACTGCTCGCAGGGTTCGACACCGAGGTGACGAAACATCGACTGGTCCATGGTCTGTATTGCGCGCGATCCAACGGCAATGCGCACACCACCGATTGCCAGCAGCGCGGTCGGGCCGAAATCCATTGCGGCACCGGCGAGCATCGGACCCGTGGCGCGAAAGCGACCATCGGACAACGCCAGCACCTGGAAATCAGCCTTGAAGGGTGTATTGCCGGGCAATCCCGACTTACCGCCAAGACTGATCGTGATGGTCGCATCGAGGCCCGCCTGGTGGGCTTTGGCAGCCGCCGCCGCATCATTGATCACGCCGACCAGTGCCCGTTGCACGTCCTTGGCGACCAATTCACGCAGGATCTCGGTAGTATCGCCGGAGCCACCGCCGCCCGGATTATCCTGCGAGTCTGCCAGAATGATCGGCCCGCTGGCAGCGGCCGACAAGCGTATCGCCTCGCTGACTGCTTCGGCGACGCCGTAGAGTCGCCCCTTGAAGTCGGCCTCGCGCCGCTCGATATCGGCCAGCAGATCGTCGGCCGCGCGCGCCACCGCCAGGCGATCAAATCCGTAAGCAAGCACTACTGGCCCGGCCTCGGGTACATCGGACAGCGGGAAGCCACAGGCCAGTGACAGGCCGGCAACCTCTCCCTGGATCAACTCGCGCAGGTAATTGTAAATAGCCCCCGCAGGGTCGACCAGGGTACAGCCGAACACCGGCGGAATCAGGAAATCGGTGCGCCGCGTGGCGACCGCCGGAAATCGCGCCAGGCCATTTTGCAACAACAGCTCGAGCAGATCTGCGCAACGTGCACCGCTAGCGGCCATGTCGACGTGCGGATAGGTCCGGTAGACTTCGAGCAGGCTGGACTCGGCCACCATTTGCTCGCTGACATTGGCGTGCAGATCGAGACAGGCGGCGATCGGCGTGGCGTCACCCACGCAAGCGCGAATGCGGCGCAACAACTCGCCGTCACCGTCGGCCAGATGCTCGCAGACCATGGCGCCGTGCAGGTCCAGCAGCACGGCATCGACCGAAGTCGAGGACAAGGTTTCCAGCATCATCGCGCTGATGCGCTCGAACGCATCCTCGGTGACCTGCGCCGACGGCGTCGCCGAACACCACAACAGTGGCACGACTTCGTGGCCGAGTGCGCGCAACCGATCGATTGCGCCGGTGACCGGCAAGTTCATGCCATCGACTTCCTCGAGCATGCGCTCACCCCGGCACAGCGGTGGCCATTCGTCGCGTGCCGCGAACACGGCAAAGGTCGCCGGGTAAGGACCGAAAACATTGGTTTCATGCTGCATGCCACCGACTGCTACCCGAGCCATAGCCCTGCCCCCCTGGCGCGGCCCTGCGTCGCACTGATCACCGGCCGAATTCCTCAAACGCGTCGATCGCGCTGCGATCATAACCCAGGCTTGCGGTCAGTAACTGTTGTGTGTAGGGCATACTCGACTGGTGTTGACGCAATTGCTGTACGCTCATGGTCTCGACAATTTCACCGTTTTGCATTACCGCCAGGGTATCGCAAACGTGCGCGACCACGGCGAGATTATGACTGACCAGCACATAGGTGAGCCCGTGTTCACGCTGCAAACGCATCAACAAGTTAAGCACTTCCGCCTGTACCGACACGTCGAGCGCGGAGGTCGGTTCATCGAGCAGGACGATATCCGGATCGGTAATCAATGCACGCGCGACCGATACCCGTTGCCGCTGACCACCGGAAATCTGGTGTGGATAGCGAAACCGAAACGATGCATCCAAGCCGACTTCTTCGAGCGCGGCAACCACGCGCTCCTCGATTCGCTCCAGCTTATGCACCCGCGCAGGTTCGCTCAAAATGGTATCGATGGTGTGGCGCGGATGCAACGATCCATAGGGATCCTGGAACACCATTTGCACGCGCCGTCGAAACGCCTGCGAACGCTGCTGTTGCAAGGTTTCCCCGGCGACCGTCATGCTCCCGCTGACAGCGGCGACGCGATCAAGCAGACCCGCAAGCGCACGCAATACCGTGGTTTTGCCCGAGCCGGACTCGCCCACGAGTCCGAAGGACTGCCCCTTCTCGACCTTGAGCGAAACATCGCGCACCGCGTGGAAGGTCTTTGTGCCATGCCCGAAAACCACATCCAGCCCCTGGATATCGATCATGATGTGGATCCCTGCGTATCCAGCCAGGCGGGATCGCGCTGCAACACCGCGAGTTCTTTCTGCGAGCCATCCAGGCGCGGCAGACAACCCAGCAAACCTCGCGTGTAAGGATGCTGCGCCTGTTGCAGATCGGCGGCCTTACATTCCTCCATCACCTGGCCGCCGTACATGATCAGGATGCGATCGCAAAATGACGCGATCAGGTTGAGATCGTGGCTGATGAAAATCAACCCCATGCCACGCTCGCTGATCATGTCGTCGAGCACTGCGAGCACCTGCAATTGCACGGTGACATCGAGCGCCGAGGTGGGCTCGTCGGCGATAATGATGGAGGGCTCGGGAATCATCATCATCGCGATCATGATGCGCTGCCCCATGCCGCCGGAAACTTCATGCGGATAGGCGCGGTAGACGCGCTCGGGCTCACGAATCTTGACGGCGCGCAGCATGGCGAGCGTACGCGCATAGGCCTCGCGTTTGCTGTCGTTGCTGTGAATCAGAAAGGCTTCCTCGATCTGTTTGCCGACCGTCATCACCGGGTTCAGCGAGTACTTCGGATCCTGCATGATCATCGAGATGCCGGCGCCGCGAATTTTGCGCAGGGTGCGACGGTCCGCGTGCAAAAGGTTGGTGCCCTGGAATTCGAGCCGCCGCGCCTGTACCTCGCCGCCCGGAGAGGTAAGGCCCAGTATTGCGCGCCCGGTTTGCGACTTGCCGGATCCGGATTCACCGACGATGCCAAGCTTTTCACGACCCAGCTCGAAGCTGACGCCCTTGACCGCCTGCACCATCCCGGTGGGCGTGTGATAGGTAACGTGCAGATCTTCGACGCAAAGCAACGGTGATTCAGCCACGCTAACCCCCGCTCTTCGGATCGAAGACATCGCGCAGGCCGTCACCGAGCAGGTTGAAACCCAGGCTCACGACGAGGATGGCGATACCCGGCATGGTCGGCACCCACCACTGGTCGATCAGGTACTGGCGCCCGAGCGAAATCATCGCACCCCATTCGGGTGTTGGCGGTTGCGCTCCGAGGCCGAGAAAGCCCAGCCCGGCAGCGGTCAAAATGATGCCAGCCATGTCCAGCGTGAGACGCACGATCACCGATGACATGCACAATGGCGCCACGTGCCGGGTCAGAATTCCGGCAGTGCTGACACCCTGCATGCGCGCGGCGAGAATAAAGTCACTGTTGCGAAGGGTCAGCGCCTCGGCGCGCGCGATACGCGCAAACGGCGACCAGGTGGTCAGCGCGATGGCGAGCACGGCGTTTTCAAGCCCGGGACCGAGAGCCGCGACCAGCGCCATGGCCAGGATCAATCGCGGGAAAGCGAGGAAGATATCGGTCAGTCGCATCAGCACGGTATCTATCCAGCCACCCATATACCCCGCAACGATTCCAATCATCAGTCCGATCGGCACGACGATGACCGACACCAGTCCGACGATATAAAGCGTAATGCGCGAACCCCAGATGATGCGATCACGAATGTCGCGCCCGAGTTCGTCGGTGCCGAACCAGTGCTCGCTGCCGGGAGGTTGCAGGCGCCCCGCCAGGTCAGGTTCGAGCGCATCGCTGGCCGTAATCCACGGCGCCAACACGGCAATCGCGACCAGGCTGGCGATAATTAGCAGCCCGACAACGGCAACCGGGTTACCTTTAAACTCCAGCCAGCTGATAAACAAACGCTGGCAGCGCGCCTGGGTTTTGGATTCGGGCACCTCGGCCAACAACCAGCCGCGCAAGGTCAGATTAGCCTGCATATCTCACCGATTTACGTAGCGAGGGCGTCGAAAAGTGTGCTGTGGCGCGCCGCAGCAGGAATTCGGTGAGATATGCAGGCTAGCCATCAGCGCACCCTCGGATCGACCAGCTTGTAGAGCAGGTCGGACAGCATGTTGATACCAACGAAGCAGACGCCGACCACGATGGTGCCACCGAGAACCGCATTCATGTCGTTGTTGAACAACGAATTAGTGATGTACAGGCCGATACCTGGCCACGAGAAAATAGTCTCGGTGAGCACTGAACCCTCCAGCAGCGAGGCATAGGTCAGGCCGATGATAGTAATGAGCTGTACCAACACATTGCGAAAGGCATGACCCCAGATCACCTGCCATTCGGGAACACCCTTGACGCGCGCCGTCAGAATGTACTCCTGGCTGAGCTGGTCGAGCATGAAACTGCGCGTCATGCGCGCGATGTAGGCGAGTGCGAAGGTGCCGAGGATCGAGGCCGGCAGAATCAGATGCGCAATGGCGTTGTGAAAAATATCCCATTCACCCGCCAGCGCCGCATCGAGAATCAGGATACCAGTCACGGGATCGACAATGCTGTCGTAATAAACATCGAGTCGCCCGGGGCCTGCGACCCAGCCGAGATTAGCGTAGAAAATCAGCAGCGCGATCATGCCAAGCCAGAAAATGGGGGCCGAGTAGCCGATCAGGCCGATGATGCGAACCACGTGATCGGGCCAGCGGCCCTGGTTCACCGCGGCCAACACACCCATCGGAATGCCGACAAATATGCCGAGCAAAGTCGCCACGGTGGCGAGCTCCAGCGTAGCCGGAAAGAAGCGCAGGATATCTTCAGCGACCGGCTGGGCGGTCATGATCGACGTGCCGAGATCCCCTTGCAGCAGCTGGCCGAGGTATTTCAGGTATTGCACATAGATCGGCTGGTCGAGCCCCAGCTGCAGAAAAACCTGGTCATAGACTTCCTGCGAGGCGCGATCACCGACGATGGCGAGCACCGGATCGGCGGGCATCACCCGGCCGATGGTGAAGGTGATCGCGGTCAGGCCGATAAAGGTCAAAATCAGGCTGGCGATAACACCACTGACCTTGACCAGTTTGGACGGCAGGGCCAGGCCCACCCCTGCCGTCCTGGCCAATGCCACTACTGCTTGGTTACGTTTCGGTAAAACACCAGGTCAAAGTTGGATCCGGAGACGAATCCACGCAGGTTCTTCCGACGTGCAACCTGCTCGTTTTGCTGAAACATGATCACGAAAGGACCCTTCTTCTGCAACATCGCCTGTAGATCAAGGTACTGCTGCTTGCGCTTGCCGAGGTCGAGTTCGTTGCGCGCCATGACCGCAAGCTTGTTACTGGCGTCATCCGCCCAGGCGTTACGCCAGGCAAGCACACCGGTCAACTTTGCTTCCAGGCGATTATCCGGATTATGTGCGAAGGCATCTGCGTTAGAGTGCGGATCGACGTAGTCGGGCGACCAGCGAGCGAGGATGATATCGTGCTCGCGCGCGCGATATTTCGGCCACAGCGTCTTACCTTCCAGGGTCACGATGTTCGCCTTGATACCGCCCTTGGCGAGGTTTGCCTGCACCGCCTGCGCAATTTCCGGAAACGGCGAATTAGTCAGGGTATGGATGGTCAGTTCGAAGCCATCCGCATATCCAGCCTCGGCCAGCAAGGCCCTGGCCTTAGGGATGTCCTGCTTGTAGGGAATGGTTTCCAGCGAAGCCCACAGGCCGGCGGGCCAGAAAGCCTGGTGCACCACGAATTGGCCGGCGAGGAAGGAATTCGCCATGCTGTTGTAGTCGACCAGCCAGCGCAGCGCCTGCACCACTTTTTCCTTACCGAGCGCCGGGTGCCCGGCATTCGCGGCCATATAGACGATCGTACCCTTGGGGTGACCGTCGATGGCGATATCGGAATTACCCATGATGCCCTTGATTTGATCCGGGGTGAGGTTGCGCGCCATATCGATATCGCCCTTTTCCAGTAACAGGCGTTGCGAAGACGGCTCGGCGACATGGCGCAGAATCACGCGATCCACACCGGGTTTTCCGTGACGGTAATCCTGGTTCGCTTCCAGGGTGACTATTTCGTTGGCCTTCCAGGTTTTCAGGCTGAAGGCACCGGAACCCGCACTGTTCGACTTGAGCCAGTCATAGCCGAGATCACCCTCTTTCTCATGACTCATGACCAACTTCATGTCGACCACGGAAGCCACCCCGGCAGACATCGCGTTCAGCACCAGGCCCGGAGAAAAATCTTCGGTTATGGTGATTTGCACGTGGCTGCTATCGGTGGCTTTCACCAGGCTGTCGACGTTGTCGGGGGTCCAGCCGAACTGGGTAATGATAAAGGCAGGGGTCTTGTTCAACTTGACCACCCGTTGCAATGACCAGGCAACGTCTGCGGCGCGTACCGGGTTACCCGAGTGAAACTTGAGCCCGGGCCGGATCTTGAAGGTAATTGTCTTACCGTCCTTGCTGACTTCATAGCTTTCGGCAACGCCGCCAACCAGGTTTTGCAGATCTTCCGGCTCGAACATCATGATACGGTCGTAAATATTGGCGATGATTTCGCCGGTAGTGAGCTCGAACACCTCGGCCGGATCCATGGTGATGATATCGGCGATGTCCTTGGCCTGTACAAACATGTTTTTCGGTGTAGCGGCCTGCGCTCCGCCGAGGGCTAACGTGGCCGCCGCGAGGCTCAACAGGAGCAATCTAATCGTTTTCATAACTACCTCCTCAGGATGGTGCTATCAATGGTTTATTATTATCAGTTGGCTCCCTACTCTGGCAGGCAGCCGCGAAATGGTACCACAAATGATTGTGCGGCAGGCTAAATCGATGGCAGCTGGAACAACGGTGCGGGCAAGACACCGGCACCGATAATATCGCTCTGCCCATGCACAACTTCCATCAAAGAATCGTCAGCGGCCGGTTTGGCTTGCATGCTTGCTGATGAGTGGGATATCGACCCGGAAATTGCTCCCCCTGCCCCGTTCTCCCTCGAAGCCGGAATCGATCGCGACGCGCTATGCTCTAACCGCGACGCCATGCCGGGCTGCAACCTTGTAGAGCTTTTCGAATATGAGTACACTTTTGAGCTCCCCAGTCGGCCGCCTTCAGGACCGACAACATCAGGAGATATTCATGGCACAATTTCCAGATAAAGCCAACGTCGTCATCATCGGTCTCGGCGGTATCGTGGGCGCATCGGTTATGCATCACCTCGTCGAGCGCGGCTGGAAAGACATTGTCGGTATCGATAAAACGTCGGTACCCACCGATATTGGCTCGACCTCGCACGCCTCCGATTTCTGCTATGCCACCGATCACAGCAAGTTCGTCTGCTATACCACGCACTACAGCATCGAGTTCTTCGACAGGATGGGACATTATGATCGGATCGGCGGTCTCGAAGTGGCGCGTAAAGGTGACGACGACCGCATGATGGAACTGAAGCGCAAGGTCGCGTCCGGCAAGGCCTTCGGCACCAACGTGAAGATGATCAGCGCCGCCGAAGCCAAGCAATTGTTTCCACTGCTCGAAGAGGACATGATCCAGGGCGCAATGTGGGATCCCGACGCCGGCCTGGTGAAACCCAGATCGCAAACCGTTGCCGGCATCCTGGTCGATAACGCGGTGAAAACCGGAAAGGCAAAATCCTTTGCCAACACCAACGCGACTGGTCTCGATATCAAGGACTGCCGTATCGTCGGCGTAGAAACCAGTCGCGGCTATATTGCGGCCAACCACGTGATTGTCTGTACCGGACTGTGGGGACGCACGATTGCGGAGATGGCCGGTGAGGATCTGCCGGTTATGCCGGTCGATCACCCGTTGACTTTTTTCGGACCCTACACAGAATTCGAAGGTACTGGCAAAGACATTGGTTATCCATTGATGCGGGACCAGGGCAACTCCGCCTATATGCGCGATACTGGTGACCCGAAAACTCCCGAAGGCGGGCAGATCGAGTGGGGTTACTACGAAGAAAAGGAACCCCGCCTGTTACACCCGCGAGACCTTCCTGAAAAAGGCGAGACTCACTGGTCGCCGTCGCAGCGTGACCTCGAACTCGAACAGATCATGGAGCCGCTGGAGCGCGCCATGGAGCTGACCCCGATCCTCGGCGAAATCGGCTACAACGAGAAGCACTCGTTCAACGGTTTGTTGCAGGTGACCACCGACGGTGGCCCGTCGGTGGGTGAATCGGCGCTAACTCGCGGCCTCTGGTACGCGATCGCAGTCTGGGTCAAGGACGCTCCCGGCATTGCCAAGGTACTGGTGGACTGGATGACCGACGGCGTTGCCGAGATGGATTTCTTCGGTATCGATACCGCGCGTCACTACCCGATTCAGAAAACGCCATCCTACATTTATGATCGCTGCTACGAATCGGCGTTCAAGATCTATAACCCGGCCGTGCACAACCGCGAACCCTATTCCAAGGGCCGCAACCTGCGCCGCAGCCCGTTCTGGGCGCGCGAGCAGGAACTCGGCGGTTACTTCATGGAACTGGCGGGCTGGGAACGCGCGCACGGTTACGCCGCCAACGAACACTTGCTGGAGAAGTATGGCGAACGCGTTCCGGTACGCGAGCACGAATGGGACAACCGCCATTTCTGGCGCGTCTCCAACGCCGAACAGCTGGCCATGTCGGAAAACGTCGGCATGATCAACCTGTCGCATTTCGCCGTTTACGATATCTTCGGCGCGGACGCCGAGACCCTGATGGAATACGCCTGCACCGCCAGGGTCGGTGGGGATACCCCCATCGGCAAAGGTGTTTACACGCATTTTCTCGACAAGCGCGGCGGTGTGCGCGCCGATCTCACGGTGATTCGTCATGCGCAGGATCGCTTCCGCTTAATCGACGGTGCCGACGCGGGTCACCGTGACTACATCTGGCTCAAGCGCATGGCCGAAGACAACGGCTGGAACGTCTACATCGACGACCGCTCCGACCACATGGCCTGCCTCGGCGTGTGGGGACCGAATGCGCGCAAGACCATCCAGGCCATTGCCGATGATCCCGCCGCCTGGGACGAAGAAAACTTCCCGTTTGCGGCAACCCGCAAGCTCACGCTGAAGGGCATCCCGGTCGAGGCCTTCCGCATCTCCTATGTCGGCGAGCAGGGCTGGGAGTTGCACGTGGCATTCAGTTACGGTCTGTCGTTGTGGGACCTGGTTTACGCACAGGGCGCCACACCGGTCGGCGTCGAAACCTATGCCAACAGCCGGCGCATGGAAAAAAGCCTGCGCCTGCAAAACGCCGACCTGCTGACCGAGTACAACCTGTACGAGGCAGGTTTGTCGCGCCCGGTAGTCAAACAGGCGGATTTCCAC
>JAJDOF010000162.1 GCA_022340305.1 Gammaproteobacteria bacterium
CGATGCACCGTTCGGAGGAGAATTTCCAGTAGATGACGATGACCTTTTCGCTAATCGTCGCACCGACCGCATCATGGCTTTCGATGTGGTGCTCAATACCGACAAGTCCATTCGCGACAGCAAAATTGACGACGACTGCGATATGATCCGCGAGTCGACCGCCGTGGCGATTGCCGCCGGCGATGCGGTTTTTGGCGATATCGGGGTACAGGGAACTGTCACCCGGACCCGAAAACTCGCCCTGTTCGAAGGCACCGACGAATTCGGCCGCCTGCAACCGCTGCTCGGCACCGCAGAACAAACTGATATCAACTGGCCCGTTTTGGCGGAACCAATACAGACTGACGGTTTATTGGTAGGAAAGGATGACGCTGGTAACGACAAATATCTTCCTGTTCCTACCGGCCCGATGGAAGGCTCGATTCCCTGGCACTTGCCGATTACCGAAAATCCCGAATTGGGCGCCACCGAGATCTGGGAAATCTATAACACCACCGGCGATGCGCACCCCATGCACGTGCACCTGGTGCATTTCAAGGTCCTGGATCGACAAGAATGTGATATCGATGTAGAGGAGCAGGCAATTATACAACACAATAGCGCAACCACGGGGCGTGGGGGTGTCGGCTTCAGGATCACTGGGATTCATCTGATTCCAGATACAGTCTCGAAACCGAAACCTAGCGAGCGCACCCGGCGCGACATGGTCATGGCGTTACCGGGCCAGGTCACGCGCATCAAGATGCACTTCGACAAGCCCGGACGCTACGTCTGGCATTGCCATATCCTCTCGCACGAAGACCATGAAATGATGCGACCATTTCATGTAGGGCCCATTGCGGCTGATGGCCAGCGCCCCTATCGCAAAGACGATTGATCGGTCGTTGATGTCGTAAGCGAGGGCGCACTTATTCCGAAAAGGGTAAGTGCGCCTTCTTTTCTGGCTGGCGATGCCCTGTGAACGCTGGCTCGACGAGGCCGATGCTTTCACAACCTGCACCCCGGCTTTTGCTGATTCCACCCGGGGGCCAGCCGTTCACAATCGAACCTGGTTTCGCTATCCATTTCGTTTACGCAAGCAAAGACCCTTCCGACACCAGGTCGGAAGGACCTCGATCTTACGATGCCTAAGTAGTCAGGCTTCCGCAGTTACCGGGTCAATCACATTGACGACCTGGCTTACTTTCGAGGCCGGGAAGCCACTCTCGTTTGCATGCTCGAGGATCAGCGCTTCGGTATCGGCCAGGTAAACGCAGAATATTTTGTCGGCTGTTACATATGAATGCTCCCATTGAATATTCTTGGAATCCTTTTTCATACTGGCCAGCACCGAGTTGGACTTCTGCGAAGCGCCGCGCAATGCATCGCGATCTGCTGAACCAATCTCCGGGATATCTCTCTCTATTACGAATCTGGGCATGGTGATTTCCTCAAGTTGTGAATCGTGATATGCATCGTTCGGTTTCAGTATTTCACGGGTCTTTGTTGACCAGTAATGCTCGAACTAATTTCTGCATGGGAGTAGTGTGCACAAGGAATGCCCGGCGAACCTGAAGCAGATGTGAAGATTTCGTGATATTTACCTGATAATTTCGAACAGATGACCGGGTTTATGTAAAAATGCCTCGCGCTGCAAGCGTTCTTGAACCTTTAACGCCGAATTGGAATCCATTGGTCAATGATATATCGATTCAGTGATTTTGAGCTTGATACTCGAAGCTTTCAGCTGTCGCGGGCTGGAAAGCAGGTCGCCATCGAGCCGCAGGTGCTGGATTTGCTCAAATACCTGGTCGCCAATCGAGACCGGTTGGTATCCCGCGATGAGCTGTTTGAGGAAATCTGGTCAGGGCGGGTGGTTTCCGACACTTCCCTGAGTAGTCACGTCAAGTCCGCGCGCAAGGCGATCGGCGATGACGGCCGCAGCCAGTTACTGATCAAAACCGTCCATGGCAGGGGCTACCAGTTCATTGCCAAGGCGCTCGAGGTTATGAACCATGGCAGTGACCTCGCCTCTCTACCCATAGACGATTCCATCGGCCGGTCCCACAATTCAGGACCTCTCGTGGCAGTACTGCCATTCCAGAATATGAGCTCTGACCCGGAGCAACAGTTTTTCGCCGAGGGCATGAGCGAAGATATAACCACGGAACTTTCGAGATTTTCCGATATCCAGGTGATCGCGCGACATACTGCATTTCAATATAACGCAACGTCGCTGGACGTTAACAAAATCTGCGCGGAACTAGGTGTCGAATACCTGGTAGAAGGTAGTGTACGGCGTACCCGGGACAGGGTCAGGATTAATGTTCAACTGATCGAAGCCAATAGTGGCAGTCACGTCTGGGCCGAGAAATTTGATCGCCCCGTCGACCAGGTCTTCCAAATACAGGATGAAATTACGGAAACCGTGGTTTCCACTATCAGCGGTCAGATTCGCCGAATTGAAACCGATCGTTCTGTTTCTCGAGGGACGAGTGACCTGCGCGCCTACGATCATTTACTCAGGGGCCTGGCTCATCATAAAAACGGTCATATCAGTTACGAAAACCATATCAAGGCCAGCGAAGAATTTACCCGGGCGATCGCACTTGATCCGAATTTTCCCCGGGCGCGGGCCTGGGCTGTCTGCGCTAGCGCATCGATGTGGGAAGCGAAGAGCGAAGAGAATATAAACACCGCAATTGCAGCGGCCAAATATGCCTTGTCACTGGACGAGAATGAAAGTGAAACGCACCGCGTATTGGGCTCACTGTATTTTTATATTCGTGAATACCAGTTAAGCGGCCACCATTTCAATGAGGCCAGGCGACTCAGTCCGAACGACGCGCACATAGCGGTCAAGATGGCTCGCTACTATGCGTATATCGATGAATGTGACGCTGCACTGCAGGAGGTGGAGCGTTCCATGCGCTTGAATCCTTTGCACCCCGGTTGGTACTGGCAGGAACTGGGAATCGTTCAGTACAGTATGGGAGAGTACCGAAAATCAATCGAAACTTATCTCAAAAATTCGGGCTTGGATGCCTATGATCACGCTTTAATAGCCGCATCTTACATAGCACTCGGAGACGCCGGCAGTGCTCGCGCAGCCGCACAAAAGGCCATGGCAAAGGAAGCCAGGGTGTCGGTAAAAATGTATACGCTATTCGAAACCTACCAGGACAAGGCCAGGCATCAGTTATTGTACGATCGCATGATCGCCGCGGGCCTGCCGGAGTAAAGATCTCGAGCCAGCCCCCGGGGAGCCCCCGGGGGACAGACACCTTCGCCTCAACTCCATCCGGCCGTAAAGGCAGGCATCGAGACCGGTCGGCGCGTCGATCACGGGAACAACGATAGCGGGTGCGTCCTGTCGCTAACATAACTTTCGGCTTTCTCGACATTGCCGGGTATCGGGCGGTGACCCGGATTTGGGTATACTGTCCCCCGAATTGATGTCCCCGGAGTGGCCCTGATAGCCACGGAGTTTAATCAATGAAGCAAGAAACGGTAAACAAGTCAGTCCTGGCGTTGATGGTGATTGCCATATCGACGCTGTTCTTCTCCATGATTCACCAGTTCTTGATGGCGATTTTCCTCGCCGGGTTGTTCAGTGCGCTGGCGCGCCCCGTATACCGGCACCTTAAATATCGCTTCGGCGGCCGCCGTCACCTGGCGTCGGTTACGACGATGCTGCTGATGATCGTGGTGGTGTTGATTCCGTTGATGTTTTTGATCGGCATCATCGTCGGACAGGCAATCGATGTCGGCCAGTCGGTTACGCCATGGGTCAAACAGTTCATCGATCAGCCTGGCAGGCTTACCGAGTACCTGCAGCACCTGCCGTTTTACGAGCAGGTGATACCGTACCGTGAAACCATCCTGGCGAAAGCGGGGCAGCTGGTCGGTTCGATAAGTCAGTTGATTGCCAATGGCCTGTCTTCCGCGACGCTCGGAACGGTAAACTTCCTGTTCACGATGTTCGTGTTTTTGTACACGATGTACTTCTTGCAGATGGATGGTCCAAAGCTGATCAGGAAAATTCTCTACTACCTGCCGCTCGGCAGTGACGATGAAAACCTGATGCTGGAAAAGTTTACCTCGGTAACGCGTGCGACATTGAAAGGATCCCTTTTAATCGGCGTTTTGCAGGGAACGCTCGCCGGCGTTGCTTTCGCG
>JAJDOF010000005.1 GCA_022340305.1 Gammaproteobacteria bacterium
CCGCCCCACATGCGGGAATCATCTTTGCTCATTGGTTTCTGGTCGTTTGACTGTCGATTTTGGCCGCCGATTACGAGGACACATTACGGCGAATATTGTTGTATGCTTGCAGCGCGCGCCCAACAAATCAACTGTTTAATGCCAGATAATACCGAAAAAAGTATCCCCGGCACTGAAAACACAACCTACCTTCCAAATTTATGCGATGGCGATGTGTTTCTGCGCCTGTTGTTGTTGATCGAGCTGATCGCCATTGTTTTTGCGCTGGTGAGCTACCGTGGAGACAGTTTATCGATTCACATCGGCCTGATCTCGATAATCATGTTGTGGGTGGGATTGACCACGGCTTTACTGTTGTGCCTGGCTCGCCGCCAGGGCTGGCTCGGCAACCATCTGCGTACCACCATCATCACCATCTCGGTAACCTTGCTGATGACCTTGTTAGTCAGTTTCATGAGCGTGGGCCTCGGTGCGGCACTCGAGTTTGGACCGACCGCGCAGGATGTCGCCTTCACCCTGATACGCAACCTCGCTGTGGCGACAATCCTGGTCGGGCTTGCGCTGCGCTATTTCTACCTGCACTACGAGTCGGACCTGCATCGGCAGGTCCAGGCAACGGCCCGGCTGCAGGCTTTGCAGGCGCGCATTCGGCCGCATTTCCTGTTCAACAGCATGAACACCATCGCGAGCTTAACCCACGACCAGCCGGATCTTGCCGAGCGAGCCATCGAAAACCTGGCAGACCTGTTTCGTGCCAGCCTCGCTGCCGAATCGAGTATTTCCTTGCAACAGGAGTTGGAGCTTACGCGCAGCTACATCGATCTCGAGTCATTGCGCCTCGGTGAGCGCCTCCAGGTCAACTGGAAATTGCCGGAACAGGAGCCCTCGTTGAACCTGCCCGCACTGACATTGCAACCACTGGTCGAAAATGCGATTTATCATGGTATCGAGCCGCTCTCCAGCGGTGGTTCGATCGACATCCTGATCGAGCCCTCCGCGCAGGAAATCGAAATATCGATTTCAAACCCGGTGGTGCCGAACCTGCAGGGGCGGCAACGCGAGGGCAATCGCATGGCGCTGGAAAATATTCGTGAACGGCTGGACCTGGCTTTTTCCGGGACTGCCTCGATGGCCGTAAATGAAACGGAGACGCGCTATACTGTACAGCTAAAGATTCCGATGACGGAGGGTGCGTGAAGATACTGATAGTCGACGACGAAAAACCGGCGCGTGATCGCCTCTCGCGCATGGTTGGTGAACTCGGGCAACACCAGCTCGTTGGTGAGGCGGTCAACGGAGTCGAAGCGCTCGGCATGTCGCAAAGCCTGGATCCTGATATTGTGCTGATGGATATTCGCATGCCGGGTATGGACGGCATCGAGGCCGCGCGCCACATCGCGCGCCTGGATGAACCACCGGCGATCATCTTTACCACGGCCTTTTCCGATCACGCGCTCGAAGCTTTCGAGACGCATGCGGTCGATTACCTGCTCAAACCGGTCAAGCAGGAACGTTTGCAGGCCGCGATCGATGCTACGATACGCCCGACCCGTGCCCAGGCGGCGCGCAGCGGCAAGGCTCTTTCCGGACTCGAAGCCCGCCAGCACATCTGTGCCCGGGTGCGCGGCAGCCTGGTGCTGGTACCGATCGACAGCATTTATTATTTCCACGCCGAACTGAAATACGTGACGGTGCGCCATCGCGAGGGCGAGGTACTGATCGAGGACGCGCTCAAGGCACTGGAAAACGAGTTCGGTGATCGTTTTGTTCGCATTCACCGCAATGCCCTGGTAAGCCTGGCGGCACTTGGCGGTATGCAATCCGACAACGATCGCCACCTGGTTACGTTTCGAGACATCGATGACAAGCTCGAAATCAGTCGGCGCCACCTGCCCGGGGTGCGCAAGATCATCAGGAACCTGTAATTACTATGACCCAGACTAATAAGAGTACCGGCACATCCACCCGCAAAGAACTGCGTATCGCGACCCGTGCCAGCCCGCTGGCGCTGTGGCAGGCCGAGCACGTCGCTGCCAGGCTTGAGGCGCTGCATAAAGGTTTGCAGGTGTCGCTATTGACGATGAAAACGCGCGGCGACAAGATGCTCGACGCACCGCTTGCCAAGGTAGGTGGCAAGGGCCTGTTCGTCAAAGAGCTTGAAGTTGGATTGCTGGACGGGCGCGCCGATATTGCAGTGCATTCGCTCAAAGACGTGCCGGTCGAATTTCCCGATGGCCTTGAACTGGCGTTGGTGATGGAGCGTGAAGACCCGCGTGATGCCTTTGTGTCGAATCATTATAACAATCTCGCCGCGATGCCCGCCGGTAAGCTGGTGGGCACTTCCAGCCTGCGACGCCAGACCCAGATCCGCGAACGCTATCCGCAACTGCGCGTGGACTGGCTGCGCGGGAACGTCAACACGCGCCTTGGCAAACTCGATGCGGGCCAGTACGACGCGATCATCCTCGCCGCTTCGGGTTTGCAGCGGCTTGGTTTCTTCGAACGCATCAAGTCGCCGATTGCCCCCGAGGAATGCCTGCCGGCGATCGGCCAGGGGGTTCTCGGAATCGAGATTCGTAGTGATGATGCCGAGTTACGGGAATTGATCGCACCGCTGGCCCACGCCGAGACTACACTGCGCATTCGCGCCGAGCGCGCTTTCAACCAGACCCTGAATGGTGGCTGCCAGGTACCTATCGCCGGTTATGCCGAACTTGAAGGCGACCAGATTTATCTGCGCGGGCTCGTGGGTCAACCCGACGGCAGCGAAATCCTGCGTGCCGAAATTCGTGGCAGCAGCGCGCAGGCGCATGAACTCGGTGTCGAACTGGCACGGCAACTGCTGGCCCGAGGCGCCGATCGCATTCTCGCCGCGTTACGGGAGTAGCCGTGACCTGTCACTTGCAGGGGCAAGTCATTCTGAATACCAGGCCAGCCCATCAACAGGCTGAACTGACGCAGATGTTGCAGCGCGATGGTGCACAGCTGCTTGCCTTCCCGGTGATCGATATTGAACCCGTTGCCATTGGACCCGCGCAACGACAATTGGCACAAGCCATCACCGACTTCGACATTTTGCTGTTCGTCAGCCGCAATGCGGTCGAGGCTGCATTTCGTTTCATCGATTGTACCCGGCTGCGGCCATCCACCCGTTTCGGAGTGATCGGCAGCGCTACCCGCAAGGCGCTGGCGACAGCGCTCGCTGATTGTTCGTTTGACCTCGATGATTGTCTGTTGGCGAGTGAACCCTTCAGCAGCGAAACCCTGTTGGAGGCGCAAGCCTTACAGCAGGTCGCTGGAAAACACATCTTGATACTGCGTGGCCAGGAGGGTCGCAATCTGCTGGGCGATGAACTGCAGCGACGCGCGGCCGTGGTGGAATACGCGGAAGTCTATCGACGTGTAATCCCCGCACAGGGCAGCGATGTCTTTGATCGACTGGTTGCGCCGGCGTTTCCGACGCTGGTCGTATTAACCAGTAACGAAGGCATGCATAACCTGGTTAAACTGGTAAAGGAATCGGCGGCGCAAGCCTTGTTCCGGGTGCCCTGGCTTTTGATCAGCGAAAGAATGCGTGAATCGGCACTGAAACTGGGACATAATGCAACGGTGCTAATCGCCCGGAATGCGAGCGATAAAGGTATCCGACAAACAATTTGCGAATGGGCGGATCAGCGGTAATGACCAAAATATGAGTAAGCGACCACCATCCACAGACAAGTCATCCGCAGACAGTGCACCTACTGAAAAGGAAGAAGAAAAAGAAGTATCGGCCAGCGATCCGGATTCGTTGCAGGTCGCTGAAGAAGCCACTGAAATGGCGGCCGGGGGCGACGCTGATACTCGCGCTGCGGGCGAATCTTCATCCGGCGCCTCGCTCGACACCGAGCCCAGCCTCGACCCCAACTCCGATGCCCTGGCAAAACCAGCTGCCGCAGCCGGCCCGCCGTCTGTAAAAGCGCGACGCCCCTGGTTCGGCTTATTCAATTTTCTGTTGATCCTGGCGCTTGCCGGCGCGGCGGGCTATTACTGGCGCGAGCAACAGCAGCTTGCCGCCGGCTACCAGGCCGATCTCGTTGGCCTGCAGCAGCAACTGAAACTGGTGGAGCAGACCAGCCGCAACCGGCTGCAAACCAGCCTGTCCCCGCTGGAGAGCCGTGTTGGCAGCTTGAACAAAAAAGTCGAAGACCTCGGGCTCGGCCAGCAGGGCTTGCGCGAATCCGCGGAGAAACTCTACCAACTATTCGGCCGCGACAAGAACGCCTGGCAGCTGGCCGAGGTCGAATACCTGATGCGCGTGGCGCAGCACAAGCTGATTCTGCAGGATGATTTCGCTGGCGCCGCAATTACCTTACAGGCTGCAAGCGACCGCATCGGACTCACCGGCGATCCCGGACTGTTGCCGGTGCGCGTCATGATCAGTGAGGAAATTGCCGACCTGAACACCCGGCGACGCGCCGACCTGGTGGGTATTTCCCTGATTCTCGCGCAACTCGGTCGCCAGGTGAGAGGCCTGCATCCGGGCTTTGCAGTGCGTGTTGAGCAAAGCGGCGAGGTGGCTGCAGTTGAACCCACGATCGATCGCGAGACCGCGACGGACTGGGTTGGGCGTTTCAGCGCTTTTCTCGATTCACTGATCAGCGTCAGCAAGGAATCGACCGCGCCGACCGAGATCGAGGCCAATATCGTCGACGTGGCCGAAGCACTGGAAGATAACCTCAAGCTGGCGCGGTGGGCGGTGCTCGAGCGTGACGCGAATCAGTATCAATTGCTCATCGATCGCAGCCTGCGTCTGTTCCGCGAATTCTACGATCTGGATAATGCCGCCAACCACGATTTTATGACGCAGTTGCAGGAATTGCAGAAAATGGTGATCAAGCCCGAAAAACCGGACATCACTGGCTCGTTGCGCGAATTGCAGCGCATTCTGAGCCAGCGTGCCGCCGCACCCCAGCCAACGGCCCCCCAACCGGCTGTCGTGCCAGCCCCGGAGTCCGGCAATGGTTAAGCTGATCATACGCCTGTTATTACTGATCATCCTGGTGCTCGTGGCGGTGTTGCTGGTGCGCGATGATCCTGGCCAGCTGTTGTTGCGCTATCGAGATTACTCGGTTGAAACCAGCCTCGCCTTCGCGGTGTTGATCCTGGTCGTGGCCGTCATCGCCCTCCATTACAGTATCAAGTTCCTGCGCGGGCTGTGGCATTTGCCCGGCGCCATCAAGAACCAGTCGCAAAGTCGGCGCTACAGCAAGGCACGGCGCCAGCTCACCGAGGGCTTGATCGACCTTGCCGAGGGGCGTTTCGAGCAGGCCGAAAATCACCTGGTAAGGCTCGTCGAGTTCAGTGAGAGCCCTTTGGTGCATTACCTGGCCGCGGCGCGTGCGGCCCAGTTACAGGGCAAGCACGATGCGCGTGATAACTACCTGAAGGCCGCGCACGAGGCTAATCCCGGTGCCGGGCTTGCCATTGGCGTTACCCAGGCGGAGTTGCAGCTCGCGCATTTGCAAACCGAACAGGCGCTGGCGACCTTGACGCACCTGCACAGTGAATCGCCGAAACACGATTACGTGACCATGTTGCTGGCGCGCGCCTACCACGAGCTGCACGACTGGCGCGCCCTGATTGAATTGCTGCCCGATGTGCGGCGCAAGAAACTGCTCACGCCATCACGGCTGCGCGCAATGGAGCTGGACGGCTACCGCGGTGTGCTGGAACTCGCCGCTAACAACCAGCAGGACTCCGAGGTTGCCTGGGGCAAGATTCCCAGGGACCTGCAAACCGATGTCGAGATGTTGCGCTACTATGTCGGCCGTTTTGCCGATAAGGGGTGGTATGGAAGCGTTGCGGAGCAGGCCTTGCTCAAGTCCCTCGATCAACAATGGGATGACGGGTTAATCGAAGTCTATGGCCGTTTCCCTGCGCGCGATGCCGCCGCGCAGTTGATGCGAGCGGAAAAATGGCTCGATGATTACGGGCATAATGAACAACTCCTGCTGGCGCTCGGCCGCATCTCGATGCGGGCCCGTCTATGGGGCAAGGCGCAGGGTTATTTCGAAGCCAGTATTGGCGCGCGCGCAACGCCAGCAGCCTGTCTTGAGCTTGCGGAACTACTCGAGCGACAATTACAGCAGCCCGAAAAGGCCGTCAAATACTACCGACAGGGGCTCAAGCTCAGCCTTGAAACCAGGACCTGACGCGGTTCGCCAGATGGACAAATACGACAGCAAGGCCGCGGCCCGCATCGATCGAACCTACCAGACCCCCGAAATTGTCAATCAGCGCCTGCGTACCCTGGCAGCGCTCGGCCTGCGTCGTGGCGAAAGCATACTCGACGCCGGCTGCGGTACCGGTCTGTTGCTCGAGCAGGAAGCGCTTGCAGTGGGTTCAGCGGGGCGTGCCGAGGGTGTGGATGCCAGCGCCGACATGCTGACCTATGCCGAGGTCCGTTGCGAGGGCCTGGACCAGGTTAACCTGCAGCGCGGCAATGCCGATTCCCTGCCCTTCGACGCAGCCTGCTTCGATGCCCTGAGCTGCACTCAGGTGTTGCTGTACGTGGAGCGACTGGAGCAGGCGCTGACGGAGTTTCATCGCGTATTGAAACCTCGTGGGCGGATCGCGATTGTCGAAACCGACTGGGGCGGGGCAATCATGAACAGTGGCGATCATGAAATGACGCAGGCCATTTTCCAGGCCTGGAGCGACGAGGTCGCCAATCCATATCTGCCGCGCCGGCTGGCACCGCTGCTGCGTGATGCCGGGTTCGGGGGGATCCAGGTGGAAGCGATTCCGCTGGTCAATGCAAGTTACACAGAGAACAGTTATTCGGCCGGTATGCTCAAGGGCTTTGCCAACACCGCGGTTCGCCTGCAAGCGCTGAGCAGGACGCAGGCCGATGCGTGGCTGGTGGAACTCGAAGCGCTTGCCGCAGACGATGAGTATTTCTTTTGCGTGAATCGGTTTTTGTTCACCGCGATAAAATAGGGTCCGACTCGACCCGGGAGCTGGTATGAGCAAAAAATACAACGGCAGTTGCCATTGTGGCGCTATACAATTTTCATACGAAGGCGAAGAGATAACCAGTGGCCTGCGTTGCAACTGCTCGATCTGCGCGCGTAAGGGTGCAATGATGAGCCCGGAAGCAATCCCGGTGGATGCGCTCAAGATCAAGGCGAACGGCGAAGACCTTGGTCTTTACCAGTTCGACAGCAGGGTGGCGAAGCACTACTTTTGTCGCCGCTGCGGAATCTATACGCACAATGAAATGGCGCGCAAACCGGGCCATTGCCGTGTCAATCTCGGTTGCATCGAAGGCCTCGATACCAGTAATTTCGAAGTCAAGGTATTCGATGGCAAGAACCTTCTGTAAATTGCTGGCCGGTTAAACGCTCATGCAGAACATACTGGTAATTATGGCGGATCAACTGACTGCGCTTGCGCTCGGCTGTTATCACAATGCCGAGGTCAAAAGCCCCCATATCGATCGGCTTGCCGCCGAAGGCGTGCTGTTCGATTCCGCTTACAGTTCAAGCCCGTTGTGTACCCCGGCGCGCTATGCCTTCATGACTGGCCAGAACGTCTCGACCTGTGGTGGTTATGACAACGCCGCTTACCTGCCGGCGACCATGCCGACCTTTGCCCATTACCTGCGCCTGATGGGTTATCGCACCTGCCTGTCGGGCAAGATGCATTTCGTCGGCCCCGACCAGTTGCATGGTTTCGAAGATCGCGTCACCACGGATATATATCCGGCTGACTTCGGCTGGATTCCCGACTGGGAAAACGCCGATGAGCGCATTGACCTGTGGTACCACAACATGTCCAGCGTCAAGCAGGCGGGCGTCGCATCGATAACCAACCAGCTTGCCTACGACGATGAAGTAGGCTCCCAGGCGATGCGCGTGCTTTACGACCATGCGCGTAGCGAGGATCAACGTCCCCTGTGCCTGGTGGCGAGTTTTATCCACCCGCATGACCCCTACGCAACACGCCAGAAATACTGGGACCTGTATGCAGATACCGATATAGCCTTGCCGGGGGTGCCGCGCCCAGCCCACCAGGATGCGCATAACGCGCGCCTGGAAAAGGTCATCGCGCTCGATGCGGTCGATGTCAGTGACCAGGAAATCATCAACGCGCGCCGCGCCTATTACGGCAATGTCAGCTATGTCGATGAATGGCTGGGGCGCCTGCGTGCGACGCTCGATGAATGCGGCATGGCGGACAACACCACGATCCTGTTCACCGCCGATCACGGTGACATGCTTGGCGAGTTCGGGCTGTGGTACAAGATGAGTTTTCGCGAGTGGTCGAATCGAATTCCGCTGATCGTGCACCAGCCGCAGCGCTTCAGCCCGCGCCGCGTTAGCAATCCGGTGGCGCAGGTTGACGTATTGCCGACCCTGGTCGATATCGCCAATGACGCCGGCGCCGGGCCGCGCCCCGAACCCATCGACCCGTTGCAGGGTCGCTCGCTATTGCCGCTGTGCGATGGCGATGCCAGCAGCGACCCCGATGCCTGTGTCAGCGAGTATCTCGCCGAGGGAACCGCGGCGCCGATGCTGATGATTCGGCGCGGGCAATTCAAGTACATTTCCTGCGCTACTGACGCGGAACAATTATTCGATCTCGCCGATGACCCGCAGGAACTGAAAAACCTGACGCAGCACGAATTGCTGGAAGGCTTTCGCCGCGAGGCTGCCGGCCATTGGGATAGCGACGCGGTGCGAGCGAAGGTAGTCAAGGATCAGAAGCGACGTCGCGCGGTAAATGCTGCGCTGCGCATCGGGCGCTACCAGGGCTGGGATTTCAATCCACTGCGCGATGCCTCGGAGGAGTACACGCGCAGTCATATGGACCTGACGCGCTTCGATATAACCTCACGTTTCCCGCGCCCTCCCGCCTTCGATCCCAAATGGAAATAACCCTCCCATCTATTTAATGTCATCCCCGCGCAAGCGGGGATCTTGTAATGACGGCTACGATCGTCTTCATCGGTTTGTCATCCGGTAAACCTCACCGGTGCACGCCCTGTGCGGATTGCCAACCCCGGACCCTGACTGATTCCGGTTTCGCTGAATTCGCTGCCTGCAGCGATAAGCGACTTTCGAGGCGACTCTGCAGGTCTTCGTTGCTATATTTGAGCGGCATTTCCATTGACGGCGTGCGCAGCCGGATTTATGGTGTAAGGCTGTAAATAAGTCGTCACCTGGAAGTACTAATGACTAATCCCATGCACAATTTTATTGCCGGCGAGTGGCTTGCCGGTAGCGATGAAATCGCCAACATCAATCCCTCCGACCTGTCCGATATCATCGGATGCTACGCACAGGCCGACAGTGTGCAGCTGCAGCGAGCGCTGGACGCCGCGGCAGCGGCGCAACTCGAGTGGGCAGGTGCCGGCCTCGAACGGCGTTACAACGTTTTGATGGCGATTGGCATCGAACTGATTGCGCGCTGTGAAGAGCTGGGCACGCTGCTCGCGCGCGAAGAAGGCAAGACCCAGCCGGAAGGCAAGGGGGAGGTGTATCGCGCGGGGCAGTTTTTCACTTATTACGCGGCCGAAGCCCTGCGCCAGATCGGTGATAACGCCGACTCGGTGCGTGATGGTGTCGAAGTCGACGTGCGCCGCGAGCCGGTTGGCACGGTTGCGATCATTTCGCCATGGAATTTCCCGGTCGCGACTGCGGTGTGGAAAATCGCACCGGCACTTGCCTTTGGCAACGCGGTGATCTGGAAGCCGGCCAACCTGGTACCGGCCAGCGCCGTTGCGCTCGCGGAAATTATCTCGCGCCAGGATATTCCCGCCGGGCTTTTCAACCTGGTCATGGGTTCGGGGCGCGATGTCGGTCAAACGTTGGTCGAAAGCCCGCAGATTCAGGCGGTCAGCTTCACCGGTTCAGTACCTGTCGGGCGTGGCATCGCGCAGGCAGCGGTCAGTAATTTCACCCGTGTGCAGCTCGAGATGGGCTCCAAGAATGCGCTCGCCATAATGGATGACGCCGATCTTGATACCGCGCTCGCCTGCGCGCTGAATGGCGCCTTCGGCAGCACCGGGCAGAAATGCACCGCGTCGTCACGGTTGGTGGTGCACAAGGATATTCACGACGAGTTCGTCGCGCGCCTGGTCGCCGGCGCGAACAACATGGTGGTCGGTCATGCGCTCGAGTCCGGTACGCAAATCGGGCCGGTAGCGAGCGCCGAGCAATTGCAACAAAACCTGTTGAATGTCGAGCTCGCCAAACAGGAAGGTGGTGAACTGCTGTGCGGTGGCGAGCGGGTCGAGCGTGCTACCGAGGGTTACTTCATGACTCCGGCGGTTTTCGTGGGGACTCGCAATGACTGGCAGGTCAACCGTGAGGAACTGTTTGCGCCGATAGCCTGTGTGATCAAGGTTGACTCCTACGATGAGGCACTCACGACCGTGAACGATACCCGCTTCGGGCTCACCGCCGGCATTGTAACGGGCAGCCTTGCGCGCGCCACCCATTTTCGCCGCAATGTCAAAACCGGATGCGTGATGGTCAATCTGCCGACCGCGGGCACCGATTACCACGTACCCTTCGGTGGTCGTGGCGAGTCGTCCTATGGGCCGCGGGAACAGGGCCAGTATGCGAAGGAATTTTACACCACGGTGAAGACCGCCTACATCGCCAGCGGAAAACCGTTATGAGTGAAGTGGCCTATCGTATCGATGCGCTGCAATACGCCAACTGGTCGGAGGAAATCTTCGAGCAGATGCGCAGCGGCGGCGTCGATGCAGTGCACGTCACCATTGCTTATCACGAAAACTTTCGCGAGACCGTGGCCAATATGGAGCGCTGGAACAGTTATTTCGAGCGCTTCCCGCACCTGGTCTTCCAGGGCTTCAGCGGCGATGACGTGCGCCTGGCGCGCGACACCAATCGCACCGCAATCTTTTACGGTTTTCAGAACCCATCGCCGATCGAGGACGACATTCGCCTGGTCGAAATCCTGCATACCCTGGGCGCCCGCTTCATGCAGTTGACCTATAACAACCAGTCACTGCTCGCCACCGGTTGTTACGAAGCAGAGGACACTGGTGTCACGCGCATGGGGCGCGAGGTGATAGAGGAAATGAATCGCGTCGGCCTGGTGGTCGATATGAGCCACTCGGCCGAGCGTTCGACGCTGCAAGCAATCGAGATCAGCGCACGCCCCATCGTCGTGACGCACGCCAACCCGGGTTTCTGGCATCCGGCCTTGCGCAACAAGTCCAACGCCATTCTGCAAGGCCTCGGTGAAACCGGCGGTATGCTCGGGTTCAGCATGTATCCGCACCATTTGCGTGCTGGCAGCGATTGCAGCCTGGCTGATTTTTGCCGCATGATTGCCGACTGTGCCGAGATCATGGGTGTCGATCACATCGGTCTCGGATCTGACCTGTGCCAGAACCAGCCGGATTCAGTGGTCGAATGGATGCGCGTTGGTCGCTGGACCAAGAAAATTGATTATGGCGAAGGCTCGGCCAGTAATGCCGGGTTTCCACCGATGCCCGAGTGGTTCGGCGACAATCGCGATTTCGGCAATGTTGAGCAGGGTTTGCTTGAGGTGGGCTTCGATGCCAATGACACTGCGAAGATCATGGGTAACAACTGGTTGCGCTTTTTCGATGAAAACTTCGGTCCACATGATTAGCCCGGATTTTGGGCCATGATTGATTGCGCCGAGCAAAATCCGCTGCCGGCCGCAGCCGAATTCCGGCGACCACCCGAGGTGGTGATGCGGCTCGCGCGCATGGGCAGCTTTCACCAGACCCGGTTGTCGTTCATGCGCACGCTGCTGCGCCGCCTAAAACGCGAGCAATGGCGTTTCAAGCGCAACCTGTGGTCGATAGACGCGCAGGGTTTCGGGCGCGCGGTGTATACCCTCTACGGCCCCGAGCGCGCTTATTCGCTGGTCGCTTTTTCGCATGATCTGCCGGATCACATGCGTTCGGACCGTGTTATCGCCACCGCCTGGGATGCGACCTTCGCGCTTTATGATGGCATTCCCGACGCCGCCGATCTCGATCGCCTCGAACAGAATGTACCCAAACAGGAGGCAGGCCGGGTTTCCGATTCGGAGCTATCCCTGTCACGCGCCAACCGCTCGGTGCGTCTGTGGCAGCACGTTGTCGAAGCGCTGTCGGCGGGTCGGCAGCCCGATCGTGAGCAGCTCGAAGCGGTCGGCTACCTGGTGCGCACTACCGCAGTCTATGGCTCGGGCAAGTTCGGCGCGGCCGATCGTCTTGCCATCGCCGATCGTCCCGAGGTCAGCGGTCCGTTCCAGGCAGAGCTTTTGTCGGTCTGGTTGATTCGCAGCTTTGCCCTCGACCTGGTCGAGCATGTCGCCGCCATGTGTGGCGGTGAAACAGCGGTTGTCATCGAGCCCGAAATGCGCCGACGAATCGGCGTGGGTAATTCTACCGGGCTCGGTATGGCGCCTTTTCTGATCAATCATCCGGCATTGCTGAACAACTGGATGATGGCGCGCGAAGAGGCCATTGCCCGCGTGCGTTCGCTGGCAAGCGCCGAGACGGAGGCGATTGAAACCTTCAAGCATCATTTCCAACGCGCGCGTTTCAATGTTTCACAATGGCATTCCGCGCATCCGTTGCAAATTGAAAAACTGGCAGCGCTCGGGAACGACTTTAACCAGATGGCGGGCTATATCGAGCGCGAATCACTCGTCGACGACCATCCCTGGGATCGTTTTTATCGTTGGGCGGAAACGCAATTGTCGCTGGAAGGCCAGGAGCAACTGGTGTCCCTGCTGCTGGAACCTTATGGCGAGCTCGTCGATGGCTTGACTCAATGCATGGACGCCGACGAACACCTGAGCTTTTTCATAGATGGTGCGATGCCACTGGCGCGCCTGCGCGAGATTCTCGAATCGCGTTGTCAATGGGCGCTGCAGGTTGACTATGACGAACCGGCCAATCGCGCACGCTTCTGGTATACCTCGGCTGAAAAGCTCGAGCCGCGCGTTGGCGAGCGCTTCGCCGAACCCGGTGCCGAGTATGAATTGCCGTTAGCCGTGGGTTACGACATCAAACGCATGTATGGGTCACTAATCGCTGGTCCACAGGATATTTCGACGGCTGAATTTCTACTGGCGCATCCCGAGCATCGGCATACGACGCGGCGCGTGCAAAATCTGGCGACACATCCCTATGCCGAAATACAGGACAACCTCATCGCTGCCGACATGCTGCCTGTCGATATTCTGCGCTGTAAACTATCCTTTTTCGGCGCCACTAAATTCGATCCGCGCTCGGATCGCTGGGTGCGCATCTGTATGTACCAGGATGCGCCATTCCCGCATGAGTTACTGGCGGCGGCGCCTTAGGGCTATCGACTTATGAGTTTTCGAATCACCCTTGCCGAGATCGAGTCTTATCTGCGTAAGGCGGCCCGCGCCCGCGGGCTCGACTGGGGGATCGCCGAGGAAGCCGGGAAAGCGGCGCGCTGGCTCGGCGCCTTCAGCTTGCCCGGTCCGGAAACCCTGTTCGAGCACCTGCAACAGCTCGGCGGCGAAGAATATGACCAGTTCATCCCGGATTGCTCGCTCGAACCCTGGCGGGCGCCCGGCGGTCTGTTGTGTCCTATCATTACCGGTGCGGCGCTCGCGGATAGATCCGCGCAAATGCTCAGTGGTCATGGTTTCCGGCTCGCGGCAACGGCGTATCCATTGCTGCTTGCAGCCACGGTGGGTCAGGCGGCACGCTGTCATCGGCGGGTATTCACCACTGCCTGGGCAGACGTGCGGGTTAGTTGTTTCGAAAACGGATTGAGCATTGCCGGCAATCGCGATGATCTGATGCTCTCCCGCGTCGAATCCGTGACCTGTCGACTGGATGATCTGCAGCAGCCGCAACAACTACCGTCGACGCTGGCTTATGCGATCGACCCCGATGTCTTCAAACGCATCGATCGTCTTGCTTTCCAGACTTATGCACCGGCTACCGAGGCATCCCGCGCCGGCGCCGGCGCGGGTCTCACCGACAATGACTAGTTGCCCTCATTCCCGCTTGCGCGGGAATGACCGGGGGTAAACTGTCCTCGCCGCGCAGGCGGGGATCTTGCGCCGATGGCGCGATGCACCTCAAGGCACTTCCCGGGATTCCCGCGTGCGCGGGAATGACCGGGGCTAAACTGTCCTCGCCGCGCAAGCGGGGATCTTGCGCCGATGGCGCGATGCACCTCTAAGGCACTTCCCGAGATTCCCGCGTGCGCGGGAATGACCGGGGCTAAACTGTCCTCGCCGCGCAGGCGGGGATCTTGCGCCGATGGCGCGATGCACCTCAAGGCACTTCCCGGGATTCCAGCCTGTCGTGATCCTGCAAAGGGACTCCCAGTACGGCCGGCATGAACCAGGGCGGGGTTCCTGAAGTAAATCAGCGTGTTGCCCGCGACTTCTCAAACCAAAGATAAATCCCCTATTACCGCCGTTTTCGTGTATGCTGCTCGCAATCACTCTGGTGCTGATCGGTCTGCACCTGTCTTTAAACGGTAATCGATAACGATTTCCCGCTCATTTAGCACTTAAATCTTCCCTGACCGTTCCAGACTCAGCAATGTCATCTGGCGGGTAGATAGCTGGAGAAAATAACAACATGTCATTTAATAATCTTGGTCTCAGGGCCGAG
>JAJDOF010000010.1 GCA_022340305.1 Gammaproteobacteria bacterium
CTCTCGGACCTGTATTCAAATCATATAGAATCCCTTCCCGATGCATATTCTCATAACCAACGACGATGGCTATTCGGCCAGCGGCATAAAGATACTGACACAGGAGCTCGCGCAAGTCGCGCAAGTCTCGGTGGTTGCCCCTGAGCGCGATAAAAGTGGCGCCAGCAATTCGTTGACCCTGATGAGACCCTTGCGTGTCAAATGCCTGGAGGATGGCAGTTTCTATGTCGACGGTACGCCCACCGATTGCGTTCACCTGGCGCTTTCGGGGCTGCTTGAGTCGCAGCCCGACATGGTGGTTTCCGGAATCAACGCCGGCCCCAATCTCGGGGATGACGTGCTCTATTCCGGCACCGTGGCCGCTGCCATGGAAGGGCGCTACCTGGGATTACCCGCGATCGCGGTTTCGCTTGCCGGTAAACCCGCCACACATTTCGCCACCGCTGCAGTGATTACCCGGCGTGTAATTGAACGCCTGGTGCACAATCCGCTACCGGACGATACGCTATTGAACATCAATGTGCCCGATGTGCCCGTCGACGAAGTTGTCGCGATCCGGGCGACTCGCCTTGGTTTTCGCCACAAGTCAGAACCCATGATCGAGCAATCCGATCCCTACGGCCGCCCGCTTTACTGGGTTGGACCGCCAGGCGAAGCACAGGATGCGGGTGAAGGCACGGATTTTCATGCGCTCGAGCAATGCATAGCATCGGTTACTCCGATGCAGATTGACCTCACCCGCCACGGTGGTATTCAACCACTGCAATCCTGGCTGGATGCGCTGTGAGCGAGCTCGATCGAAATCACCAGGGTATCGGTATGACCTCGCAGCGCACCCGCGACCGCTTGATCAATCGGTTGCAGCAACAGGGTATTGATAATGAACAGGTACTGGATGTGATGCGTCGCGTGCCGCGCCACATTTTTGTCGACGAGGCGCTCGCGCACCGCGCCTATGAAGATACCGCGCTGCCCATCGGTTACGGCCAGACCATATCGCAACCTTATATCGTCGCGCAGATGACCCAGTTATTGCTGCAGGAAGACGGAACACCCTACTCGGTGCTTGAAATCGGCACCGGCTGCGGTTACCAGACCGCCATCCTGGCGAGTATTTTTCCACAGGTTTACAGCGTCGAGCGCATCGAGGCGCTCTACCAGCAGGCCCGCAAGCGCCTTGCCGAACTGGAATTTTTTAACGTGCAATTGCGTCACACCGATGGTACTGCCGGTTGGCCCAATTTGAGTTATCACTTTGATCGCATCATCATGACCGCGGCCTGTACCGAGATACCCGAGGCGCTCGTTGCCCAACTCAGGCCGGGTGGAGTCATGGTGCTGCCGTTCGATGACGGTCGCGATCAGACCATGACGAAGATAACTCGCAGTCAAGAAGGGCTGGTTAGCGAAACCCTGGAAAGGGTCGCTTTCGTGCCACTGTTGCCGGGATTGGAGTAGTCAGGATGTTTGAGTCGATCTATAACAGCGTGATGCGTTTCTCGCGCCGCCGCGAAGCACCTTATTACCTGTCGTTGTTGAGTTTCGTGGAATCGTTCATCCTGCCGTTCCCACCACCGGATGTCATGTTGGCGCCGATGTCCCTGGCGCGCCCTGAGCGGGCGATGCGGTTTGCCGCGATAACGCTATTGTTTTCGGTGTTGGGCGGACTGGTAGGGTATATGATTGGTGCCTTCCTGTTCGATCTCGCCGAACCCTATATTATTAGCTGGGGCTACCAGGCGCGCTTCGAGGTAGTCACCACCTGGTTTGAGCAATGGGGGTTCTGGGCAGTGCTGGTGGCCGGGTTTTCGCCCGTGCCCTACAAGTTATTCACGATTGCCGCCGGTGTACTCAATCTCGCACTGATTCCATTTGTACTGGCGTCGATCCTCGGGCGCGGGGCGCGTTTCTTCCTGCTGGCCTGGTGCCTTGCCAGGTATGGACCCGCGATAGAACCCAAATTGATGCGTTACATCGAGTACATTGGCTGGACGGTAGTCGGCCTGCTGTCGCTGGCAATCGCTATCTACTATTTTTAAACACCTGCATTTCCTCGATGAAATCAGTCTTATTCCACCTGATTGCCGCCCTGCTGTTGATTTCCTGTGCCACCAGCCCCGTGGGGCAGAACAGGTCGCGCGGCCCCGGCTGGTACACGGTAAAAACGACTGATACCCTGTACTCGATTGCCTGGCGCTACGGCCTGGATTCGCAACAATTGGCGAACTGGAACCAGATCGATCTCAATGAGCCGATTTATCCCGGGCAGCGTCTGCGTCTGTTGCAACCGGATAACCAGTCGCGGCCAGCAACCAGCGCGGCTGCCACTAACGCAAAACAGGACAGCAAGCCTGCAATAAGTAGCGTCAGTCCGGGCCAGCCGGAATCCGGCAGCAGTCAGCAACTGTCACTGCCAGACCCGAATAAATGGATCTGGCCCACGGTTGGAAAACCAAGAAATACGTTTCTCGCGTCTCGACTCGATCGACGAGGAATTGATATTGCCGGAAAACAGGGTCAAGCTGTACTCGCCGTTGCCGATGGCAAGGTGGTATATAGTGGTAATGGTTTGGCCGGTTATGGTAATCTGATAATTATCAAGCACAGCGATACTTATCTGAGTGCCTACGCCTATTGCCAGCAACGGCTGGTGGAAGAAGGAATGTCGGTAACGGCCGGTAAACAGGTGGCCACGATGGGAACCAGAGATAATGTCGCACAGTTACATTTTGAAATTAGACGAAATGGCAAGCCGGTGGATCCGATTAAGTATCTGCCCAAGCAATAAGGAAGCATCTGAATGACCAAGTCGACCGAAAAATCACTTATCGAAGACACCGAAATAGCACCCGAGGATCTGGTCGAAGGCCTGGCCGATGACGAGGAAGAGGTTGACGACGATGAGGACGAAGGAGTTGACGTTATCGCGCTCGACGATGACGACGCTTCTGCCGAAGGTGCCGATGGCAAGAAATTTGTCGATCGCCGTAAGCCGGTTGAAACCGATCGGCGCAAAACCACAACACGGCGCGCAACCGATGCTGACCCAACGCGGTTATATCTGAAAGAAATCGAAGTTTCGCCATTATTGACGGCGGAAGAGGAGGTGCATTATTCACGTCTTGCACTGAAGGGCGACATTACCGCACGTGACAAGATGATCGAGTGCAACCTGCGCCTGGTAGTGAAAATAGCACGCCGCTACATGAATCGCGGGCTGGCGCTGCTCGATTTGATCGAAGAAGGTAATCTCGGCCTGATTCGAGCGGTGGAAAAGTTCGATCCGGAACGCGGATTCCGCTTTTCGACTTATGCCACCTGGTGGATCCGGCAAACCATCGAACGCGGCCTGATGAATCAGACGCGCACCATCCGCCTGCCCATCCATGTTATCAAGGAGTTGAACACCTACCTGCGGGCGGCGCGTAAATTGACCCAGGAACTGAATCGTGAAGCTACCTCGGAAGATGTGGCGAAACTATTGAAAAAGCCGGTCAAGGATGTCGAAAAAATGTTTAAGCTGGCAGATCGCGTATCGTCCTTCGATATCCCGATGGGTGGTGAAGGCGAGCGTCCGCTGCTCGACATCATCCCCGACGAAAATAATTCTGACCCGTCGAGTATCCTGCAGGATGAATCGGTGATGCAGCATCTCGACAGCTGGCTTGACGAGCTCGACGAAAAACAACGCGATGTCGTCGTACGGCGTTTCGGTTTACGCAATCACCCGCGCGGCACGCTGGAAGAAGTCGGCCTGGAACTTGGAGTGACGCGTGAGCGAGTGCGCCAGATCCAGATGGACGCCTTGCGCAAGCTGCGCCGCATCCTCGAGCACAGCGGCTATTCCCGCGAAAATATCATCGAAGACTAAACTGGCCTGAAATCAGCCTGGCAGAATGATGGCGGCGGTAACGGCGCGGTCTTCGGCCACCAGGATATTGAAGGTGCGGCACAGGGCACCGTTGTCCATGACTTCAAGGCCGATACCCTGCTCACCGAACAGGCCGAAAATTCTGGCCTCGGGGAAATGCTGTCGCGTCCCGGTGCCGAGCAATACCACGGCTGGCCTCGATTCGAAAATTGGTGCAAGATTTTCGCTGCTGAGCTGGTCGAGCCCGGTAACCGGCCAGGGATTGAATAGCGTGTCCGCGGTCAGGATCAGACTCTGGCGATAAACACTCTCGTTGATGGACACCGTATCGTCGCTGTAAGACGAGATGCGGTGGCGGTTGGTGACGATGTCTTCGGCGAGGGGCATGCCGGGCAGAATAATGTAAAAATCCAACTCGATCAACGGCGCTGACTGGAAACCGTTTATTGACAGTCGCGGGCACATTTCTTAATGTTGCGCGTTCGCGAAATTCCTCTTACATCTTCTGGAGAACAGGATTGAAACCGGTAAAGCTGGGTTTGTTGGGTGTTGGCACCGTGGGTGCCAGTACCGCCATGGTGCTGAAAAACAATGCCGCAGAGATTGCGCGTCGCGCGGGACGCAGCATTGAGATTATTCAGGCTTCGCGCCGTTCGATCGCCAATGGAATGCCTGCTGGATGTGACAATATCAGCCTGGTTGCCGATCCTTTTGAGGTGGTAGATAACCCCGGTGTTGATATCGTCATCGAACTCATCGGTGGTTACACTCCGGCGCTTGAACTGGTGATGCGGGCGATTGCCAATGGCAAGCATGTGGTCACTGCCAACAAGGCATTGATTGCGCTGCACGGCAACGAAATCTTTGCCGAGGCTCAACGTATGGGTGTCAATGTGGTGTTCGAAGCGGCCGTAGCCGGTGGCATCCCGATAATCAAATCGATTCGCGAAGGCTTGAGCGCCAACATAATTCAGTCGGTCGCTGGAATCATCAACGGCACCGGGAATTTCATTCTTACCGAAATGCGCGACAAGGGACGCGATTTTGAAGACGTGCTGCGCGAAGCGCAACAACTGGGATATGCCGAAGCCGATCCGACCTTTGACGTCGAGGGCATCGATGCGGCGCACAAGCTGTGTATCCTGTCGTCGATCGCATTTGGTATACCGCTGCAATTTGCCGCGGTATATACCGAGGGCATTAGCGCAATTGCCACCGAAGACGTGGTTAACGCCGGAGAGCTCGGTTATCGCATCAAGCACCTGGGTATTGCCCGCCGCACCGATAAGGGCATTGAAATGCGCGTGCATCCAACCCTGATTCCACAGAAGCAATTGATTGCGAATGTCGATGGGGTTATGAATGCAGTGCTGGTGCAGGCCGATAAACTGGGGCCTTCGCTATATTACGGCGCCGGCGCCGGCGCCGACCCGACCGCCTCGGCGGTGGTCGCGGATATTATCGACGTGGCGCGCACGATTACTACCGATGCCCAGAACCGGGTTCCGCATCTCGCCTTTCAACCGGATCAGATCGTCGATATCCCGATATTGCCCATTACCGCAATCCACACTGCTTACTATCTGCGCATGAGTGTCGATGATCGCCCCGGGGTCATGGCCGAAATCACGCGCATCATGGGTGACAAGGAAATCTCAATTGAGGCGATTCTGCAGAAGGAACCCGCAGCAGGGGTTACCCGTGCCACCATCATCATGCTCACGCAGAAAATACGCGAGCAGCAAATGGTCGATGCGATCGACGCCATAGCCGGGCTCGCGGCAGTGCACGGTCCGGTTCACCGCATTCGTGTCGAAACGCTGGATGGCGACTAGGTGGTAGTGAACAGAGGAGCCGCTAGCTGGTGTCGACTGGTGAAATAGTCGAATTGCGTCACGCCGATCTGGCGCAACTCGAAGCACTGCTGTGCGCAAATCATTTGCCCACGGAGGATTGCGCCGAGCAGGTGCGGAATTTTTGCGCCAGTTACGAGGGCGATAAGCTGATTGCCGCCGGTGCTATCGAACCGGTCGCGCACTACGGGCTGTTGCGCTCCGTCGTAGTGAGGGAGGATCGTCGAGCCAGAGGTCTGGCACGAAGAATAACCCTCCACCTGCTGGATCGTGCCAGGGAAGAGGGGCGGGTGGCGATCTACCTGCTGACCGAGACGGCGCAGACTTACTTCGCCGGCCTGGGGTTCGTGCCGATCGCGCGTGCCGACGTACCCAAAGCGGTTTGTCTGACCCGCCAGTTTGTGTCGCTGTGCCCGGATAGTGCCAGTTGTATGTGCCTGCCGCTATAGTGCCGCTGCGGACTGGCCGGGTAGCGCAAGGATGAATTTAGCAACCGCTAACCCGCGGCGCCCGTCTTCTGGTGAATTCATCATTCTTATGGCGTTGATCATTTCCCTGGTTGCGCTGTCAATCGATGCCATGTTGCCGGCGTTGCCCCTGATCGCTGCCGATCTCGGCGTACAACGGATCAACGACAGCCAATATGTCATCTCCGTTTTCTTTGCCGGCATGGCGTTGGGTCAGATTTTTTTTGGACCGCTATCGGACTCGGTCGGCCGACGACCCGCGATTATTTCCGGTTTTGCGCTATTCGCGCTCGGTTGCCTGTTGTCCATCTTTGCCGTCAATTTCGAGCAAATGCTATTGGGTCGTTTGTTGCAGGGTGTCGGCGCTGCCGGGCCACGCATCGTATCCATCGCGCTGGTGCGTGACCAGTTCAAGGGTCGCGAGATGGCGCGTGTCATGTCTTTCGTGATGATGGTATTCATTCTGGTACCGGTTTTTGCCCCCGCGCTTGGCCAGCTTGTGCTCGTCTTCGCCGACTGGCGTTATATCTATGTGATGTTCCTGCTACTGGTTCTGATCCTGGTTCCGTGGTTCTGGATACGCCAACCCGAGACCCTCGCACAGGTGCGGCGTGTGCGCTTTTCCTTCACTCAATTATTTCTGGACATAAGCGCTATATATCGGATTCGCAGCTCGCTCGGCTATACCCTGGCTATGGGATTTATATTTGGTGGCTTCCTCGGGTACCTCAGCAGCTCACAGCAGATTTTCCAGGTGCAGTATCAATTGCACGAATTATTTCCGCTCTACTTCGGGATCCTCGCCTGTGCTATCGGTTGCGCCTCGCTGTTCAATGCGAGCCTGGTCATGCGTTTCGGTATGCGCCGTCTGTCGAACTACGCGATGAACGGTATCTGCCTGGTATCGATTCCGTTTCTGCTGATTGTGGCAATGCAGGATGGTCATCCGCCGCTATATCAGCTGATGGCCTATTTATTGCCGTTGTTTTTTTGCTTCGGTATTTTATTCGGTAATTTGAATGCGCTCGCGATGGAACCACTGGGGCATATCGCCGGGCTGGGATCAGCCCTGATCGGTTCGGTTTCGACACTGATGTCGGTAGTCTTTGGAGTCTTTGTCGCCGCCGCCTACGACCAGACGGTAGTACCACTGGTGGCCGGATTTGCCGTGCTCGGGCTGGCGGGTTTGATAACCATGCGCTGGACCGAAGCGGAGCAAGTCACTGCGGGCTAATTGCTCGATTCGAGAAATTTCAGAATCTCGTTTTCGATGTCCTGTTTGGCCACCACCAGTGGGTGGGCGATGGGTTTCGCGAAAAGATCTGCAATGGCTCGCGGGACTTTGATCCCGGCGCTTGCGGCGACAGCTGACAGCGCGGCCTCGTCCGATTGCGGCTGATGGCCATTGATCGCGTTGTCCATGACCGAGGCGAATTTGGTCCATTCCGCGGTCGAATAAATCAGATTGACCCGGTCCGAGAATTCCGCCGCCAGGCAGGTTTTGAAGCAGGTGGCGGTATGCGGATCGACCAGGTAGCCCTTGCTGAAGGCCTGTCGAATGTATTCACTGCCTTCTTCGTCGGAACAATCGTCCGCCGCGAAAATGTCACTGATTTGCGCATGTTCCGCAGCATCGAGCTGGTAGCGGCCGTCCTCGTCGAGTTGGCGCATCAGTTCGCGTGTGCGCTCGGCACCGAACAAATCGAATAACACGCGTTCGACGTTGGAGGATTTTAGTATGTCCATCGCCGGAGACGTGGTCGCGATCAGGTCGCGCTTACTGAGGTCGTAGCTGCCCTGTTTGATCCATTCGGTAAGCACGTTATTTGCGTTGGAGGCAATGACGATTTTTGCAATGGGCAGACCCATACGCTTTGCGTAATAAGCACCCAGTGCATTGCCAAAGTTGCCGCTTGGTATGTGCAGTATGATCTCGTCACCGAGCTTGATCTCGCCCTGGCGCACCAGCGCCAGGTAACCATGAAACTGGTACAACATCTGGAAGATGATGCGTCCGAAGTTAACCGAGTTGGCAGCGGACAGGGCAATATTCAATTCGTCGAGGCGTTGCTTAAAGCTGGCCGACGACAGTAACGACTTGAGCGCCGCCTGGGCATCGTCGAAATTTCCGTGAATGCCGATCACCTTGAGATTGCCTCCATCCTCGGTGACCATCTGCAGACGTTGCACATCCGAGGTGCCGCCTTGTGGGTACAGGCAGACGACGCGGATATTGGCACGGTTGCGGAAGGTTTCCAGCGCCGCCGGGCCGGTATCGCCGCTGGTAGCGGTCAGAATCAGATATTGTTGCTGCTGCTGTTGCGCCAGGGTCGATAAGATCAGCCCGAAGGGTTGTAACGCCATATCCTTGAAGGCGCGGGTCGGTCCGTGATACAGCTCGCTGACAAACAGCCGGTCATCAAGCTTGACCACGGGTACGGGATCACCTGCATCGTCGAAACGGTCATACAGGTCGAGCGCCTGCTGCAATATCGACGGGTCGATATCGATGTCGAGGTGAAGCAAAAGTGCCATCGCCAGTTGCTTGTAGGAGCTGGCCAGGTGGTGCTCGAGAAAATCGAGGTCCACTCCGGGCATCGATTCGGGGCTGTAGATGCCGCCAAAAGACGCGATCGGCGAGAGCAGGGCAGCCGCGAAACCAACCTGTGCCGGGCGCGCCTGGTCGTTGCCTCTAGTTTCAGTGAAAATCATCGGAAAAAACGATTGGGTCCGTGCCGGTCGAAGGCGAATTATATCTGCATGACCAGGCCTAACAAGCGGTTTTGCGGTGATTTCCGCGCAAATGCCTTCAAAACACTGATTTGCCGCGTATATTACTTCTACTCGACCCTGTTTATGCGTAAAATTCAGCCCCAATGATCTCGGCCGGGTAAGCCCTGGTGGCCGAGTTATAATTCCAATCCAGAGTATCCGTTCAAAGTACCCAGGTAACCCGATGTCCGAAACCGCCAAGATCAATTTACTCGATTTCAATCGCGCTGCGCTCGAGACATTTTTCGTCGCTAACGGCGAGAAGCCGTTTCGTGCCCGGCAGTTGATGCAATGGGTGCACCAGCGTGGCGTGATCGATTTTGCAGCGATGACCGATATGTCGCGGAGCCTGCGCGAGTTTTTGTGCGCAAATTGCTGTATCGAAAGGCCGCGCATCCTCGATCGCCAGCATGCGGCCGATGGTACTCGCAAGTGGTTGCTGGGTATGGACGATAATGATAACGCCGTCGAATGCGTGCTGATCCCCGAAAAATCACGCATGACACTGTGCGTGTCTTCGCAGTTGGGTTGTACCTTGAACTGCACTTTCTGCTCTACTGCGAAACAGGGCTTCAATCGTAATCTGACGACTGCCGAGATCATCGCGCAGCTGCATTTCGCGCATCACAGCCTGATCGCCGAAGGCTATCCGCAAGGCGTGACTAACGTCGTGTTCATGGGCATGGGCGAACCGCTGATGAACTTCGATGCGGTCATCGCCGCGGTTGACCTGATGTGTGACGATTTCGGTTATGCACTCAGTAAGCGGCGCGTGACCATCAGCACTGCGGGTGTGGTGCCGGCAATGGAAAAGCTCGAGCAGGTCACCGATGTTGCACTCGCGGTATCCCTGCATGCGCCGAACGACGCGCTGCGTGATCAGCTGGTGCCTATCAATCGCAAGTATCCAATCAGCGAATTGCTGCGCGCCTGTCGCAGTTATATCGATGGTTACCGCAGTCGCAAGATAACATTTGAATACGTCATGCTGGCCGGCGTCAATGATAGCCTCGAGCATGCGCGCGAGTTGGCCGCGCTGATCGCCGACTTGCCATGTAAGCTGAATCTCATTCCGTTCAATCCCTACCCGCATGCGCTTTACCAGTGTTCATCGCAGCAAACCATCGATCGTTTTCGTGACCATACTTCGAGCAAGGGTATTATTACGGTCACGCGGCGTGCCCGCGGCGATGACATCGATGCCGCCTGCGGGCAACTGGTTGGTGCCTTCAAGGACCGCAGTCGACGCAGTGAGAAATATCAGCTTAGTCTCAAGGATGTCGGAGGATTGACCGTTGCACATTAAGTTGCACATTAATAAGACTCTTGGGCTGCTGCTGTTGGTGGGCCTGTTGCAGGCCTGTGTCGCGGTCAATCCAGGCCAGAGCCAGGACGAAAAAGCGAGCGCGGTCAATGTTCAGCTGGGTATTGGCTATCTGCAGCAAAACAAGCTCGATCTGGCCAGCCAGAAATTGACCAAGGCGTTGAAACAGGACCCGGAATCCGCCTCGGCACACAACGCCTACGCGATCCTGCAGGAGCGTTTGAAACAGTTGGAACTGGCCGAAAAACATTATAAAAAGGCGACCAAACTGGATCCCAATGATTCACAGTCGGCCAATAATTATGGCACCTTCCTGTGTAGACATGGTCGCGAGCTTGAGTCGGAAAAATACTTTCTGCAGGCGCTGAAAAATCCGCTTTACAGCACGCCCGAGTACGCCTATTACAATGCAGCTATCTGCCTGCTGAAAGTGCAGCAGGTAGAAGCGGCCAGGGAATACCTGCGCAAGGCGCTCGTCGAAAAAAGCGATTTTGCAGATGCCTTGCTGGCCATGGGAGGTTTGCTTTTTGACGAAATGGATTACGCAGACGCCAGGCTATACCTGGATCGCTACCACCTGTATGCGCCGCCGAGTGCCAGAAGCCTGTGGCTGTCGATACAGACCGCGCGCAAAATTGACGCTGATACCGATGTGAGCGAGTTGGTACAGCGCCTGCAAACCGATTTCCCGGATTCTCGGGAAAACCAGTTGTGGAAGGAGCAGCAATAACGTGAGCGAGACCGAAGACAAGTCGAACGACATGCCGCGGCAGGGTGGAATCGGACCGGGTGAACGATTGCAGGCGGCGCGCATCAAGAAGGGTCTGTCGCTCGACGATGTTGCCAGCCGCATGCATTTGAGCGCGAATATTCTGGAGGCGATCGAGGAAAACAATTTCGACGTAATTACCGCCCCCATTTTCGTCAAGGGCTACCTCCGTGCTTACGCGCGCATAGTGTCCCTGGATGAAGGCGAGATGATACAGCAGTATCTGGATTTCTATTCGGAAGAGGACCCGCCGATCAATTCGACCAGTAACACGGTACCCGAATTATCAGCGACGGATGCGCGCATCAAGTGGACGACTTATTTCGTCATAGTAGTGCTTGGCGTATTGCTGGCTGCCTGGTGGTGGAACAAACAACAGGACGTGGAGCCCCCGGTCTCACTGGATGTGCAGTCGTCGCGGGTGGAAGAAAATGCCAGCGCCGAAGGTGTCGTCGACAGTGATATTCAGGCCGGGTCGGAGACCCCGATTAGTGCGGATGCGACCGAGTTGAATGCCGAGTCAGATCCCCCGGATGCCCCGGATGCCGCTGTGTCGACTGAAGCCGTCAGTGACGCCGAGAACGAGGGCGCAGTTGACGCGGCAGTGGACCCGGTTGTTGTTGCGGATAGCGTAACAACGGAGGCTGCTGTTGATCCGGCTGTAGTAAACACAGAGGCTGCTGTAGATCCGGCAGCTACTGCCGGCGCAGTCGCGCTACCGATGGAGACGGAAACGTCATCAACGGTGGCCGAACCCGAACCGCAGGCGATTGCGGGTACCCGTGATCTACCCGGGCGGATTGCGCCGTCGGGTTCTGACAAACTGAAGATTATTATTCATGCCGACACCTGGGCGGACGTCAAGGACTCGACCAACTACCAGCTGGTTTACGACCTGTTGCGGGCCGACAGTTCGGTGGAGTTATCTGGGAAGGCGCCGTTTAGGGTGTTTCTCGGCAATGGGCACGGTGTCGAGATCCTGTTCAATGGTGAGGAAATAGGATTTTCGGCCCGGATTCGCGACGATAACACCGCGCGCATTTACGTCGGTGGATAGAACGGAATAGTCGGTGGGAGATCAACTACAGGTTATTCGTGGAATGCACGATATTCTGCCGGTCGACATGCCCGTGTGGAATCATCTCGAAGACGAGTATCGCATGCTGGTGGAGTCGTACGGTTATCGCCAGATTCGCACCCCGATCGTGGAAAAGTCGGCGTTGTTCGCCCGCTCCATCGGTGAGGTTACCGATATCGTCGAAAAGGAAATGTACAGCTTTGACGATCGCAATGGCGACAGTCTCAGTTTACGCCCGGAAAATACGGCCAGCGTGGTGCGCGCCGGACTGCAGGCGGGCTTGTTGCACGACCAGCAGCAACGGCTGTGGTACTACGGTCCGATGTTTCGCCATGAACGTCCGCAAAAGGGACGCTACCGCCAGTTTTATCAGTTCGGTGCCGAGACCTTCGGTATGTCAGGCGCAGATATCGAAGCCGAATTGATTTTGCTTGCCGCGCGTTTCTGGAAACGTCTCGGCCTGCAGGATATCGATCTGCAAATAAACAGCCTGGGCAGTAGCGAGTGCCGGCAGAAATTCCGCAAGCAGTTGGTCGAGTATTTTCGCGATCACCACGCGAGTCTCGATGAAGACAGTCAGCGACGCCTGGAGTCGAATCCACTGCGTATCCTGGACAGCAAGAATCCTGATATGCAGGGGCTGATCGAAGCGGCGCCGGCATTGCGCGATAGTCTCGATGCGCATTCCACCGATCACTTCAATGAATTGACGGATATTCTCGACCAGACCGGGGTCTCATACGAGATCAACCAGCGCCTGGTGCGCGGCCTGGACTACTACTGCCACACGGTCTTTGAATGGGTAACCGAATCGCTCGGTGCCCAGGGTACGGTTTGCGGTGGCGGGCGCTATGATGGTCTGGTTGAGCAGCTCGGCGGTAAAGCAAACTTTGCGGCGGGATTCTCAATGGGCTGTGAGCGTCTTGTTTCGATGCTGATCGACCAGCAGCTCGCACCGGCACCAGCGAGCTGCGATGTCTATTTGCTGATGCGCGGTGACAATAGCGTCGCCCGTGCGCAGCAGCTTGCCGAATCGATTCGCGATGCGATGCCGGGGTTGATCCTGGTGGTGCATGCCGGTGCGGGAAGTTTTAAGAGTCAGATGCGCAAGGCTGACAAGTCCGGGGCCCGGATTGCCATCATCCTGGGTGAAGCAGAATTGGCAGCGGGTACCGTGGCCGTAAAATACCTGCGCGAGCAACGCGATCAGGTGGAAATAGTACAGGACGAGATCGTGTCGCGATTGGCGTCCTTACTGAAATGATTAACGAGAGGATTTAAATGGAAACCGAAGAAGAGCAGGTCGAGAAACTGAAAACCTGGTTAAAGGAAAACGGCATATCGATTATTTTGGGCATTGTCATTGGCGTTGGTGGCATCGCGGGATACAACTACTGGGTGCACGTGCAGGAAACGACGGCTGCCGAAGCCTCGGATCATTATAGCTTGATGCTGGAAGCGCTCGCAGCCGACGCCGATGATGAGTTGCAGGAGCAGGCGAATATTCTGCTGGCCGACTATGGGTCGACTGAATATGCCCTGCTGGCGCAGCTCGCACTTGCCCGCATGCACGTCGATAATGCTGATTTCGAAGCGGCAGCCGCGGCTCTGCAGCAGGTTATCGGCAGTGCCGGGCAACAACCGATCGCTTACCTCGCGCGTACGCGGCTGGCCGCGGTGCAACTGCAAAGCGAACAATACGATCAGGCTGTTGACACCCTGGCGGTCGAATTCCCCGATCAGTATTCCGCTCTGGTCGATGAATTGCGTGGTGATGCTCTGGCGCTGCAAGGCAAGACAGCCGAAGCAATTGACGCCTATCGCAAGGCGCAAAATGGCCAGCCGCAACCGGCAAACCCGGAATTCCTGCGTCAAAAGCTGAATGATCTCGGCACTAGCGGCTAGTCGCAGTGCGTAATCTATGGGTCATGGTGCTGCTGGGTTTGCTCGCAGCCTGCTCGGGTGACAAGGACAACAGCGAACCACCCGCCGTATTGACCAACATCGAAAAAGCGATTGCTCTCAAGGTCAACTGGACGGTCGATACGCGCGCGTCCAGTAATCAGGCGGCCTACCGTTTGCAGCCGTTGATCTCTGGCGATCGCGTCTACACGATTGATACCAGCGGACAGGTGCGTGCTATTGAGCTGGTCAACGGGGAAAAGTCCTGGCGGTACCAGAGTGGATTCGAGCCCATCACCGGGGTCGGTGGTACCTCACAAATGCTGATCGTCGCTTCGCGTGACGGTGACATCGCGGCTTTTCGCGAAATCGAAGACGGTCTCGAACCGTTATGGAACACCAACGTTGGCAGTGAAATACGCGCGACCCCGGTCATTGCCGATGATCAGGTAATCGTGCGCAGCGTCGACGGGCGCTTGCGCAGCCTGTCCGCCACTGATGGCAGCCAGCAATGGCAGGTGACGGGCCGGGTTCCGGCGTTATCGCTGACCGGCAACAGTAACCCGTTGGTGGCCGGGGAAATGGTGATCGCCGGTTTCGATGACGGCAAATTGATCGCCTACAACCGTGAAAATGGTAAAACCTTGTGGGAGACCACCATCAGCTTGCCGAGCGGACGCACCGAGGTGGAGCGGCTGATCGACCTGGACGGCCGCTTCGTATTGCGCGATGGCGTGATCTATGTCGTCTCTTTCCAGGGGCACCTGGCCGCGGTTCAGGCGCTCTCCGGCGATATCCTCTGGTCGCGTAAGTTTTCCAGCTTCCAGGCCATCGCTATTGATGATACCGCGCTTTACCTGAGCTCCGACGACAGTGACCTGTGGTCGATAGATCGACGCACGGGGTCGGCCTTCTGGAAACAGGATGTATTGCACGCGCGTAAAATTACCGCGCCATCGATTATTGGCGACAAGCTGGTGGTCGCCGATTACCAGGGCTATCTGCACTGGCTGAACAAATCCGATGGCAAGTTGCTTGGTCGCATTCGAACCACCAGCGAACGCAACTACGTTCAGCCCCAGGTCTGGGGCGAGTCGGTCATTACTCTTGATGTGCGGGGTTTTCTCGTTTCCGTATCCCAACGACAATGATTCCGGTCATCGCGCTGATCGGGCGACCCAATGTCGGTAAGTCCACCTTATTTAATGTGTTGACGCGCAGTCGGGACGCCATTGTCGCGAACGAGCCCGGTTTGACGCGGGATCGCCAGTACGGCATCGGGGAACGCAACGGCAAGACATTCATCGTCGTTGATACCGGGGGACTTAGCGGTGAAAAACAGGACCTGGATGAACTCATGGCGCGGCAAACGCTGCTCGCCATGGAGGAGGCCGATGAAATCCTGTTCCTGGTCGATGCCCAGGATGGTCTCACCAGTGGCGATCGCCTGATTGCCGACCTGGTACGAAAATCCGGGAAATCCTGCCAGGTGGTAATCAACAAGGTTGACGGTTTTAACCCTGACCACGTGCAATCCGAATTCTTTGCCCTGGGTTTTGCGCAGGTGCACCTGATTGCAGCCGCTCACCGCAAGGGCACCGGGTTGCTGATTGACGAACTGTTGGAGGCCTATCCCGAGCAGTCAACGCCCGCTGAAAGCACCGATGCCGGTCCGCTGGTGGCAGTTATCGGCAGGCCCAATGTGGGTAAGTCCACATTGATCAACCGTCTCGCCGGTGAAGATCGCGTAGTGGCTTTTGATCAACCCGGTACCACGCGAGATACGATATCGGTACCGTTCGAGCGCCGCGGTAAACCCTATACCCTGATTGACACTGCCGGTGTGCGTCGGCGCGGCAAGGTACAGGAGACGATCGAAAAATTCAGCGTCATCAAGGCCCTCGAAGCCATAGAAAAGGCGCATGTGGCGATTGTGGTTATAGATGCCCAGGACGGGCTGACCGACCAGGATATGACCCTGTTGGGGTACGTCGTTGACAGTGGTCGCGCACTGGTAATCGCGATCAACAAATGCGATGGGCTCGATAGTGACCAGCGCGATGAAAATCGCAAGACGCTGGAGCGCCGTCTGGGCTTTGTCGCCTTCGCTGCAACGCACTTTATTTCGGCCCGCCATGGCACCGGTGTCGGCGAGTTGATGAGCTCGGTCGATCAGGCTTACGCGTCGGCATTCAAGGATCTCAATACCCGTTATCTCACCGATTTGCTGGAAGAGGCGGTATTCAAACACAACCCCCCGCTGCATCATGGACGCCGCGTAAAGTTGCGCTATGCACACCAGGGAGGGCGTAACCCACCCGTGGTCGTCATCCATGGCAACCAGACCCAGCATCTGCCCGAGGTATACCGGCGCTACCTGACCAATTTTTTTATCGGCAAACTGAAATTGAAGGGAACGCCATTACGCATCGAATTAAAATCAGGGAAAAATCCATTCTCGGGCAAAAAAGCGGCGACGAAGCACAGAAAGTAAGACCCAGGTATTAAAAAGCGCATAAATACGCCGAAACTACTGAAAACCGAACGATTTCGACATAGACTTTAAGCTATGGGCTTGCAGAGAATCATTGTAACCAACGCCAAGGGTGGTTGTGGTAAGACAACCATTACCACCAATATTGCCTCGCATTACGCACGGCAAGGCAAAATGGTGCGGCTATTCGATCACGATACACAGGGTTCGTCATTGTCCTGGATTAAACGTCGCCCGGAGTCGGCCGCCGAGATCGTCGGTGTCGACGCCTCGAAAAACTCCGATCATCGATTGACACGCTCCTGGCAAATGCGGGTGCCGCCGGAAACCGATATCGCAATTATCGATTCCCCTGCTGGCACCGATATTACCGAACTGACGATGCTGTTTCAGCAAAACGATTCGGTGCTGATTCCGGTACTGCCGTCGCCGATCGACATTCATGCCACGGCGCATTTTATCAAGGAATTGCTGACTACCGGCAGCGTACGCCAACGCATGATACGTCTCGCCGTGGTCGCAAACCGGGTGCGCAAGAACACGCTCATGTACCACGCGCTCGAGCGTTTTCTGTTCAGTCTTGAAATCCCCTTTATTTCAAGTCTGCGCGATACTCAGCTCTATACCAGGGCGATCGAACTGGGTGTTGGTGTGCAGGAAATCCCCACAGTGCGCAGCAAAACCGATCGCGAGCAGTGGGCGCCTATCTTTCGCTGGCTGGAAACGCCGGTGGTGACCGAAACGGCTCGGATTACGCCCCTGTTTAATCGCCACGAGCAATAAAGTCCGGCGTACGGCGGGGCGATGTAACTATTTCTATTATTCCTATTTGGATGCTTTTTGGCATTTAAGCTTGTGCTATGATTGCGCAAATTTTTCCACGGATCATCCGCCCCATGAAATCGTTTTATATTAGCTGTATCTGCCTGCTTGGGCTCGGCTCGCTAACGCTCGCCAATGCCAATGATTTTGAAGCTGCATTAAGCCAGGAAACTGCACAATTTACCTTTCGCTCGGATTCCAGCCTGATCGGATGGGGGGGATCGGACCTCGCGTTCGGCCTGTTCTATAACAATGAAAGCGATTACATCGGCCAGGTCAGCCTGCTGCAAATGCGCCAGGCATCGGAGCAGACACCCCTGACTTTCGGTGTCGGTGTACAGGGTTATCTCGGCCGCCTCGACAAACCGGAAGAGGATGTGCTGGCGTTTGCGATCGGTGGTGAAGTCCGCTATACCATCCCCGGAACCATGCCGATGGCGGTTTACGCACGCGGCTTTTACGCACCGGATATCACCAGTTTTTCGGGTTCCGAAGAGGTTGTTGACTACACGTTCGGCTTTCAGATCGAGGCCCTGCCGCAGACCGTGGCATTTGTCGGAATTCGCCATTTCGAAGTCGCGATCGATGCCGGTGACTATGAACTCGACGATGACAACATCCACCTCGGGGTCCGCCTGACCTTCTAGCCCGAAGATCTCACCGGTTTATTTCCTCTCCGCAGGACTGCAGGGATGCAGCGGTCCGGCGTCCCGGGTATAGAGCAATGCGTGGAGCGGTTGCCGAGCAGAAAATCGCTGAGACTCGCGGGCTAGTCTCCGGCCGCGAAAAATAGCGCCGGGTCGATCCAGTTGCCGTTTAAACCGAGGCTCCAGTGCAGGTGTGGGCCGGTTACCCGCCCGGTTGCACCGACCTTGCCGATTACCTGCCCCTTGCTGACGCGCTCGCCAAGTTCGACGTCGATTTCACTCAGATGCGCGAACAGCGATATTAATCCCTGGCCATGGTCGATGTAGATCAGATTGCCGCTGAAGAAGAAATCTCCCAGTTCGATAACGGTTCCAGCGCTCGGCGCCAGTACCGGGGTGCCGCTGTCGGCGGCGATGTCCATGCCACTGTGCGGATTCCTGGCCTGACCGTTAAACACCCGTCGCCGACCAAAGCTGCCGGTTTGTATTCCCGTCACCGGTAACAGGAAATCGACATCGACTTCACCATCGGTGTAGCGGTTTCGTGCTATTTGTTTGCGTTTCTTTTCCTTGAGTATGCGCTCCATGTCGCTGGCATAGGGATTAACCTTACGCTTGTCCTTGATCTCGATATGCTGGGTGCTGTACTGTTTTGCGCTGACCTGAAAAAACTTGCGACTGGTCTGGCTCACATCACGCTTCTCGATAAAATGCTCACCGGCGGCGAGGCTGAGGGGCAAGCCGACCAGGGCGCTTGGCTTGCCGTCGATCCGGGTCACCAGCACCGGTTTGTCGCGAAACTGGTAACCACTGGCGTCACCGGCTTCGAGTTTGATAATGGCAATGCCACCCGGCACCAGTGACTGGCGTGGCTGCGAGTTGGCAGTGGGCAGGTAAATAAGCAGCAGGGTCAGTAGTAGAAGTCGCAAACCTGGATTCCAGACAAGATGTACGCGGGCAAGTATGCGAACTTTTTGCGTGGGGTCAAGGTCGTATTGTTCTCCAGCCTGTTGGTGCCCGCGCGTTACCAGTTGGTCGCGCATACTTTAACCAGGACGACTGCAATAAAATGATTGATCTCGGAAATGTCGATGCAACGATGCTGATCTTCGGTGGACCGTACAGCAATTTCGCGGCTACCGCGGCGATGCAAACGCGAGCTGTCGATCTCGGCATTCCCGCAGAGCGTATCATCTGCACCGGCGACATCATCGCCTATTGTGGCGAGCCCTGTGAAACGCTTGACCTGATTCGTGACTGGGGTATCCAGGTGGTGATGGGTAATTGTGAAGAGTCGCTTGCCCAGGGTGAGGCCGACTGCGGTTGTGGCTTTGCAGCGGAGAGCGAATGTTCGCTGCTGGCGGTGACCTGGTACGAATACGCCAACCGGCGGGTCACCGCGGCGCACAGGCGCTGGATGTACGAGTTACCGCGCAGCATCGATTTTATCATGTCTGCCGCCAGTTTCAGGGTGCTTCATGCCGGCCTCGACAGCATTAACGAATTCGTTTTCGCCTCGAGCCCGACCGCAGCAAGGCTGGCACAGATCAGGCATAGCGGGATCGATGCAATCGTCGGTGGGCATTCGGGGATTCCATTCGGGCAGCGCCTCGAGGAACGCTACTGGTTGAATGCCGGTGTTATCGGCATGCCTGCCAACGACGGTGGCAGGCACTGTTGGTATATGTTGCTCGAGCCCGGTGAATCCGGATGCACCGCGAGCTGGCATCGGCTTGACTATGACTTTGCAAGCAGTCGCGATTCCACTGTCGATGCCGGTATGGGCGCCTACGGAAATGCCCTGGCCAATGGCCTGTGGCCAAGTATCGATATTCTCCCCCAGGCCGAAGCGCAACAAACCGGGCAGCCCCTGGACCTGCAACCGCTGCAGATCGCCCCTGCCATGCGCCGACTGCAAGCCAGCGGAGAGGCGTGCTGAGATTAAATTCTCTTCGTGATCGAGACGTCATTCCGATGCGT
>JAJDOF010000038.1 GCA_022340305.1 Gammaproteobacteria bacterium
CAGCCTGCGCGGCTCCGGTATCCAACGAACGCAATGAAAAGACCGTATTCGTCACCAGTGAGAGTTTCAACGGCAACCTTGGCGGTCTAAAGGGAGCCGACGAAAAGTGCCAGGCGCAAGCGGATGACCCGGCATCAACTGTTCCATCCGGCACTTATCTAGCCTGGCTATCCGATGGAACCGACAGCCCCGATACCCGCTTCACGAAGTCTTCCCATCCTTACGTGCTGCCCGATGGAACCAGGATCGCCGAAAATTATACCGATCTAACGGACGGATCCATCCAACACTTAATCGATATCGATTCCACCGGCAAAACTGTTGGACAGAATCGTTTTTGGACGGGCACAAACGAGGATGGCACGACCGCCCAGCCATTTCGCACATGCACCGGCTGGATGAACCCCATAACCAATGCGCGTGGAATGGTTGGGAGCACTGGTCATACATTAACCTCGTGGTCCTCCCAATCTCAGAATAGGTGCAATACTATATCTAATAGATTAGCCTGCTTTCAGCAGTAATGGGCGGTTGCTAAATAGATTAGAATTTCGGCACAACAAGTGTCCGTTGCGCGCTGAAGATTGCCTCCTACCTGAGCTCTATGAACGTCTCCTCCTTTGGAGAATAAGGTCTCGCGAAGAAATATCGGTGAACGAGTATGACCCCATAACAGACCCTCGTGAATACACGTTTCCAAAGGCTTGAAATCTGTAGTAACCTGAATCAAGTGACCTATTGGTAAACTCTAAGACTGAGTATACCGAGAACATGAATTCTCTAATTGCAGATTGGGTACAGGCGAAATGATTCGCGGATTAAACATTGCCTACCTTTCCGGTGCTCTCGCACTTTACTGTACTCTTGCAAGTTCGGTGTCGTACGGCCGTAATGATTTTCCAAGTTACGCCTGTGATAAAGGTGATGTAACCCGCTACGTGGAGGTCACCAAGGAAAAGGGGTTTGCCTGCCGAGTCAGGTATAAAAAACCTTCCGGAACCTACTACCCCTGGAATGCGCGCAATGAAACAGACTATTGCGGGCCTAAAGCAATCAGCCTGGTTAAGAAATTGGATGCACTCGGCTGGGAATGTTATTCAGACGAGGATGTGAACTCGATTTTGACAGCACAAATGGAGCGCTATGCCCGATATATAAAGATCCTGAATAATGTTGGAAAAACCTGTAACTTTTATCCCAGCGAAGCTCAGTTCGGAAATCTGTGTGGGGATGAGCGAAACGAAGCGGTCATTGTTTATACCTGCGAAGCGGATGCGGATCGCTGGAATCAGTATCTTGCGGTGTTTCTCGAAATAGAAGCCGAACCTCTAGTTCAAGAAATCGGCAACAGCGAATACCGCCAGGTTAGTTCGTATTACATTGATGATTTACGCCTACTGATTGAAACCGAGAAGATCGACCCGGGCGAGGAAGTAGGCGCTACCCAATACCCGTTGGAGAAAACTTCGATTCAGTGTTCATATTCAGCTGACTCAACATGGAAACTGATTGAGAATTAGCTTTGTAAAGTATCAATTGCAATACCTCACAAACATTGTGCTAACTTCCATTTTTAGCTGCCGTCGCTCCAAACCCAAAAATCAAACTCAAGTTTTGCCCCCCCCCCGACGACGACGGCCTCCGGAAAAGGTTTTTAAATCAGCCGTCGTACCTGATGCATCCGACCCTGATCCAGGTGGGGTAACGAATTCACGGGGTCGGGACCGTTCCGGGAATCACCGGAACGGGGTAAGTCCAAGCATTTAATACGTCGTGCACATCAAATTCGGTAAGATCATGAGCTAGTACCGCCCGTGTAAGATTCGAGTGGCAATGATGGTGAGAATCCTCGCCAGTCAGCATTTTATTCACCTGGGGGTCACAACCGGTGCCTTACAAATCTTCAATGTCACGATGGCTGAGATTGAATCTGTAGTAAAGCCATACGGCGTATTGGATGATTTCTGAAGGAAATCGAAATCGCTTATAAATATTTGTACTTTTCATCCGGCCATTATCGCTAAACGGCAGTTAACTTGTCAGTACCAGTCTCAGAGAGACATCATTTCGCCAGATCATGCTGGTTAATCCAGCATCGGGCTGGTAGCATGGACAGCTCACGTCTTGAAACGGTGGCGATTCCAATGTTCGATCGAGCCAAAAACAAACCTGCTGCAACGCCGGCAAAAGCACCAGATACATCTCCATCCCCATCAGTTCCCAATACACCTGCTACCGCGAGGAGTGCCGCAATGATAGGACCAAGCATCAGTATTAAAGGCGAAGTATCCGGCGATGAAGACCTGCATATCCGGGGAAAAGTCGAGGGCACCATCAACCTGAATGGAAACCAGGTTTCCGTTGGCGACTCAGGTAAGGTGCACGCCGACATCCGCGCCAAGGAAGTAAGGATTGACGGCGAGGTTACTGGCGATATTTCAGCCAATGAATTGGTGGTCATTTCCAAATCCGGCAATGTACGCGGCAATATTGTTGCCCCCCGGGTAACACTGGAAGATGGCGCTAACTTTAAAGGCAGCATAGACATGGATCCCAGCGCGGCGGCCACTGGAGCAGCACCGCTGTCAGCAAGGCAACCAGCCAACTCCCCTGCTGCTGACCTCAAGAAACCCGCTCTCGATCTCAAAAGCGGCTAACGGAAATAACTTATTGCCAGCGGTGCGCTATACAGAGCGGAAGCGTCTGCGGCCTTGACACTGCTATTGGATAAGCCCGCGACACAAACGTCCAAGTTACTGCCCGCCCTCTTCGATCACATCGACGAGGAGCGGCGCCTCACTGTTTTTCATGTTGGTCCAGCGTTATCCGATACGGTGGACTTCTTTGCCAATTACCGCTGCAGGCTGCACTTCATTGACCTGTTTTCGGAGCTGCCCATAGTCGCCACCGAAGATACACCTACGCTGCACCACCAGTTTGAGGAACTACTGTCGATTCCAGCCGGGACTGAATTCGACATTTGCCTTTTTTGGGACCTGTTCAACTTCCTGGACAGAAAGACCACCGAGGCGTTCCTTAGCGTGCTCCGCCCGCACCTGACACCTGACAGCCTGGCTCACGCGTTCTCGGTTCACAATACCAGCAGCCCCCAGTGCAACCATCTCTACGGCATTAGCCAACTGGATACAATCCGTCTCGGAAAAAGGGCTACGGCAGTACCAGGCTATGCGCCCCAGAACCAGAGCCAGCTGCAAGAAACGCTTGATTGCTTTCGCTTCGAACGCAGTGTGCTGCTTCCCGATAGTCGGCTGGAACTATTGATGCAGGCCAGGCTCTAAGACTCCACGCCGTTACCGGCATCTTGCACATATTTGCAACCAACCCCAAGGCGCCTGCGCGAAACAGAGGCTTGCTCTATACTTTCCAGCATGAATCACTCACGCAGAGCTCTCTGGGCACCCGTGCTCTCGCTGACATTTTGCCTGCCGGGCATCGCAGCAACCGTTTACAACTAGGTTGATGAAAACGGTGTAGTCGTATTTTTCGACACATTGCCGGCAGAGGCTGTGGTGGTGAAAAGCTGGTCATTGACGCCCAGGCACCGCAACAGGGTGCGCTGGAGGCGCAGCGACTTGAGGAAATGCGAGAAACCACGGACAGAATGGTTGCCGATCGTATGGCGCGGGAGAAACACAGTGCAGAAGTGGAGAAACTGCAGGCAGAAACACGGGCTGATCTGGCAGCGCAGGAATTCCCCGATTATTACAAAAGTGCCACGGTTTACTCGCAGCTACGGCTACCCCTCTCGACGCTACTGGCGGCACCCGAACAACCCTCTACCGGTGCATCCTTTCCGGTCTGCAAGGTCCACTGGTGATTGGAACCCCACGCCCTTCAGTTATCGAAGACCCTGCGGTGATCAAGCAGATACTTGCACACCTGGAGAGAAAAGCGGAATCAAAAGAATTAACTTGTTGCCCGAGAGGAGGGCGTCCGCAGTGTGCCGAGGCCGTGTAAAAACTCGGCGAGGGCCACACAGTAGATTGGTTGGTAAAGGAATGCCCAACTTGTGTGAACAATATTCAGGTAACAATCGATGATTTATTCGGGGCGAACGAAGCGATTAGATCGCTTCAAGTGTGCCCAAAGCTGACGCCCGTAAAACCGAAGTGTGGGGCAATGTCCGGCCAGGATGAGGCACCGGCGCGCTGTCAAAGTAAAATAAATTGGTATTTTAATATTTGATTGTCGCCGGGTGGGCAGCGCAAGAGGTTAACTCACCTCACATTAAGAAAACGCCAGCTGATCGATTTACGTGTGATCTCAAGATGGGAATCCTGTTGAATAATAACTTGATTTAAACGCGAACAAAGAGTATCAACAAGCTTGGTATACAGAATATTGCATATTGTATACCAAGACAAAATCTTGTGCTTTTTAACCTCGGAGGGGAAATATGACTTTATCTAACCGTAGCATTATCACCGGCCTCGTATTGTTACTTACGACTTCACTAATAGCTCCAAGCGCTTTTGCCGACAATCACGAGGCAAAGATAAAAGCTTACATCGAGTCAAATATCAGGGCCTGGCTCTCGTCAGAAGAAATTATCAACGCGGTAGATCAGCAGAATATTAATCATTTCGGTATTACCGAGGAGGAAATCGATCGCCTGGATCAGCGTTGGCGCATGGAACGACTGCGCAATAGTGGCAGCTTGATATCGTCCATAATGGGTAATCAGTTTTCTGCATTTCTACGTGGCATCAAGGCTGCCTCAGGCGGGGTTATTACCGAGATATTTGTAATGGACAATGTCGGCCTCAATGTAGGCCAAACAAACGGCACTGGTGACCTGATGCAAGGCGATGAGGCAAAATGGCAAAAAACTTACCTCGTGTCTGCCGATGCGGTTTACATTGATGCTGTCGAGGAGGAGGACGGTGTGAATGTTTCGCAGGTGAGCCTGACTGTTGCGCGTCCCAACACGGCCAGGCTTGGCGCGATCACAATTGGAATAAATGTAGATGCACTGTAACTAATAGAAGCAATATTAGTAATTGAATTTATTTGGTTATCTCTAACTGCTTCGTACAGTTCGGAAGCATGGACCGCCGAGTTTGCTTGAATCCAAAAGCAAGCTCGGCCGTTCCTTTTATGCCTGGCTACCAAGTCGAATTTAATAAATCGATCGCGGCAAAGCCGCAGTGCTAATTTGAGCGTCAGGTCGACTGGTCATCGAAGCGTGGCGTAAAACTGAGCACGCGCACCTGGCCCGGCAGCGTCGGATTGAACATGCGGTTATGCCAGTAGGTCGCCTGAAAGAATTCGTGGTCTTCCTGTAGCGATTCGACATCGAAATCAAATCCATAATCGACACTGCTCTCGGCAAACTTCAGGTGGCAGCGACCCGCTGCAAGCAGAGCATCAGCGACGGCGGAATCGAGACTGAACAATGCCGTGAGCCGGTGATCGAATTGATCGGTTTCGTGATAATGCAGTTCCGCCAGGACACGCAGGCCGTTCTTGACCCATTCCCGTGAATCAGGCGTCTTGCGCACGATGTGCCGAAATTCGTCGGTGCGCGGGCCAGAATCTTTGCGCACAATTAGAAAATTCAGACGGCTTTGCTCGTCGCCACCGGAGATCGAGTAAAGACCGGCACTCATGCCCGCAGTCGGCCGTCCATCGAGTTCGCGCACGCTCTTCTTGCGCAGCCGACACTGCCAGGCGATAAATCGTTGGTATTGTTCGCTATTTTCCATGGTATCCGAGATAACTTGAGTAGGGAGCAATCTTACAGTTTAAGGCGTGGATTTCAATTTGATCCGGCCCGGTGGCGGCAATTAGTTGGTGCCGGCTGATGCCATTGCGGGGATTTGATGCGCGCCGGTGCTCGTGATTCGCCAGCTCAGCCAGGTAGCCGAAGCCTGATCTAAAGATAAGGTGTCACGTCGCTAAGTTGATCCCACCATCCTGCCCTGACCCTGGAAAATCTCGCCTGCACATCAAGTGGAGCTTTGCGCTGAAATAGCGAGAATCGACAGTATGCAATACCTGTTCTCGGCCTCAATCATTCAATACTTTTTGAATCAGCTCCCGGTAAGGAACATAGCCCTCGATATTCTCTCCGTTTGACTTGTACAGCGAAGGCGTGCCGGTCACGCCTATGCGGTTACCGAGCGCATAGCCGGCATCGACGAAAGCCGCGCTCGCGCAGTCACCCGGGGGCAACTCACCGCTGTCGAGATCCTTGGCAATGGTCAATGCTCTTGCCCGGTCCTCGGCGCACCACACTTGCCTCAGTACCTGGTAACCCGGCCCCTGGCGGCCACCACGGGGATAAGGAAGGTAATGAACGCTAATCCCCGCTTGCTGTAGAAAGCTGATTTCACTGTGGAGCTGCTTGCAGTACGGGCAGGAAGTATCGGTGAAGACATTCAATACCGCCTTTTCCGCGCCGATCGCCGGGAAAATAATTTTATCAGCGGCTGCGATCGCGTTTATCTCGTCAATAGCGGTGCGTCGTCGGCTGATATCGGTCAGGTTTTTACCTTGTTGCAGATCGATCAGGTTACCGATGAAAAGATAACGACCGTCCTCGGTAAGGTAGCCGTAATTCGATCCAAACCTGGTCATAAAAATACCGTTTACCGGAGATTCCACCGGTTCCGAAAAGCGGCTGCTACCCAGCCTCGACTTCAACATCTGGGTCATCCTGGTGGTATCGGCAGCGGTTTCCGGCGCAGAATTATCTTCGGGATTTGCAATCGGCGGAATTCCGTTGCCTGTATTACGCCCGGCCCAATTTGCATAAACCTCGTCGGGCCATTTGGATTGAAAGAAGGCAATCACGGCATCGATTTCCTCATCGGTCAATTTGCCTTTAAAACCCGGCATCAACCCCCCTAGCCTGGCGCCACCTTCCGAAATCGTGCTTCTCAGCAATTTTTTTGAATGGTGCCAGGTGTGCGCGGTACCGTTCAGCGGCGGTGGCGGGTAGTTGCCGTTGGCGTCGGTCTTTTTCCAGTCAGCGGTACCCTCACCATTCGGGCCATGGCAGGCGGCACAATTTTGTTTATATAGCGTTGCGCCCTTGTCTATGTCGGCCTGATCATACCAACGGTTTTGCGCCTGCACCTGTGCCGCCAGCAAGAGTCCGACCAACAGTACGATCCGGCTAAGGTACCTGGAAATCTTACAAGCTACTAAGCTACTCACGGCTCTACCTCTTCGATGTAATTAATTCTTGATGCATTGCCTGGGTCCAGGACACAGGCATTCGAGTTTGCATTTGTTCCACAGGATCTCGCGGGAAGTGACAAGGTATCTGGCACCCTGTCGCCTCAGATCGAGCCGCCACCGGACCAGCGGCATAAAAAACACTTCATAACGGCTTCTCCGAGGCGCCTGGTTGATGTCCGCGCCGATGACGCTGGACCGCATGGATTATCAGCGGTACGAGCGTTAACAGACCGATTATCAGCATGATGACAAGTGCCTCGCCACTGCTGCCTGCGACGATTTCACCACCCATGTGCGCGAGGATAAAGCTGACTGGCACGAGGCCCAGTAGCGTCGCCAGCGCAAAACGCCATGGCTTGATCGGGGTCAACCCGGCCGCATAGCTGACCAGATCGAATGACATGAACGGAATAAGCCGCGACACAAACCAATCGTCGTCATCGCATTTTGTGAACCAAAGCGACCCAGGGATAAATTGTCGCCGAGGTACTTTCGCGCCAGCTCATGTCCGGCAAAACGCGCTATCATGAATGCGATAATTGCACCGATTTCCGCACCGGCAACGATATAGATAGTTCCAGCGACGTGCCCGTATACCGCGCCTGCAGCGAGGGCGATGGGGGCACTGGGCAGCGGATTAAATACGATAGCCAGCACCATCAGGCCGATTACCAGCAGCGGCCCGAGAACACCCAATTCACCGACCCTGATTACCAACAAATCCAGATCCGTATATAGATCGGCGAGGCTGGTATTAATCACCACGAAGTAAGCGCATACCAACGATATGATCAACAGGGACGCATAAAATATTTTGCGCGTCAGCACATTCAATTGGTATTCAGCCAGCTCATGATTTTCAATAAAAGCGCATTCAAAAGTCTCCTGTCACAACAGGGAGCGCCTCAAAAAAACAGCATCCGAGGCGCCCATATCGATCGATTACCCGGTCGCTTCTATTCTGCCTTTTGCAGCTCTACCAGTTGTGACAACAGGGCTTCGATATTCTCCAGACGCTGCTCCATGTTGGTCATATGCTGCATGCGCATTTGCATCATCTGAGGATTCATCATCATCCCTTCCTTACCCTGGTTCATCATCATACCTTCCTTATCCTGGTGCGCCATTGGCATGTCGCAATTTCGAGAATGACCACGGCCATGGCCCATCCCATGCATCTCGCTCATCCCGTGCATCATCCCATGCATCATCATGTGCATCATTTGTGGGTTCATCATCGGCATATTGTGGTACTGCTCGGAAGGCATCGTTTTATGCATCATTTCGGGTGTCATCATCATGCCGTTTTGCTCCTGATTCATCATTGGCATTTCTGGCGAGGACTGGTTTTCACTATCCGTCGCTGCCCCGGCAGTTGACGAAAGCAGCATTAAGATCGCTGCTACCTGTAAAGATTTCAATTTGTTCATGGCTATATCCTGTTGATGGTTAAAAAATTTAATACCTGCATAGAGAGCTCATTGTTCCCTGCTGCGGCACGATTACGACTCACTCGGGAATAATTGTCAGCTCATTTCTACGGGTTTTCATTGATGCCTGAATTTTCGGCAAACAGAAAAAACAAGTTGCCGAAAATCACTCAATAACCCGGCGCCAACAATTTTCAGGCAATTAACTTTTAGGGGGGCGTTTCAAAAGCCTGGGATATCGGGTTGATAACGCTATTCTTGCGGCCAGATCCTCTACGGGCACCAGTGCCGGCGCCGATAATTCGAATACATTTGAGGTCAGGATAGGAACGCAACTGGTATGCGATAAGCAAACCGTGTGATCCTGGCAATAATTGACGGTATCGTGATCACTGCTGTTTAGGGTGCTGGATGCCGATGCTGGTGCAGATAATGACTGGCTATGCTTTTCACAGGGCGGGTCAAGACTTACAGCGACAGCATGCTGCAGAAAACCGATAGACAAAATCAGTATCATTAACCGTGAAATATACAGTGCAGGTGAACAACGCATCAGGCGAGACCGTGGGTTATTCGATATAGATTTTGCAAATATTCCGAACATATATTTTTCATGGCTACGTTTATGACGAAGTTCTGCTGCTTTGGTTCAGTCAATACGCAATTTAGCGACTCAAATCCTTGCGCTTCTGTTCGAACTCTTCACGTTCGATTTCTCCCCTGGCATAACGTTGTTGCAGAATATCGAGCGCGGATTTCTGCTCGCCTGTAGAATTTTTCCCGCCCCCAGCCGCCGTTTTCACAATCCACAGGATCACCACAACAAGTAGCACCCAGAAGATCCACATTACACCCCCACCATAACCATGCCATTCGTGCATTAGCGATCTCCAGCCTGCATAACAAAAATAGAATCATTCACCTGGATCATATCTTCACCTTGCGCAGACGCAGTGCGTTGGTGATTACTGAGACCGAGCTGAAACTCATCGCCGCGGCCGCAATCATCGGCGACAGCAGCAGGCCGAACAGCGGGTAGAGCACACCCGCGGCAACCGGCACACCGAGCGCGTTGTAAACGAAAGCAAAAAACAGGTTTTGGCGGATGTTGCGCATCGTGGCGTGGCTCAATCGCCTGGCGCGCAAAATACCGTGCAAGTCCCCCTTGACCAGGGTGATGCCCGCACTTTCTATGGCCACGTCGGTACCGGTGCCCATCGCGATACCGACATGGGCCTGCGCCAGTGCCGGAGCATCGTTAATGCCGTCACCCGCCATGGCAACAATACGCCCTTCGGCCTGCAGTTTTTTGACGATATCCGCTTTCTGATCTGGCGAAACATCGGCCTCGACACGGTCGATATCCAGTTTCCGGGCGACTGCCTGCGCGGTAGTCAGGTTATCACCGGTCAACATTACGATCCTGATGCCCTCGGCATGCAGGTCACGAATGGCCTCGGGTGTCGATTGCTTGATCGGATCGGCAACGCTGATCAAACCGGCGGCTTTGCCGTCGATTGCGACCAGCATTACGGTTTGACCCTCACCACGGGCAGCGTCCGCGTCCCCTGACAAATGCTCGGCGTCGACTGCAAGCGACTGCATCAATTTAAGGTTACCGAGGGCAACGGCGTGCCCTTCGATACTGCCGGTCACACCTTGTCCGGTGATCGATTCAAAATGGTCGGTGCTGGCGAGGTCGATCTGTTTTTCCAGCGCGCCGCGCACAATGGCTTCTGCCAGCGGGTGCTCACTGGCGCGCTCGAGGCTGGCACCCAGGCGCAGCACGGTTGCCTCGTCGAAACCGCCGACGGCCGTGACAGCGACCAGGCGCGGCTTGCCCTCGGTCAGGGTGCCGGTTTTATCGATCACCAGGGTGTCGATCTTTTCCATGATTTCGAGCGCTTCGGCGTTCTTGATCAATACGCCTAGCGTTGCGCCTTTACCGGTACCCACCATGATCGACATGGGTGTGGCCAGGCCAAGTGCACAGGGGCAGGCAATAATCAGCACCGCCACCGCATTAATGATCGCATAAGCGAGTCGTGGCTCGGGTCCCACCAGGCCCCAGATAATCATGGTGCCGATGGCAACCAGCACGACAGTCGGTACGAAATAACCCGCCACCACGTCCGCCAGCTTCTGGATCGGTGCTCGTGAACGCTGGGCTTCGCTTACCATGGTTACAATCTGCGCCAACAAGGTATCGGCACCTACCTTTTCGGCACGCATCAGCAGGCTGCCGGTGCCGTTTAAGGTTGCGCCAATCAAGGTATCCCCATCACTTTTTTCTACCGGGATCGATTCGCCGGTTACCATCGACTCATCCACGGCACTGGTACCGCTGGTGACAACTCCGTCGACCGGCACTTTTTCTCCCGGCCGAACGCGCAGCATATCGCCCGGCAAAACCTGATCCAGGGGTATGTCTTCCTCGCTGCCATCGTCGCGCAGAATGCGAGCCGTGTTCGGCGCCAGCCCAAGCAACAGTTTGATCGCGGCATTGGTATGGCTACGCGCGCGCAATTCCATTACCTGGCCCAGCAGTACCAGCGCAGTAATCACCGCTGCCGCCTCGAAGTAAACCGCAACCGTACCGCCAGCATGCATCATGTCTGCCGGGTAGATACCGGGAAACAGCAATGCGACCACGCTATAACTCCAGGCCACGCCGACACCGATAGCGATGAGCGTAAACATGTTGAGATTCCAGCTCCTCAACGATTGCCAGCCGCGCACGAAAAACGGCCAGCCGCACCACAGCACTACTGGCGTGGCAAATACAAACTGGATCCATTGCACCGCCTTCATCGTCAATTGAGCCGGCAATAAGGCAGGCAACAGATCGGCCACCATGGCAAGCACGAATACCGGCAATGCGAATACGACACTGATCCAGAAGCGTCGGTTCATGTCGATCAACTCTTCATTCTTTTCCTCGATCTCGATGGTGCGCGGCTCCAACGCCATGCCACATTTCGGGCACGAACCGGGGCCATCCTGCACGATCTCCGGGTGCATGGGGCAGGTATATTCAGTGCGGGTTTGCAAAACCGGCGCGCCGGCGGCTTCCAGCGCCATACCGCAAACCGGACAACTGCTGGGGTGGTCCTCTTCAACCTCGGGGCACATCGGGCAGATATAGACAGCTCCGGGAATTGCTTTTGCAGCAGCTGCGTCACCCTGGGCCTCCCCGGACAGGTAGCGCTCGGGACCAGTACCGAACTTCTGCGCACAACCCTGGCAGCAGAAATAATAGTCGGTGCCAGCATACCGGTACGTATACTCACTATCAGGTGAGACCTTCATTCCACATACCGGGTCCACGGTTTCCGCAAGCACACTATGGGCAGCGAGGTTTTCCATCTTTTGCTCTCATCCGACTATAATAGAGACGAGTATAAAGCCTGTAGTCACTACTGGCTCAAGTGAAATATCGAAGTTATGCTTGATCTGCATCAATAATATGGAATCGGTGCGCTATCACATTGCTGCCAGCATAAATGGAGATCCACTCGGATTCGCGCCTGAACAACAGGGTCGTACTGTTTTTTACCAGGGAGATTTGTTATGAAAATTCGCTGTTATATGTTTGTCGCACTGGCATATCTGGTGTCGCCGGTGCTTAGCGCAGCAGATAATCCCAAATTCAATGTGCCTTTCAAGCTTGGACTCGGCCAATCGTTGTATGAAGAAAAATGCAGTACCTGTCACGGCATCTGGGGCGATGGCAGCGACAAGGGCCCACCCTTGATGCACAAGCTTTACCTGCCTTCGCACCATGGCGACCAGTCATTTTATCGAGCGGCCATGAAGGGCGTTCAGGCCCACCACTGGCCGTTCGGCGACATGCCACCGGTGCCAGGCATGACGATGCGCACGATGGACAAGATCCTGCCTTATGTTCGCTGGCTACAGCGGGAAAATGGTATTTACTGAAAAGAGGGGACAGTATGCCGGTGACAACAATGCGCTTGCGGGCAATTCGCAGAAAATGAAACAGGCATAGCGCCCCCCCGGATAGCAGTTTAGTTGGCCGCCATATCCTCACTACTGCCGCCTTTGATGGCGAGTACGTGTTTCATCCCGGCTTCAAAATGTCCCGGAATATTGCAGGCGAAAACAACGGTATCTTTACCCATGAATTTCCACGACAGCCGTGCCGATTCACCGGGAAGCAGTGAAACGGTATTCGGGTCGTTATGCTTCATATTCGGCATTTTCTGCATCATGATCGCGTGCCTGGCCTGGTCCTCGGCGTTGCCGATGGAAAACTCGTGTTGAATTTGTCCATCGTTGCGGACATTGAACTCGATGGTCTCACCGTGCCTGAGTTCACCCAGATCGGGATCAAATACGAAGCGCATCGTATCCCGCATCGATACCGTGATAACGCGATCCGGGTGACCTTTACCCGGTTCACCAACGCTGTATTTCGCCTCGTCATGACTATGGCTGTGCGTGCCACTGGCCATTAATGTGGTAGAGAATACTGCCAATACTATTGTTGCTGTTACGAATTTCATCTGCATTTGTTTCCCTGGTTGTTACGTGAAATAAAAAATTAGTCGAAAAAACTAAAACCAGAACTTTAGCCCGGCGACCAGTTGTGTTTCGCTACTATCTGCGCCCGCGTCTGCCGCAATATCCTCGGTTTCGCCAAGCAATCGTTCATAGTTGACGCCGGCATAGGGTGCAAACTGGCGACTGATTTCGTAGCGCAACCGGAGTCCCGCCTCGAGCTTGGCCAGGCCCGAGCCGATGCCCAGTTCAGCGTCATCCTCGCTGAACCAGTCGACTTCGATCTCGGGCGATAAAACCCATTTCTGGGTGAACATGATCTCGTACTCGGCTTTAAATCGCAGGTTTGCCTGGCCGTCCTCTTCGATAAACAACGCGCTATCGATTTCGAACCAATAGGGAGAGACACCGTTAAACCCAATCACAGCCCAGTTGCGTTGCGGTTCGGGATCTGCGTCGTGGCGCAGGCCGACCTGCAGGTCCCAGTTGGCATCGATGGCACGACTGTACAACAGTTGCACCTCCGCGCTTTCGGTACCCTCGCTGGAATGCTCGCCCTCGGTCTTGATCCATAACTTGTTCAGATCTTTACCAATCCACAGATGGCCTGACCATGCCGTCACGCTACCTTCATCGGTATCCCTGGCCTCCAACTGGTCGACCTTCAACATGTATAGCACAGGATCGTCTTCCTTGGCCGCGATGACCGAGCTTGTGGTCAACGCCAGGCAGAGCGATAAAACGGCGCGTATCAATCTATATCTCATGCGATCACCACCCGCCGAAACATCCCCGGCATATGGTATTGAAGGTGACAGTGATAAGCCCAGCTGCCGAGGGCATCGGCGGTAACCCGGTAACTTATTTTCGAGCCGGGCTGTACGATCACCGTGTGCTTGCGCGGAATGAATTTATCGTCACCGGTTTCAAGATCGCTCCACACACCGTGCAGATGCATCGGGTGATTCATCATGGTGTCGTTCACCAGGGTGATGCGCAAGCGCTCTCCATACTTCATCATCAACGGTTCGGCATCGGCGAATTTGACCCCATTAATCGACCACATGTAACGGCGCATATTACCGTTCAGGTGCAATTCGATTTCGCGCTCGGGATCTCGCGGGTCAGGCGTGGGATCGAGATTACGCAGGTCGGCATAGGTCAGCACGGTTCTGCCATTGTCGCGCAGCCCTACGCCGGGATCATCGAGTCGGTACTGGGGATTCTCGGCCAGCATGTCGATATGGGGTCCATACTCGGTTTCGGCATGCTCGATGCCATTGCCCATCATCATGGCCATCATCTCAGCGCTCATATTGCTGTGATCCATTTTGCTATGGTCCATGCCACCCATTCCCATGTCGCCATGGGTCAATATGGGGGCGTAATCCATCTGCGGGACCTCGGCCTCGAGGGCCGGATCCGAGGTAAGTCGTCCGACGGCATAGCCGGAGCGGTCGATGGCCTGGGCAAAAACAGAATAAGCCATGTCGTCCTCGGGCGTCACCAGCACGTCGTAGGTTTCCGCGACACCGATGCGAAATTCATCGACGCTAACCGGTTCGACGTTTTGACCGTCTGCCGCGACGACGGTCATTTTCAAACCCGGAATCCGCACATCGAACAAGGTCATTGCCGAGGCATTGATTATCCTTAGTCGCAAACGTTCACCCTTGTTGAATAAACCGGTCCAGTTGTCGGCAGGGGTATTTCCATTCATGAGAAAAGTGTAGGTATATCCGGTAACATCCGAGATGTCCCGATCACTCATGCGCATCTCGTTCCACATTCCCCGGTCATTCCAGGTCTGGCTCAGGCCATTCTGCTGTATCTCGCTCCATAAATCGCCAGTGGTGCGCTCGCGGGTGTTGTAGTAGTGACTCATCTTTTTGAGCCTGGCGTATATATCTTCCGGGTCTTCATCTGACCAGTCCGACAGCAGGATCACATGTTCGCGGTCATAGCTGATGTGGTAGGGCTCGGCGGGATCAATGATAATCGCGCCGTAGGCGCCGGTTTGCTCCTGGAATCCGGAATGGCTGTGATACCAGTAAGTACCGCTCTGCTTTACGTCGAACTCGTAGCGAAATGTTTCACCGGGCTTGATGCCCTTAAAATCATCGCTTATATGGGGTACGCCATCCATTGCGCTCGGCAGGATCATTCCATGCCAGTGAATCGAGCTGTCCTCGGCCATGTTGTTGGTGACATCGAGTGTCACCCGTTCACCCTGTTTCCAGCGTAAAACCGGGGCCGGCACGCTTCCGTTGATAGCGGTTGCTACTCGATTTTTACCGGTAAAGTTGACCGTCTTGTAGTCGAAGGCCAGCGAGAAGTGATTCCCGGAAAGGACTTGGGCCTGTTGATAACTCGACCTTGCCACGGGCGCGTAACCGAGACCCGATGCTACCAGGGCACCGCCCGCGGCTACCCCCTGAACGAAACGTCGACGCGATAAGTCAGTCGTGGTACGAATTGCCGTTGCGTCGTTGTTAGCTATAGACGCAGTATTCCTGTATTTTTTGTAAAACATTGTTAACTCCAGACAAATTAATTCCTGGCCCGAACACACCGGGCACGCTCAAAGTATGTCAGGAGATTCTGGGAGGCCTTAACGGGGGTGGCGTTGCGGTCAGAGAAAAATGGCTCTCACCGGGCGGCTGAACGGTAATCGAAAGGTTGAAACTACCGGGTACTACGATTGACACATTGCGTAGATTCTTTACGCCACAACCTGCATGCCCGGAGGTTGCACAAGTATCCATACCCGGACAATCCTGGCTGTTCATGTGCTCGCAATCCATTACGAAACTGCCGACAGCAAGCTGATTTTCCAGGCTACCGTTGCCAGCAAATACCACCGCTACCGGTTGCAGAACCAGTACCAATATCAGCTTGATGGTGAGCAGTTTTTTTATCATTCCGTGGTAACAGACAATGGGGCCAGCCGAAAGTTTCGAGAAAGTACAACAATTCAAATGCAGTAGCGAGATATTTTAGCAGTTCAAATCGTAGTTTGTGAAAAATTGGAATGCCCGGGGACGGTATACCTGTTTCAGCTGCTGCGCATCCCTGCAGGAGCATTGTTGAACCAGGTATACCGTCCCCGGACAGGCTAGAACAGCCCTTCGACCTGGCCCTGGTCGTTGAGGCGGATATTGTCGGCTGACGGCACCCGCGGCAGGCCGGGCATGGTCATTATGTCGCCGCAGACCGCGACGATAAACTCGGCGCCGGCCGACAGGCGTACCTCGCGAATCGACACTTCGTGCCCGCTGGGTGCGCCCATCAGCGACGGATCGGTAGAAAAACTGTATTGCGTCTTCGCCATGCAAACCGGGAAATGCCCATAACCGTCGGCCTGGAATTTGGCAAACTGGTCGCGCACTTTCTTGTCGGCGACGATGTCTTCGGCACCGTAAAGCGTGCGGGCGATGTGCCGGGCTTTTTCCCACAGCGGCATGTCATCGGGGTACAGCGGTGTAAAATCTGCCTTGCCGGAATCGGCGACCGCGGCAACATGCCGGGCCAGTTCCTGGGTACCCTTGCTGCCTTCACCCCAGTGATTACAGTCGAAAGCCTTGACGCCGAACTCGGCGCAGAATTCACGAATGGCATTCAACTCACCCTCGGTATCGGCGGAGAACTTGTTGATGGCCACCGTGACCGGCACCTTGAACTGGGCCAGGTTGCGCAGATGACGACCGAGATTCTCACAACCGCGGGTAACCGCATCGATATTCTCACCGGCAAGTTGATCCTTGGCGACACCACCGTGCATCTTGAGCGCGCGCACGGTTGCTACCAGAACCACCGCATCCGGTTTAAGACCTGCTTTACGACACTTGATATCAAAGAATTTCTCGGCACCGAGATCGGCTCCGAAACCGGCTTCGGTAACCACGTAGTCAGCCAGTTTAAGCGCGGTCCTGGTAGCAATCACTGAATTACAACCGTGGGCTATGTTGGCGAAAGGGCCACCGTGGATAAAGGCCGGGTTGTTTTCCAGGGTTTGCACCAGGTTTGGCATGAAGGCGTCCTTGAGCAGCACGGTCATCGCGCCGGGAGCGTTGACATCGCGTGCCAGCACCGGTTTTTGCTCGCGGGTATAACCAACCACGATATTACCAATGCGACGCGTGAGATCGTCGAGGTCGGTGGCAAGGCAGAAAATCGCCATGATTTCGGAAGCGACGGTGATATCGAAGCCGCTTTCACGCGGGGTGCCGTTACCGGGACCACCGAGACCCACCGTGATGTCGCGCAGGGTACGGTCGTTCATGTCCATGACGCGTTTCCAGGTAATACGGCGCGGATCGAGAGCAGATTTGTTTTCCCACTGGATGTGATTATCGACCAACGCCGACAACAGGTTGTGTGCCGCGCCGATGGCGTGGAAATCACCGGTGAAGTGCAGGTTGATGTCTTCCATCGGCACCACCTGGGCATAACCACCACCGGCGGCGCCACCCTTCATGCCGAAGCATGGGCCAAGGCTCGGTTCACGCAAACACATCACCGCCTTCTTGCCGATGCTGTTGAGGCCATCACCGAGGCCTACCGTGGTGGTAGTCTTGCCCTCGCCGGCGGGGGTCGGTGAGATAGCGGTCACCAGGATCAATTTGCCGTCTTTATTGCCTTTGACAGAATTGACAAATTCCGTCGTCAGTTTTGCCTTGTCGTGACCGTAGGGCTTGAACGAGGCGGGCGCAATGTCCAGCTTCTGCGCAATTTCGCTAATGGGTTTCAGGGTTGCCTCGCGCGCAATTTCAATATCACTTTTTGCCATTACTACCTCCGGTTCGTGGAATTCAATGAGTGAGTGCGCCACGGCGCATCATCAAGACGCCGTATCATAGGCACTGATACGCGGCGAAAGTATCGCGAAAGCGACACAAAGGCGCGGCCAGGTGGCCAGTCGCTACTTAATATTCCAGCTAGCGATCGCGCAGCAGGGCCTTGCGCATCGGTGCGTAGAGGAATTCGCTCAAGCCGGCGATGGTGATCAGCGCGATGCCAACCAGTTCGCGCGCGCCCAGCGGCTCGCCGGCCCAGATCGCGGCCGTGATGCCGCCGACACTGATCTCGGTCATCATCAACAGGCCGACAACCCCGGGATTCAGGTGCGGCGCACCCCAGAAAGCCGCGTAAGCGCCGGGAATGACGATGATGGCAATCGGTATCGCCCAGGGTAGAACGTCGACGATAGCCTGCCATTCGGGTACCTCGATTTCACCGGCCATCGGCGACAGTGCCAGAATGAGCGCCGCAACGACGCCATAGAAAAAATAAACCGCGCAGATCTCCATGCTGCGACTGCCGTCCTCCTTGCGCAACAACACCGCGGCAACGGCCCACCCGGCAGCCCCGATCAAGGCCATCCAGTCACCGATGTTTTTCGGCCAGGGAACGCCGAGGTCGACGCCAAACATCACCAGCATGCCACCAACGCCGAACAGAATCGCGAACATGCGCGCCGGTGTGATGGCTTCGCCCAGCAACGCCCGCGCGAGCAACAGCGACCAGACGGGTGTGGTGTAATACAGCACCAGCCCACGCACCACTTCGGTGTAAAGCATCGCGTTGGAATAAAAGGCAAGCGATGCCCCGGTAGCCATACCGATAAAATGCAAAGACCAGCCACAGCGCGCCATGCGGCGCCAGTTGCGCACGATCCACGGCATGAAAATCAACAGCGGAACGCCGTAGAACAGCACCGTGGCCCAGGCATCGGTCACCCCGGCGCGGTCCATGCCGCGCAGCGGAATCCAGAACAAACCCCAGGCAACACCGCTGTAAGCGCAGGCCAGGCTGGCGCGCGCGGTCAGGCTCAGACGGCTGAACATCGACTCAGTCGGCCGTGGGCGGGAATCGTCAGGCGATTAACAGTCAAGCGTATTGGCGCGTTCCCAGTCACTCAGGCTACTGGCGAAACTGTCCCACTCGCTTTGCTTGAGCTTGATGTAGGAATCGATCAACTCGTCACCCAGGCCGGCGCGAATGACCTTGTTACTATCCAGTTGCCGCAGCGCATCAAGCAGGTTGCCCGGCAATTTTTTCGCGTTTTTAACCTTGTGCCCTTCCTCGTACATGTTCAGGTGAATCGGGTCACCGGGATCACGCTTGTTTTCGATACCATCGAGTACCGCGGCGAGCACACCGGCCTGCATTAAATAGGGATTCGCCGCACCATCCATCAGGCGTAACTCGAAACGACCGTCTTCGGGCACGCGAATCATGTGCGTGCGATTGTTGCCACCGTAGGTCACCGCATTGGGTGACCAGGTCGCACCCGACAGGGTACGCGGTGCGTTGATACGCTTGTAACTGTTCACCGTCGGATTGAAGATAGCGGTCAGATCGCTGGCACTGTGCATGATGCCGCCTAGCGCCTTGTAGGCGAGCGCCGACAGCCCCAGGCCACGAGCATCCCTGGCGCTGGTGGCGAACAGGTTCTTCTTGCCGGTCCGATCCCACAGCGAGACATGGGCATGACAACCGTTACCCGTCAGGTGGGTAAACGGCTTGGGCATGAAGGTGGCGCGCATGCCATGGTTTTCGGCAATGGTTTTTACCATGTACTTGAAGAACACGTGCTTGTCGGCAGTCTGCAGCGCATCGTCATAATCCCAGTTCATCTCGAACTGGCCATTGGCGTCCTCGTGATCGTTCTGGTAGGGGTTCCAGCCGAGCTTCAGCATGGCATCACAGATTTCACCGATCACCGGATACTGGCGCATCAGCGCCTGCTGGTCGTAGCAGGGCTTGCTTTGCGTATCGGCCGGATCGGCAAGCGCCTTGCCGTCCGGGGTTATCAGGTGGTATTCGCATTCAACGCCGGTTTTCATCCGGTATCCCTTTTTCATCGCCTTCGCCAGCTGACGCTTTAGCGCGACGCGCGGTGATGCTTCAACCTCCTTGCCATCCATCCACAGATCGGCCGCCACCCAGCCGATCTCCGGCTTCCACGGCAACTGGATCAGGCTGTCCGCATCCGGGATTGCAAACAGATCGGGATGCGCCGGAGTCATGTCGAGCCAGGCTGCAAATCCGGCAAAGCCGGCACCGTCTTTCTGCATACCCTTGATGGCGCGCGCCGGCACCAGCTTGGCGCGCAGGTTGCCGAACAGGTCGACCCAGCTCACCAGGAAGTATTTTATTTTTTTGGTTTTCGCGATTGCTTCGAGATCTTTGGCCACTGTCTGTCCCCTATGCTGTTTTGGTTATGTTATTACTGCTAATTCTATAGCCAACTAGTGCTGATGCAAACTACCCGCCATCGGCACGCCCGCAGCGTGGGAGACGATCAGCGTAATGGCGCGCAAGTCCTCGGGTTCGAGGTTCTGCAGATTGGTTTTGCCGGTGCAGCGCGCCATCATCGAGGCCTCCGCGGTAAAAGCCTGCAGCAGGTTGTAACTGCGCTCTTCCCGCTCCGCGGCGTCCAGGTCTGCATCGAACACAGGATTGCCGCCGGAAATATCCGCACCCAGCGCCAGCGCCATGGCGGCACCCACGGTGACAGCAATCGCCCCGAGGGCCAGGGCCTTGGCCGCGTCGGTGCCGGTGCGCAGACCGCCGAAGTAAATCAGGTCGATCTCTTCTTCACGATCGAGCTCGCGCAGACGCGCTACCGCACGCCGCAGGATCGAGATATCGGGCGCACCCGCGAGTTCACCAGCGAGGCCGGGTAAACCGTTGCCGGGATCGAGTAACAGGAAATCGAGATGTCGCTCAAGTGCGAAGTCGACCGCGGCGCGCACGTTAGCAGAGTTGACCAGCAGGCCCACCGGTTGCGCAGCGGATCCACCGCTAAAGGCGTCGTCCGCCATGGCCCTGTCGGCGTCGAAGACGACGGCATCGGCCTCGGCGTCGGTCTCGGTCGAAACGATCTGGATCCACCTGGCACCCGCGCCGATCGGCCTGGCGCCGACATAAGCGGCTCCGTGCTGTTGGATCGATTTCGCTACCGCCTCCCGGATCTCGTTCGGGGCATCATCGAAACCCGCCACGGTGAATGGAATATCAAGGTCAAGACCGCTGTTCGCGCCAAGCCTGGTAGCCGTAACACAGCCTTCACGGTAGGGATCGATCACCAGCCGTGACAGGTTAGCCGGCAGAAACACCAGGTCGTCGAGGGTCGCCAGGTGCGCCTGGTCAAAGGGATTGACGCGATTTTCGAGGCGAGAATCGAGAATGCTGGCCTGCCGCTCGGTATCACCCGGCTCGATACGCGCCATCGCGAAAATGGATTCACGACTGCTGACGGTATAGTCGGCGGAACCGGTTTCGGCATCGCAGCGAAAACACCGGGCGGCCTCGGATTTCGCTTCCGCGGCGGTATAAGTCGATTCGATTTCGGGGAACTCGATGGGAACCTGGCCAAGACCATGAAATTCCTGGTGCACCCTGGGGTTTATTTCCCAGTCCGGGTCATTACAGATCGCAACCCGGCGCGTGCGATATGGCGTGCGGTAAGGCAGGGGCGACTCGTTCCCCTCGAGAAAGGCTTTCATATAGTAAGCCGCGCGGTGACCCTGGTACATCGCCTCGACGATGGTCGAGCCACCAAACGCACCGTCTCCCGCGGCAAAAACCCTGGCATCGGCCGTGGTCATACCCTCGAGATCGGTGTTGACGCGATCCCAGTCCATCAGGCCGGCGTTATCGAGTTCGGCACACTCGGTTTTCTGCCCGACCGCGGCGATTACCATGCCGCACTCGATATCGTGTTCCGAACCCTCGACATTAACTGGACGGCGACGCCCATCCGCACCTGGCTCGCCAAGTTCGGTGCGCACGCAGCGCAACGCCTTGCCATCGATCACTTCGACCGGTTGCGTGTTGTAGACGATTTCGATGCCCTCGTCGATCGCACCCTGTAATTCCTCGCGTCGCGCCGGCATCGCAGCGTAGTCGCGCCGATAGATGACCTTGACGTTTTTGACGCCGGGCAGACGCCGGGCCACGCGGCAGGCGTCCATGGCGACATCGCCACCGCCGATGACCAGTACGGTCGCCGGCAGGGTCGGTCGCTCACCCGCGTTGACGCGATAAAGAAAGCCAACGCCGTCCTCGACGAAAGGTGCGGCCTCGCCCGGTATACCCATCGGCTTACCGACAAAGGCACCGATGGTCAGCAATACCACATCGTGTTTCTGTTTCAGTTCGTCGAGCGAAACCTGTTCGCCGAGCGCGGTGTTCAAATGAACCTTGATGCCGGGACAGTGTGCAGTGATGCGGTCGATATCCTGCTGCACCGCCGATTGTGGCAGGCGAAAGCGTGGAATGCCCCAGAACATCATGCCGCCGAGCTGATCGCTGGCCTCGTACAGGTGCACCTCGTAACCGGCCTCGGCCAGATCGTGTGCCGCGGTCATGCCGGCCGGACCGGCACCAACGACCGCGACGGTTTTTTCCTGTGTCACCGCAACCGGCGGCAGTGAGTGTCCCGGCCCCAGGGCTTCGAGCACGTAGCGCTTCAGGTTTCTGATCGCGATGGCGCCATCGCTGTCGGCGCGCCGGCAGGCGGGCTCGCAGGGCGCATCGCAGACGCGGCCACAGATCGCGCTGAACGGATTGGTGGCGTTGATGGCTTCCAGCGCCTCCTCGTTCTTGCCTTCCCAGATGTAGGCGATATAAGACGGTGCATCGGTGCCGATCGGGCAGGCCACCTGGCACGGCGCCGGTACGTAATGAATATCGGTGGTGTCGTCTTTCAGATCAGCCCGCGCGGTAATTGAAAAATTTGCATCGACAACGGTCATGACTATCCTGCCTTTCGATTCAACACTTCGAGGCCAAGCTCGGGCTTGTGCAGTGCCGGGTGTTCGCTAAGCAACGGCAACCCGGTGATATCCGCCGCTTCGGGCGTCAACGCGACCAGGTCATCGCGGTTTACCCGGTGCACGTCATCGTAGCCGAGCGCCTTGGTGATCGACGCGATCTGCCAGCGCAGCGACTCGAAGTAACGATGAATATTCTGCGACTGCAGGTCGATGTCGTAACGCGCCTCGTGTACCTTGTCCTGGGTCGCGATACCGACCGGACAGGTACCGACATGGCACTGCATGCAGGCGATACAGCCACCGGCGATAATTGCCGAGGTACCGACCGAGGTGCAGTCCGCGCCGAGCGCGAGCATCTTGACGACATCGACACCGTCCTTGATACCGCCCATCATGACCAGGTCCATGTCATCCCCGGCGTTGATTTCCTTCAACCCGTCGACCGCCTCCTGCACCGCGGACAGGGTCGGAATGCCGACATTTTCCAGCACCTCGGTACTGGCCGCGCCGGTAGAACCCTGCAAACCGTCGAGCTCGACGAAGTCGAAGCCGTCCTTGTAAGCGATCTTGATATCATCGTTGACGCGCCCCGCTCCCATCTTGATGCCGAGCGGAACCTTGTGCATGGTGGCTTCACGAAATTCCTGCACCTTGATAACGAGGTCATCGGCGCCGAGTACGTCCGGGTGCCGCGAAGGCGAGCGCAGATCGATACCAACCGGAATGCCGCGAATTGCTGCCAGCTCGGGCGTGACCTTCTTCGCCATCAACTGGCCGCCGAGTCCCGGTTTGGCACCCTGAGAAATATAGATCTCGATTGCATCGGCGCGCTGCATGTCCTTGACGTTCCAGCCGAGACGACCTGACAAGCACTGAAAGATCAACTGGTCGGCCTCGGCGCGAGCCTCGTCGAGCATGCCGCCCTCACCGGTATTTTCAGAGATTCCCGACAGGCGTGAGGCGCGCGCCAGCGCAATCTTGACCGAGCGGCTGAGGGCACCGAAACTCATCGGTGCAATCATCACCGGCATCGAAAGGCTTAACGGTTTGGCGCCGTAACGGCCGCCTATCGTAGTCTTTAAATTGATGTCCTTGAGATCTTCGGGCTTGTAATGCACCGCGGTAACGTCCTTGACGAAGGCAATATCGTTCAGATGCGGCACTGGCTTCGAGGCGCCGTAGCCGCGAATCCGGTAACGCCCTACTTCACCCTTGATCCAGATGTCTTCCTGCACCTTGGGATTCCAGTAGTTATTCGAATTCGAAGACACGAAGAAAGGCTGCGGACGCGCACGCGGCTCCTGGTTGGCGTAACGCAGTTTCTTGCCGGCATTGATGATCTTGGTGAAGTCGCCCTTGTAGTTCAGTTTATAGCGCTCGAGAAATGCCATGATGTCATCGCGCTCGCCGGGCTCCATGTCGACAATCATGGTGTCGTTGCCAAGGCTTTCGATCTTGCCGCCGACAAATATCTCGCCGGCGCTCATATCCTGCCCGACCTTGGCCGCAGCATCGCCGAGCACGATGATGCGCCCGCCGTACATCATGTAACCGGCCATGAACGCGGCATTGCCGCCGCAGCAAAGTGTACCCGCCTTCATCACCTGCCCGGCACGGCTCCCCATGTTGCCGCGCACCACGATTTCGGCCCCGCGAATGGCGACGCCGGCGATCGCGCCGGCATTGCCGCCGACCACGACCGAGCCCGAGTAAATATTATCGCCCACGGCCCAGCCGGCATTGTGTTCGATTTCATAGTGCGCGCTATCTGACAGGCCGCCACAAAAATATCCCGCGGATCCCCTGACGCGTACCGTTATCGGCTCAACCAGTCCTACGCCGATGTTGTGGCGCGCATCCGGGTTGATGATTTCGACATCCTGACGATCGCGACCGCAGTCACGAATACGCGTGTTGGCTGTGGTGATATCGGTACGGCTTAGATCGATCGTGACCATGTGTGGAAAGTCCCCGGTGCAGGTTCGGATGAATTAATCGACTGCCCCGGAAACAAACGGTTCAGGCTCACTTCCTCCGAAGCGATGGCAATCATGTCGTCGGTTTCAAATAACACCATCGGCTTGGCGGCAAGATTATCCTTGGCGTAGCCGATCTGGGTTGGTGTCGAAACCAGGAACGAAAAGGTACCGTCCAGGTCCGCGATTGCGGTTTCGAGAACGCTGTCCAGGGTCTCGCCCTGTGCCAGCTTGTCGGCCAGGTAAACCGCAACCAGTTCGCTGTCGTTATCGGTATGGAAAGCGAATTTGCGACGCTCCAGGCGCCGACGCATCTTCCAGTAATTGGTGATCTGGCCATTGTGCACAATGGCGATATCTTCGAAACCGGTCGCCCAGAACGGGTGCGCGGCCTCCGGGCGAACCGCCGACTCGGTGGCGAGACGCACATGGCCGATGCCGTGAGTCCCGCGGACCTCACCGACGTGGTAAATCGCATCGAGTTCATGCGCGGTGCCGTCGTCCTTGATGATGTCGAGCGTATGCCCGACGGAGACCAGCTTGGCGTGATCTTCAACGTCCCTGGTGAAAGCGAGCAGGTCACCATCGAAATCGACCGCGATCTGGTAGGAGCAGCCGACCGACTGCTCCGACTTGATCGTTGCGCCATGACGCGCCAGCAGCGTTGCAATGTTTTCCTGCGCCAGGTTTCTCGCCGTTTCTTCGGTCGGCACGATAAAGCGCAGTTGCAGCAAATCCTTGTCTTCGCCATACAGTGCAAAGCCGGTGCTGTCGGGGCCGCGATGCTGGCAGCCATCGAGCATATCGATCAGGGTTTTGCCAATATCATGATTGCCCGCCTGCTTATATAAAACGCCCGCAATACCACACATCTCGGTTACTCCTTGCCAGACAATCGTCAGGCGTTGAACTTTACGCAAGCGCAATTATTCTGTCAACTGAAATGAAATTTAGTTTCCTATAAGGAAACGATTTACGCCTCCGAAACGATGATCGACAGGTAGCGGCAGGGCAGTTTCTGTATCTCGTCAGGGCCATGCGAGGCCTCCGCGTCGAAAAACAGCGTATCGCCGGGGTTGAGGGTGTAGGTTTTATTGGCGTGGCGATAGATCACTCGACCTTCGAGCATATAAATCAACTCGGTACCGGCGTGTTGAAACACAGGAAACACTTCAGATTGATCGTCGATGGTAATCAGATAGGGCTCGATGTTATAGGGTTTGCCGATGGTGTGTCCGAGCAACTGGTACTGGTGGCCGACCCCGGAGCCACGGCGTTCGATGGGCAAGCCTTCGCCGGCGCGGATATAGGTCACATCACGCTGTTCCTCGTAACCCCGAAAAAACGACGTCACCGGCACCTGCAACGCGTTTGCCAACGAGGTCAGTGTCGCCAGCGACGGCGAGGTCTGGCCATTCTCGATTTTGGATAACATGCCGGTCGATAAGCGGGCCTGCTTGGCGAGCGCCGCCACGGTTAAATTAAGGCGCTTGCGCGAGCTGCGCACCTGCTTGCCGATGGCGATTTCAAGCGCCTCGACGCTGTGCTGTTGCGCTTGTGCTGGCTGCTTCGGGTCTGGCATCGGCGTAATCTGTATTCAACTGACAGAAACCATATCAGACATCACCACGCCATCGATTGCAACCGGGCGCGGGGATGGTTATCGTTGACGTTGTTCGTAGACGACAGGAACCGATGGCAAAGAACTCACAACCCGCGATGTGCAGCCCGGTTAGCGGTGGCGACTACGACCGCCTCGAGACCCTGCTGAAAAACCTGCCGGGCATGGCGTATCGCTGCCTCAACCTGAAGCACTGGCCGATGGATTTTGTCAGTGACGGCTGCTATGAACTGTGCGGCTATCAGCGCCACGAAATCGAAAGCCAACAGGTGTTGTGGGGCGACTTTACGCACCCGGACATGATCGACGAGGTTGACCGCAAGGTGCGCAGCGCCGCTGACAGTGGCCAGCCGTTTGAAGTCGAGTACCGCATCATTGCGCGCAACGGCCAGGAAAAATGGGTCTGGGAGCGCGGCCGCGCGGTCGACCGGCGCAGCGATGGCGTGGTGATTCTGGAAGGATTCATTACCGACATTACCGACCGCAAGCGCACCGAGGCAGCCCTGGTGCGCGCGGAAGCCTATGCGCAGGCAATCGTCGAATCGGCGCTGGATGCGGTCATCAGCGTCGACGACCAGGGTGCCATCGAATCTTTCAACCAGGCTGCCAGCTCAATGTTCGGATATCGCAGCGACGAGATCAGGGGACACCATTGCCGCAGTCTTGCGGCGACCAGCTTTTACCGCGAATTCGATCGCCACTTCCAACGCAGCCAAACGCCCACGAAGATACCGCTGACCAGCATCGAACTGAACGGCTGCGACAAGCACGACAACGAATTCCCCATCGTGTTATCGATGCGGGAAATCCTCGACGTGGGTGAGAAAAAATACGTTATCCTGATACGCGACCTGACCCAGCAGCGCCTTGCCGAGAGAGAAGTACGCGAGCAACGCGACGTGCTGGCTCATGTCGACCGTCTCAACACCCTGGGTGAAATGGCGGCCGGCATCGCCCATGAAATCAACCAGCCGCTCACCGCAATTTCGATGTATGCGCAATCCGGTCTGCGCTTTCTGCGCCGACCGCAACCGCAGCTGCGGCGACTCGAGGACGCACTCGAAAAACTCAGCCAGCAGGCCCATCGTGCAGGGGCGGTCATCGAACGCATGCAGGAAATGACACGGCCACATCAAAGCCACCAGGAAGATGTCGCCGCCGAGCATTTGCTACAGGAAATTCACGACCTGGGCGAAGTCGAGGCACAGATTCGTAACTTTATCATCGTGCTGCGCCTGGACGATGACCTGCCCAGGGTAAAATGCGACCCGATCCAGATACAGCAGGTGATCCTCAACCTGCTGCGCAACGGCATGGAATCGATGCGCGCCAATCATTGCAAACCCGGTAGCAAGATCGTTTTACAGGCCAGGACAACCCCGACCCAGGTGCGCATTTCGATTATCGACGGAGGCCTTGGCGTATCGCGCAAACTCGAAAAGCAACTCTTCCAGCCATTTGCGACCACCAAGGCTTCCGGCATGGGACTGGGCCTGTCGATCAGCCGCTCGATCATCGCCGCGCATGGTGGCCAGATCGAATTCAACAACAACAAGACCGTAGGCGCGACCTTTTCTTTTGGCCTGCCGCGACAACCCGACTGAGACTCTGTTGAACGAACGCGATCCACAGCAACTGGTTTACGTCATCGACGATGACGAAGCGGTGCGCGACTCGATGGGCATGTTGCTGGAGTCCGCCGACCTACCCTATTGTTGTTATTCCAGCGCCGAGCGCTTCATCGCCGAACATGACGGCAGCCAGCGAGGTTGCCTGGTGCTTGACATCCGCATGCCCGGTATGACCGGGCTCGAACTGCAACAGCAGCTGGCACAGATGGGCAGCAGCCTGCCGATCATCTTCATGACCGGCCATGGCGACGTGCCGATGGCGGTCGAAGCGATGCGTCACGGTGCACTCGATTTTCTACGCAAACCGGTTAACGAAGAAAGTTTTCTCGAGCGCATCGCTTATGCCTTCGATCAGGAGTCCGGCGACTGGCGTCAAAAGCTCGATCGCGACCAGGCGCGCCAGCGTATCGATTCACTAACCGAGCGTGAGCACGAGGTGTTTCTGCTGGTGGCGGAAGGTTTGGCCAACAAGGCTATCGCCAGTGATCTCGGCATCAGTGAACGCACCGTCGAGGTGCACCGTTCACAGGTGATGAAGAAACTCGGCGCCAAAACTCTCGCGCAGCTGGTGCGCATTTACCTGCAGTCGGAATAACCGTCTCGCCATTCCGTGGCCTGATCCGTTACGCCAGACCGTCGGCATGCAGAGCGGCCCCGTCACGGCTGGATAACTCGCAAAAGCCGCGGTACGACAATTACCACAACATCTGTTTTGACCCCCGCAAGGATACAAATTTGCGACCCCTCAAATGCTGTGCTCTCATCCGCGCCGAGTGGAAAGCGCCGGCGTCCTGGCGCCGGGAATTCGGGTCTGGTAAATCTGCCGGAGTGTCGAATTTACTGGCTGTCCGGTCGCACTCCACCCGGTCACGCAATATCCCTGAAATTCCAGGCCATTTCGATGACACGTATCGAAATAATCAGGTAAAGCAGCACAAGCCCGAGCTTCAGGATAATATTATGCTTGAGCGTTCCTATGCGCCTGAGACCATCGTAGAGATTGAACAGGATAAGAATGCAGCCTAACAGAATCGCCCCGATACCGACGAAATTGCCCGGGATGATTTGAAATATATGGGGCGATCCCTGCCTGAGATCGGTAGTGCCAATGGCGAGAATGAAGGCGCAGATCAGGTAATTGCGCACATGATCGAAAATCTGCTTGCTCACGCCCTGATCCAGCACGCTGTTTAATCGCTCGAAGAATTTCATATTTTATCGCCAGGATACTCAGCCAGACCATGTCGTCCGCAAGTATATACTTACGGCAGCGCGAGGATCCACTCTCACATCCCGGCGGGGACAGAGTACGGGTGTTAATGCATTATGCAGGCTAGAGAACGATCCCCGCGGATTCGATGACTACGGGAAATCCACAATAGCCACGCCACGCGATTTTCCCTAGTCTTGGCGAAAATAATCAGAACTGCCAGCAGGCAATCCAATTTCGGTCAAAACAAGTAAACCTGGAGTGAGAAATGAGTAAACGTGTCGCAGTTATAGGGGCTGGACCCAGCGGACTGGCGCAGCTGAGAGCCTTTCAGTCAGCCAAGGAAAAAGGCGCCGACATTCCCGATATCGTCTGTTTCGAGAAACAGGCCAACTGGGGCGGTTTGTGGAATTACACCTGGCGTACCGGTCTCGACGAGCACGGTGAACCGGTGCACGGCAGTATGTACCGCTACCTCTGGTCAAACGGTCCCAAGGAAGGCCTGGAATTCGCCGACTATTCGTTCGAGGAACACTTCGGCCGCCCGATCGCGTCTTACCCGCCGCGCGCCGTGTTATTCGATTACATCGAGGGTCGCGTCAAGAAGGCCGGAGTACGCCACTGGATTCGCTTCAATTCGCCGGTGCGCCACGTCAGTTATGACGAGCATGAAGGCATGTTCCACGTCACCGTGCAGGATCACGAGAAAGACGTCGAGTACACCGAGGAGTTCGATCACGTCATCGTCGCCAGCGGCCACTTCTCCACGCCCAACGTACCCGAGTACCCGGGTTTCGACTCCTTCAAGGGTCGCGTCCTGCACGCTCACGATTTTCGCGATGCAATGGAGTTTGCCGGCAAGGACATCCTCATCATCGGCACTTCTTACTCGGCCGAGGACATCGGCTCGCAGTGCTGGAAGTACGGCTGCAAGTCGGTGACGGTATCGCATCGCACCGCGCCGATGGGTTACAAGTGGCCGGAGAACTGGAAGGAAGTACCGCTACTGGAAAAGGTCGAGGGCAATACCGCGACCTTCAAGGACGGCAGCAGCAAGGACGTTGACGCGATCATCCTGTGTACCGGCTACCTGCACCACTTCCCGTTCATGGCGGAAAACCTGAAATTGAAGACCAACAACCGCCTGTACCCGGTCAACCTCTACAACGGCGTGGTCTGGGAGCACAACCCGAAGCTGATGTACCTCGGCATGCAGGACCAGTGGTACACCTTCAACATGTTCGACGCCCAGGCCTGGTATGCGCGCGATGTCATCATGGGCCGCCTCGACGTACCGTCACAGGCCGAGATGCATGCCGACATCGACAAGTGGCGCGAAGCCGAGGACAACATTCCGGACGATTATGGTGCGATCGAGTTCCAGGGCAAGTACACCATGGACCTGATGGCGCTGACCGACTACCCGGAGTTCGATTGTTCCGGCGCCAACCAGGCCTTCTTCGAGTGGAAGAAGCACAAAAAGGAAAACATCATGACCTTCCGCGACCACGGCTATACCTCGGCGTTGACCGGCACCAAAGCGCCGGCGCACCACACGCCCTGGCGCGATGCGCTCGACGATTCGCTGGAGGCTTACCTGCGCACCGAGGCCTGAAGAAATCTCTCTCCACGTTAGTGGCCTTAAGGTGAGTCCTCGCGGGCTCACCTTTTTTATGCTCTGATGCCGACTAGCGCTGCCTGGTCCGCCTCAACACCACGCTGCCCTGTCCTCGGTCTGCAGCATCAAAGCGTTGCCCCGACGTTACCCAAACAGGCGCCGCCAGGCGCTATAGCTGCACACCACGCCACACTCATCCCGCACCAATCTCGCAGTGAACCGGGGTGACCGGGTGATCTTCGTTTATCATCTGCGGGCCGGGTAATAGGCAGGATTCCGTCCAGGGTGTATCGTTACCCGGGGAAAACGCAGCCATTACGAGGATAAAACAGCAAATGCTAGATATCAGCCTGCGACAGGTCGTCGCTACCACGAACGAGCAATATAAGCCTTATGACCGCTATGGCGAGCCGATAGCGGGCATGTCATGGATTCCTTTGAGCGGGGAATTGCACAATGGTGCGTTCGAGTGCTTCCTGTTACGCATGGATGCCGGTGCGCGTTCCAGGCCGCACGAACATACCGGCGGCGAAGAATTTATGGTACTCGACGGGGAGTTAGTCGATTGCGATGGCCAGAGTTTTCACAATGGCGATTATGTGCGCTTCGAGCCTGGCTCGAAACACAGTTCGCATTCGCCCAAAGGCTGCACAATGCTGGTAATACTGCGCGGCCATAACCGACCCCTGCCGGCCGACGAACTGGCATGAAATAGGGCACCCAACGTTGACGACCCTGCCGTACCGTCGCAGCGGGTTTATTGACGTTCGCGACACCAGGGCGGCGAAAACCGCGGGCTAGATACCGAGGTATGCCTTACGCACGTGTGGGTTATCTGCCAGGCTGTCCGCCTCGCCTTCGAGCGCGACGCTACCGGTTTCCAACACGTAGCCATGGCGTGCGAGCCGCAGCGCGAGTTCGGCATTCTGCTCAACCAGAATGATCGAGGTACCCGTTTTGTTGATGCTGACCAGGATGCGTGCAATTTCCTGCACGATGACCGGGGCGAGCCCGAGCGAGGGTTCATCCAGCAGCAACAAGCGCGGGCGCGACATCAACGCGCGTGCAATCGCGATCATTTGCTGCTCGCCGCCGCTCATGGTACGCGCTATCTGGTCCTTGCGTTCGCGCAAACGTGGAAAGCGCTCGAAGTTCTGCTCGAGATCCGCTTCGACGGCATCGTGATCGCTGCGGGTAAAGGCCCCAAGCCGCAGGTTCTCGGTCACGCTCAGGTCCTTGAACACGCGCCGACCCTCGGGGACGTGCGCGATGCCGAGCTTGACGATCCTGTCGGCCGACATATTTTCGATCGAATGGCCATCGAATACTATGCTGCCTGAACTGGGATGGTTGAGACCTGAAATGGTGCGCAGGGTGGTGCTCTTACCGGCCCCGTTGGAGCCGATGATGGTGACAAAATCGGCTTCGTCGACTTCCAGTGAGATACCCCGCACTGCGGCGATCGGCCCGTAGTGCACATGAATATCTTTCACTTGCAGCAACATGCTATTTGGCCCCACCGAGATAAGCCTCGATGACGCGGTCATTGTTGCGGATTTCGTCGGGCGTTCCCTCGGCCAGCAACTTGCCGAAATTGAGCACCGTCAGGTAATTACATAAACCCATGACCGCCTTCATATCATGCTCTACCAGCACGATGGTAATACCCGACTCACGCACCTTGCGCGTCAGATCCATCATGTGATTGGTTTCCTCGGGATTCATGCCGGCGAAGGGTTCGTCCATCAACAACAGGCTGGGTTCTGAGGCGAGCGCGACGGAAATAGCGAGTGCCCGCTGAGAACCGAGTGGCAGTTCCGACGCCAGTTGCTCACGCCGATCACTCAGACCCATGAATTCGAGCACCTCGATAACCTTGTCCGCCGCCATCTGCTGGCGCTCACGATCGAGTCTGAAAATTGCGTTAAACAGGTTGCTGCGTGCACGTTTATGGCAACCCACCAGCACGTTTTCGAACACCGTCAATTCCTGAAACAGCGTGGTTTCCTGGAAGGTACGCACGATGCCGAGCTCGGCAATAGAATGTGGCTTTTGCCCGCAGATACTCTGGCCCTGGTAGAGAATATCCCCACTGGTGGGCGCGTAAAATCCGGCAATATTCTTGAACATGGTGCTTTTGCCAGCACCATTGGGGCCGATCAAGCCACGAATTTCACCCGCTTCGACCGCGAAACTGACCTGGTCGAGCGCAGTTAAGCCGCCAAATTGTTTAGTCACCCGGTCTATTTTCAATATCGTCATGTCGCCCACCCTTTCACTTGTTACTCGGCGAGCTGTCATTTTCAGGTTTCCTGGAAAACAGACGCCGAATGCGCGTCGGTATGCTCTCCAGCCCCTGGGGCAGAAACAGGATCGAGGCAATCAATACGGCACCGTAAATTGCCGGGCGTAGTTCTTCCAGGCTGCGAATTGATTCATCAAACAGGGTGAGCACGACCACGCCGATAACCGGACCGTAAAAACGATTGTAGCCGCCAACGATGACCCAGATGAGGATGAACACCATGAAGCCGACACCGAACTGGTTAGGCGTGATAGTGCCGAGATAATGCACCTTGAGGCCGCCCGCCACACCGACGAAGAACGAGCCGATAATAAATGCGAGTGCCCGATAGCGCCAGGTATCAACACCCACCGACTCCGCCAGCGGCGAATTCCAGTGCACCGAGTGCAAAATCAATCCAATGCGTGATTTTTCGATACGGTGCAGGATGAACAGGCACATTCCGACGACCACCAGGGTCAGATAGTAATAGGGTACCGGTTCGAGGAAATCGATATTGCCGATCAACGGCGGTTCCACGCCACTCAGTCCACCGGTGCCGCCGAACGGATTGACGAACTGGATCCAGCACAATCGTATCGCTTCACCCGCGGCAAACGAGCCGATCAGGAAATAGAACTGGGTCATGCGAAACAACGGAAAACATAGCAAGGCTGCGATCGCCGCCGCGACGATACCGGCCAGCGGCAGAGTAAACCACATGCCGAGTTCGAATTGCTTGAACGCCAGGGTCGCGGTATAGCCACCGACACCCATCATTACCGCATGGATTAGAGACCATTCCCCGGTGAGAGTGACGATACGGTAACTGGCGACCACCAGTACGTTGATGGTCAGGAAGATCAACAGGTCCTGGTGGTGGTACTGCAGTAAATGCGGCAACAGCAGCAACGCCGCCAGCAGCACTAAACCCGAGATAATCTTGCCTGTCTTGCCTGTCATGCTACTCGCTCACCCGCACACCCATGATACCGGTCGGACGCACGATCAATACCAGCACCATCAGGATCAGGCCGCAGATAGTCGCAACGGTACCACCCAGGTAAACCGTGACAAAAGTGTGGAACAGCGCGTAGATAATCGCCGCGTAAACCGCACCGGACAGGCTGCCGACTCCACCGACGATGGTGACAATAAACGCAGTGATAATGACATTATGGCCCATGTGCGGATTGATATTGGTCAAAGGCGCCATCAACCCACCCGCAAGGCCGGCGAGGCCCGCGCCCACGCCGATAGCAATGAACGAGATGACGTTAATGTTGATACCCTGCAAGGCGGCCGCTTCACGGTCCAGCGCCACTGCGCGCAGTGCCCAACCCAGGCGGGTGCGGGTCAGGAAATACCAGAGGGTCAGCAATGCGAGAGCCGATACCCCCAACCCAAACAGGCGCTGATAGGGAATACGGATGAATTCGAGTACTACCAGGGTACCGTCGAGCGGCGGCGGGACCTGCTTGGAGGGTCCATCACCACCAATCAGGGTGGCAACCACCTGCAAAATAAACAGGACGCCGATGGAACAGATCAAACCCGCAAGCGGATCGCTGCGTGTCGGTCGAAACAGGAATCGCTCCATCAGCAGACCTATCCCCATCACCAGGACAATCGCCAGCAATAACGTCGGCAAATAAGGAAACCCATACTGGGCATGCACCAGCCAGATGGTGTAGGCACCGATCATGACCAGTTCGCCATGGGCAAAATTAACGACGCCCATAACACCGAAGATCAGCACCAGGCCGACCGCAAACAGGGCGAAAAAACCACCCTGGATCAGGCCATTGATAATCGACTGAATTACGAGTTCCATTCGTTTATCTCAGGTACGAAAAAATTCAGTAATGTTGGGCAAGGTGAGCATGCAGCACACAGCCGCAACGGAGGGATAACCGGCATCACCCCGCTGCGGCCGTTAGCAGGTCGCTATACGGTTCGCAGACCCAGTTCTTTCATATGCTTGATCAATACGTCCTTGTTTTTCTCGAGCCAACCCGAAACACTGCGATATTCCTGAATGCGGGCCTTGCCGTTTTCAACTACGACCACCGGCCAGCGCCCGACTACAGCGTTATCGAGTCCCCATAACTGGCTACCCCACCACTGGCCCCCACCAAACACGAACTCGGGATTTTTGGCTGAGCGCAACGCCTTGAGTACCGCGGTCGGATCGACACTAGCGGCCGCTTTAGCGCCCTCCAGCCAGTTGAGCAGAATCGCCGGATACTCCCACGATACTGCCGACCAGTCATTCGGATGCGCCGCACGGTACTTGGCGTCGAAATCACCCGGGTTAGGAAAATTGACACCCGGATCGTTGAGTGCCGGATCATCAAAATCAGGGAACTGGAAGATGGTCCCATCGACGAATTCGCGGCTGGTCTTGGCAATGATTTCATCGTAGTAGTCGAGCGTGCAGGAGATAATCTTGCCCTTGAAACCCTGGTGGTAGAGCTGTTCCATCAATGGCGTGACGTAAAAGCTGGTCGCCATGCAGAAGATGTCGGGGTTTTTCGCCAGCACCGAGCTGACGATGGGCGCAAAGTCGGTAATGTCGAATCCGTGCAGGTTGACGTCGACGACATCGATACCGGCAACCTCGAAGGCCGCCTTGTAGGTCGCGGCGGATTGCAAGCCGTACTCGGCATCGTTATTGGTGACGATGGCGGCGGTCTTCGCGTCGGGATACTTTGCCTTCAGGTATTCGACGCCGGTGACGTTATACAATGGATGCGACTCACAAGTGGCGACGAGGTATTCGGATTCGGGGGTAATATCACTCGGTAGCAAGGTCGTGGTCAGCATCTTTCGACGTTGCGCCCAGGGCAGCACCGAGGCGACCGTGGAGCCACCGAGCATCATGACCATCTTGACTTCATCCTGCAGCACCAGCTTCTTGTAGCCCTGCACCGCTTTTTCGGTGTCGTAGCCATGGTCGTAAGCGACCATCTCGATGTTGTAGGTGTCGCCGCCTATCTTGACACCGCCTGCCGTATTAATGTTATTGGCGACGATTTCACACCCGTACAAGCCAGGCAGACCCCAGGGTGCGTAGTCGCCGGTCATCGGAATGTTCATACCGATTTTGACGGTTTTATTGGCGGCCAGCAATTGCGTTGGTAACGCCGTGGCACCCGTGGCAAACGCACCGGCAACCGATGCGCGCAATATATCTCTGCGTGTAAATCCCATGATAGCTCCTCAGTTATAGTTGTCTCTGCAATTCAAGGCAGTCGTCGGCCGCGGCGAAACGTCGCCACGATCAACCTGCTGCAATGCAAGGCCTGCCCATTGGCCAGGTTAATCTGCACCTTTCTAGCCCCGTTTTCTACTGCAGCCCAGGCTTGCACAGTTTAAGTGCTTATGGGCAATACTGTATATACGGGATTTCCACAGGGTTCATTGCAGATAAGATACGCTTCGTTGCGGCAGATACCTCCCGCTCCGACCCTGCGATACAGGTAAAAAAAAGGCCCCACCTGCTGAGGACAGGTGAGGCCAGGTCCTACTTCCCGAGGGAGCCTTACTTGGTCATATTTTCGTGATGGTTTTCAGTCTTCAGGGTGAAGAACAGGGGCACGATACAAAACACTACCGTCAACACGCAGAACAGGGTAGCCCCGCCACCGCCAGCAAACGAGAATATGGCGCCAGCGGCGTCCCAACTTTCGATCGGACTTGTATTCATTTTAATTCTCCTCTATTTAGCAGCATCGCTGATGATTTCTTCAGGATAGGCCAGGGCTGCGATCTCCACATCCATACCCACTTCCTGTACATTGTCGCCGGCACGCAATATGCCTATTTTCTTGAACGCAAAAGCCAGCACGTAACCTGGAATAAACCCGAGTAAAACCATGACGATCATGCCTTTGAACTGGCCGAAAAAGGTGACTGCCGGAATGTCCTCGGAAAATGTCGGGTAGCCGCCGAGGAAAAGTCCGGCAAATAACAGGCCCAGAATACCGCAGACACCGTGCACCGCGACTGCGCCAACCGCATCGTCTATGCCCATTTTCTCGACAAAGCCGGCAGCGACCGGTCCGATCACACCACCGGCAAAGGCGAGAATGAAGGCGAGACCCGGATAGTAAAGATCCATACCAGCGGCGACCGAGATAACCCCGCACAGGGCGCCGGACATCATCCAGAATGGATCGCGTGTCTTGGTGTAGGCGCCGATCATGCCACCGGCAATACCCATCAGGGTATTGAAACAGATTGCCGACAAGGTGGTCGGCATGCCGTAGATATTAGTCCACTGGCCAATACCGGCCGGTCCGCCGCCGCCATAGAACAGGCAACCACCGAGGAAACCAAAGAAACCGGTGACGATCAGCATCAGGCCGACCATCGTCATCGGCAGGCTGTGCCCACGAATCACGTTGGCGGTGCCATCGGCATTGAACTTGCCGATGCGCGGGCCGAGATGGATCAACACGCCTAGCGCAAAGAAACCGGAAATGATATGCACCACGCCGGAAGCACCAAAATCATGGTAACCCCATTCGGTGACCATCCAGCCGGCATAATGCCAACCCCAGGAAGCCGCCAGTATCCACACCACAGAACCGAGTACCACGGCGAGGATGATAAATGCGGTCATGCGAATACGCTCGATTACCGCACCCGACATGATCGATGCCGTGGTACAGGCGAACAGCGTGAACGCGCCCCAGAAAACCCCGGTTGCATTGTCTTCCAGGTTGGGGCCCATGCTGTCGCTCCATGGCAACGCGGAAGCGCCGGCCTCGAAGTCGGGCACAAAACCATTGGTCATCGCCAGGTAAATCCACCATCCAAACAACCAGAAAGTTGGAATCATATAGGCGAATGCGAGTACATTTTTAGTGCCGGCTGCCAGGGTGTGCTTTACCCGGGACGCGCCCATCTCATACATCATGAAACCAGCATGAATCAGCACCATGATGGCAGTACACCAGTAGTAATAAACTTCCATGTTGATCTTGTTAGCCCAGATCAATGCGGCCTCTAGTTCTGCAGGTGTCATTATTGACTTCTCCTTATATCTTGTTGGTTATAAGAGCCTGTCCTCCGACAGAATTCCCCGATACGTCCCAGGCCGTATCTGACCCCTGTTCAACCCCATCCAGGTGGTACAGTGGTTGTTCCATAAACCAGTTATTTTTATCCGGGTTCTGCCCCCGAGGCTGAAACAATTGAGAATCTTAACCAATCCGATAAGAAATGACTATGTTGTTGTTTTTAATGGATTATTTGCACCAAAATGGTGCCAATCGAGGTGTCGGAGCGAGCTGGAATCACTCAATTTGACTGGCCGTATAAATACTGCTAAAGCGCCTAATCGGCTGCAAAAACTTCTGAGTGAATACCGAATTGATGAATAAAATACTGCTTGCCATCACTGGCGAGGGCAAGTTTTAACTTGATCAGCGCAGGACCCGATTCAAATTGCAGCGGTACCTGGTAGGTGACGAGTTGTATGTCCCCGAGCCCAGGGCTACTACCCGAGTGATCTCCCAGGTAGGCGGGCTTGCCCACCGACTCAAGTGCCCCGAGCTTACTGAGCAGCTGGTAGGTAGCCTGCCCTTGTTCGCTTTGGTACTCGAGCTGAGCCTGGGGGGACAGCAGGGGCCGGAGTTCGGCATAATGCCAGCTGGTCAGTTTCGGCAGCGCCGAATCCAGGTAAGGCACGACCGTCTTGTCATAGTTATCCGCCTTGATGCCAAACCACAGCGCATACAGCACCAGCCCGGCGACCAGCAGGCCAACAAATATCAGCGTACGCTTGGCGACCGAAGGCATTGCCAGAATTCAGCTTGCTGGTAAGTCGAATTGTTACTCGGGCACATCGACATGGTTCAGACGGCAGGCTTGCTGCAGGGTATTGTGCAGCAGACAGGCGATGGTCATGGGTCCGACTCCACCCGGAACCGGGGTAATCGCACCGGCCACTTTAACCGCCGAGTCAAACTCGACATCGCCGACCAGTCGAGTGCTGCCATCCCCGTTTTCGATGCGATTGATACCCACGTCGATCACGGTCGCACCCGCTTTGATCCAGTCACCCTTGACCATTTCAGGGCGTCCAACCGCGGCGACCAGAATATCGGCCTGGCGGCATTCACCTGGCAGGTCGACGGTACGCGAATGCGCGATGGTGACGGTGCAGCTTTCCTTCAACAGCAATGCCGCCATCGGCTTGCCAACTATATTGGAGCGGCCAACGATGATGGCTTTCTTACCGGAAAGATCGCCAAGATGGTCTTTCAGCATCATCAGCGAACCGAGCGGTGTACAGGGCACGATGCCATCGGCACCAATCGACAGCAGGCCGACGTTGGAAAGATGAAATCCATCGACGTCCTTGCCTACCGATATCGAATTAATCACCGCTTCTTCGTCGATGTGACCCGGCAACGGTAATTGCACCAGGATACCGTGAACATCCGGGTCACCGTTCAGCTGCTCGATCAGCGCGAGCAGGTCCTGCTGACTGGTATTGACATCCAGCTTGTGCTCATAGGAGTTCATGCCGGCTTCAACGGTCTGCTTACCCTTGCTGCGCACATATACCTGGCTTGCCGGGTCTTCCCCGACGAGAACCACGGCCAGTCCCGGGGTAATGGAATGGACCTGTTTCAAAATTGCCACCTTGCGCGCGATTTCGCCGCGCAGTTTGGCCGAAAAAGCCTTGCCGTCAATTATCGTAGCCACGATTCGAATACTCCCAACTTGATTGATTAATGTCGATTATCTGCGCACTGGCATTGCCGATTGCCCGGCACGGGCATTTTACAAATTTTCACCCGCCAGGAACATCACCAATACGACACTTACTTTACCGCACCTGGCCGGTATCGCCGCTGTGGTCACAGGGCGGCGGCAGCGCCTGTGCCCGATAGAAAGCAAGCCGGGCACAGGTTCCTGCCGCGCTATATCACCCCGGGATTATTGATTCAGCGACAGCGTTACAGCGCCGCCGCCAACGGAATCCCTGCCAACATCGAATACCGCGGTTTGCGGAGTCAAACTGGACTCTGTACCGCGAAACGCCAGTTCATCACTGCGCAATTCGTGATATTTAACGATCACTCCGTCCTGGGCAAATATCAGTACGGTTAACAGGCCGTTTGCAATCAGCGTATCGCGAACCCCACTGGGCCAGTTCCAGTCAAACGGGCATTCGGTATTTCTTCTTTCGGGTTCGAACTTTGCGACAATCCTGACCTTGTCCCAACGGAAATCCGTGAAATCCAGCAAACGAAATTGCCCGGGCCTGTCCACCGAATGCAACAGCTCGACGAGCGCCCTGCGAAACTGTTTGTTATCGGCGCACTTCTGGTGGATATCCCGGTAATAAAACGACAGGACCAGCACCACGAGCACCGGGACGATGTAGACGATCGGCCGGGTTGGCAAAACTGAAAGTGCTCTTCTTATCATGGTTACCGCCAGTCCCGAATCTTAATCACAGGAATAAGTCCAGAACGGCATGCAGCGTTGCCGCTGTATCCCGACATGGATGACCCGCAATATATTACCGCGAAGTTAAAATGAGAAACCCCTTCGAGCAAAATTCGAAGGGGTTTCAATACAACATACTACAAAGGTTACGACAGGCTTTTACTGCCCTACCGTATCCTCCATTTCGCGCCTGGCCTCGTCATCGAGCACTTTGCCAGGACCACCCTGCTTATTGATATTTTCAATGTCCGCCTTGAATTCGGCGTTCTCCTTCTTGATTTGCCAGATATGCCAGGCAACCCAGAAGGCAATGCCCACAACCGCCAGAAACATTTCCGTGCCAACGAAGGGGTAAATCGGACCGAAGGTATCAATATTCAGCCAGTTATCAACTAGTCCAGTAGACATGATATTTTCTCCTCATGTGTCAATTTAAAATGTGATCGAAATCAGGAGCCATTACCCTGCTTCTGCACGGATCGCGCGCGCGACTTCGTCGGCATCGATTGCGCGTTGCGTCTCGGTATTGATGTCGAGGCCGACCAGTTCGATTTCACGCGGGATGCGCAGCATGCCCAAACCATGCAGAATCTTCGACACGATCCAGGCCGGTATAAAGCCGAGCACGAAGAACATGATCAGCGCACCGATAAAGTTGCCCCACGGGGAAATGCTCGCATAGCCCTCGAACGGTGAGGACGGGTAGCCCCAGAGCATGAAACCGGCGACGACGATACCGTAAAAACCGGCGTAGCCGTGGACCGCAACCGCACCGACGGCGTCATCGATCTTGAACCTGTTTTCAACCCAGTAATGCATCTTGTAAGCGAGGATTGCACCGCCGCCGCCAATCAACATGGCCTGGATGGGGTGGTAAAGGTCGTTACCCGACGAGGCGCCAATGACACCTGCCAGACCACCGGAATAGGTCCAGAAAGCGTCACCATCCGAGACCAGGTAAGCCGCCATCAAACCGCCCGACAGCGACATCAGGAAGTTAAAGGTGATCGCCGACAGTGTCGTGGGCTGCAGATAGATGTTGGTCGCACTGAAGAATGTCTTGTCAGCCACATCCAGCATCGCGGGACCATAGACATCGATGATCGGAATATTACAGGCCACGTAGAAGCCCCAGAAACCGGTATAGATCAGGAACAGTCCTATCGTCACCAGCCAGGGGTTATGCGGGTTGATATTTCGCGGTGTGCCGTCGGCCGCAAATTTACCGATACGTGGACCCAGTACCAGCAAGACACCGAGGGCGAAACCACCGGCTATGGCGTGGATGACGCCGGACGCATAGGCGTCATGGTAACCCAGCTTCTGCACCATCCAGCCGTTCCACGACCAGCCCCATGACGCATCGATGATCCAGGTAAAGGAACCGATGACGACCGCCAGGATCCAGAAAGCGCTGGGACGGATGCGTTCGATTACAGCACCGGAAACGATGGAGGCAGCTGTCCACGAGAACAGCAGGAATGCGGCCCAGAATACGCCGTTGATACGCGCCCAGAAAGCGGTATCGTCGGCGGTCAGGTTACCCTGTACCGGCGCGCCACCCATGTGGGTTCCCATCAGCTCGCTCCAGGGCGTCGCAAACGGTGCCGCTACCAGGTCCCCGATGATCCAGGGGCCGTTGACGAAGGCGAAATAAATCCACCAGCCGAAGAAGTAGAAAGTAACGGTTACCAACGGGATAACCATGGTGTTCTTCATCAGGGTATGCGTATGATTCTTGTAGCGCGATGCGCCCACCTCATACACACAGAAACCGACGTGTATCAGGAACATGAACACGACGGTGACCCAATAATAAAACTCGGTAAATATTATCCCGAGCGCCGTTAACTCATTATCCATTTCTATGCCCCCTAGTTTTTACGAATGTCTATTATTAAAGGTTGAATACCAGAAGTACGCTGGCCGACCCTTGCCCCTTTTTTCAGCGAGCTGATTTTCACTACAGGGAAAATCCGGATGCCCCCATGAAAGACTTTCTTATACCTTTATTACGGGTTGCTATCAAGATTTTCGCATCACAATGGTGCTTAATTTTGCATGTTCGATAAAAAAAATGCCCTGTGGAAGGGCATTTTAATTACTCTAGTTAAACAATTTGCATTTCACGAAAATTTCTCGTAGGCCTTGCGCAGGTCGACCATCGGGTGGCTCTTCGACATCTGGAACTTGACCAGCAGTTCGCGCGCAATCATGTCGCGATCCTGCTGGTTGTCCGGCAGTTCGATGTTATCCGGGATGGTGACCCAGCCGTTGATGTTGCGATCAAACACCGCGGGATTGCCCTCTTCGTAGCCCATGTGCACGTCTTCGAGCCAGTTCAGATCACTCCAGCCCATAACATCCATATATTTGCGTAAAAATGGCGTGCAGCGCTCCATGTCGGGCACCAGGTTGACATCGTAGCGGTAACCGATGTGTTGCCCGATAATTTTCTCGCGTTCGGAGTCGACGCCATCGCCTTCGAGGAAATGATTAATATCTTGTTCAGCCATTGGTGCGACCTCCTTAGAAACGAGTCATGTCGGGGCGACCGACGGTGTGTTGAGTGCCGGCCATCGGAACCTGCGCGCAGGCCGAGGCTTCCATCGTCAGTGCCGCCAGGTCTTCCGGTTCCAGCGAATGGATATTGGTCTTGCCACAGGCACGGGCGAACAACTGTGCTTCGATGGTGAGCGTATGCAGGAAGTTGTAAACCCGCTCCGCTGCCGCATCCGGATCCAGGCGTTGACGCAGAACTGGGTCCTGGGTCGCAATACCAACCGGGCAGCGCCCGGTATGGCAGTGATAGCAATACCCCGGATCGACACCCATCTCAGTCTGAAAATCAGCCTCGGGGATGTCCTTGTTGCAGTTGAGCGCGATCAGCGATGAGTGACCGATCGCGATCGCATCCGCACCGAGCGCAATCGCCTTGGCGACGTCGGCACCGTTGCGAATACCGCCAGCATATACCAGCGTAATTTCACCCGACATGCCAACGTCATCGAGCGCCTGGCGCGCCTGGCGGATCGCGGCAATACCCGGGATTCCGGTGTCTTCGGTGGCGAGGTGTGGTCCCGCACCGGTGCCGCCTTCCATGCCGTCGATGTATATCGAATCAGGCCCGGTTTTGGCCGCCATACGCACGTCGTCATAGACGCGCGCCGCACCCAGCTTCAATTGAATCGGGATCTGCCCATCGGTCGCTTCGCGCACTTCCTGGATCTTCAGTGCGAGATCGTCCGGTCCCATCCAGTCCGGGTGGCGTGCCGGTGAACGCTGGTCGATACCGGCCGGCAGCGAACGCATCTCGGCGACCTGATCGGTTACCTTCTGTCCCATCAGGTGACCACCGAGACCGACCTTACAGCCCTGGCCGATGAAAAATTCAACTGCATCGGCAAGCCGCAGGTGATTCGGGTTAAAACCGTAACGCGACTGAATGCACTGGTAAAACCACTTCGACGAGTAACGCCGCTCGTCGGGAATCATCCCGCCTTCGCCGGAACAGGTCGCGGTACCCGCCATGGTCGCACCACGCGCCAGCGCCGTCTTGGCTTCATAGCTCAGGGCGCCGAAGGACATACCGGTGATGTAAACCGGAATATCGAGCTCCAGCGGAATCTTGGCATTGGGGCCAATGACAGTTTTGGTCAAACACTTTTCACGGTAACCCTCGATTACAAAACGGGTAAGGGTACCGGGCATGAAGGTCAGGTCATCCCAGGTCGGGATTTTCTTGAACAGCGAAAACCCGCGCATGCGGTAACGGCCCAGCTCAGCCTTGATGTGAATATCGTTCATCACATGGGGCGGAAAAATGAAGCTGTTCCCCAGGTGATATGGATCTATTTTCTTGTCAGACATCTTAATTTCTCCAGAATCGAAACGTGCTCAAAGCACCAGTTTCTTCTCACTTGGTTCGAGGTTGTCGTAGTTCCACAATTGCTTGCCGGAAGTCAGCTTGATCATGTTTTCGACACCGTTGGGCGCCGCCATGCCGTATTGCGATAACTTGCCTTCGAGATAACGCTTGTCGAGATCGGTCATATCGGTTTCGACACAATCGACGCCGAGACTGGCGATCTTGCCACCAACGTAAATGGTACCGTCGTACATCGAGTCGCCGAGGTTATCGCCGGCATCACCGAGGATAATCATGCGCCCACGCTGCATCATGAAGCCGGTGAAAGCACCAACGCTGTCGCCGACGATGATGGTGCCACCCTTTTGATCGATGCCGACGCGTGCGCCTGCCTGACCCTTGCACACCAGGTCGCCACCGCGAATCGCGGCGCCAAACAGCGAGCCCGCATTCTTTTCGATGACCACCTTGCCCGCCATCATGTTTTCCGCACAGGACCAGCCCACGCGACCGGAAATGTGCACGTTGGCGCCGTCGATCAGGCCGCAGCCGAAGTAACCCAGGCTACCCTCGAAATTGAGGTTAAGCCGATTCAGGATGCCGACCCCGAGCGAATGCTTGGCGCGCGGGTTTTGCACGGTAATCGTGCCATGACCCGACTTCATCAATGCGCGAATCTTGTTGTTGATATCTGTTATTTCCATATCCGCGGCATCGAACTCGGCCGTCTTGTCAAAATCGACTTCGTAGGACCAGGGATAGGTGTAATTTTCTTCCTCGGAAGCCGAGAAAAATCGTTGTTGCGTCCGGCCTGCGAGCTGCTCTTCGTGTAGCCCCATGTCATGGGACGTATTTATGCTGCCCATACTTTAACCTCCCCTTGATAAGGATCCCAGGTGTCAATTTCACGCGGGAAAATACTGCGAATGGCGACTTCTTCCGAAGCCAGCCCGACAAATTCATCGCTCTCGTAAAGCACCATCGGCTTCGCGCCCATCACGTCCTTGGCCATGCCGAGCTGGTCGGCGGTCGCGACCAGGTAGGTGAACACGCCGTCGATAACGTCGATGGACAGGCGCATGGCGTCTTCCAGCTGGTCGCCGCGGTCGATGCGATCGGCGATGTAAACCGCGATCAGTTCCGAATCGCAGTTGGACATGAAGCGATGGCCACGACGCTCGAGGTCACGGCGCATGGTCCAGTAATTGGTCAACTGGCCGTTGTGCACCACGGAGACGTCATTGAACGGATAGGCCCAGTAGGGATGCGCGGAACGGATATCGACATCGGACTCGGTCGCCATGCGCGTGTGTCCGATCGCGTGCGTGCCCTTGAAGCCTTTGAGCCCGTACTGATCCGACACCACGGTGGCATCACCCAGGTCCTTGATCAATTCGAGGCCCTTGCCCACCGACAGGATTTCCACACCATCGAGGTCTTCGATAAAATCGATCAGGCGTTTCAGGTCGCCACCAAATTTGAACAGGTAGCGGAAGGCGTATTCGGTCGCATCATCTTTCTTGATAATTTCGGCGCCGAGTTCTTCCAGGCGCGTATCGACCGCGGCCTTGCGCTCGATGACCTGGCGATGAATATCGAAGCCGGTCCTCATTTCTTCCTGCTCGGCAACCTTGAAGCGCAATATGTGCACGTCGTCGTCAGGCTTACCATAAAGCGCAAAACCGGTAGAGTCCGGCCCACGGTGCTTCAACGCCTGAAGCATCTGGGTCATCTCGCTACCGATATCGCTGGTAACACCGCCTTTCCAGATCAGTCCAGCAATACCACACATAAGAATATCCTCTGTAGAGATTTAACATCGGGCCAACGCCGCGGCCCTGGAATTTGAGGCCCGGTGCGGACAACGCCCGCACCGAAGCTGTCGCCTGCAACCTAAGGGAGGCAGTCGAGGTACATATCGAGATCCCAGTCGGTCACAGTGGCGTTGTATTTCTCCCACTCGTCGCGCTTGTAATGCTCGTAGACCTTGTACATCTCACCCGGCATGGCTGATTTGACAACCTCGTCGTTACGCAGCTCTTCGAGCGCGTCCCCGAGCGACATCGGCAGCTTCTTGACCTGCTTACCCTCGTCCATCGCGGTGTAAATATTGCGTTCTTCGGCTTCACCGGGATCGAGATTGTTGTCGATACCGTCATCGAAGGATTTGAGCAGTGCCGCGCCCATCAGGTAAGGGTTCACCATCGAATCGACCGAGCGGTACTCGAAACGCCCCGGTGCCGAAACACGCAGCGCGCAGGTGCGGTTCTGATAACCCCAGTCGGCAAAGATCGGCGCCCAGAAGCCGGTGTCCCACAGACGGCGATAAGAATTGACCGTGGAAGAACCGATCGAGGTCAATGCACCGAGGTGCTTGATGACGCCACCGATCGACTGCAGCCCGATCGGACCCGGTGCCCGCTCGTCGATCGACGGATCGGGCATGAAGGTATTTTCACCACCGACACGATAGGTAAAGGCCCCGTCCATGCCCGGCAGAGATTCCATGCCGAGATTGTTGACGACATCTTCGCCGCCTCGCCACAGCGACATGTTGTGGTGGCAGCCGGACGCCGACACACCCATGAACGGCTTCGACATGAAGCAGGCAATGAGATTGTCTTCGCGCGCGACCTGCGCACAAATCTGGCGATAAGTCGTGAGACGGTCCGCGTTACGCAGGACGTCGTCGAATTGAGTGTTGAGTTCCAGCTGGCCCGGCGCGTCTTCGTGATCGCCCTGGATGATGTCGAGACCCATTTGCTGCGAGTACTCGATAACCTTCATGAAGGTCGGACGCAGTTCTTCGAACTGGTCGATGTGGTAACAGTTGGGCTTGGTAACGCCACCGGCCATCTTGCCGTCTTCACCGCGCTTCAGCCACATCATTTCCGGCTCGGTGCCACAGCGCATTTCGAGGCCGTGCTTGCCCTGGAATTCCTTATGGATACGGCGCAGGTTGCCACGGCAATCCGAGGTCAGCGCGCCACCCGGATTTTCTCGTTCTTCGCGATTGCGGAACAGGGTGCAGAACACGCGCCCGACGCGCTTGTCCCAGGGCAGCTGACAGAAAGTTTCGGGATCCGGAATACCCACCAGTTCCGAGGCCTCCGGGCCGTAACCGATGTAGTCGCCGTGACGATCGATAAACAGGTTCGCGGTCGAGCCATAGACCAGCTGAAAACCCTTTTCGGCAAGACGCTCCCAGTGGGCCGACGGGATACCCTTACCTACGATGCGCCCGGTGACGGAAATAAACTGGTAATAGATGTAATCTACCCCGGTTTCCCTGATTTTTTCAGCAACCTGCTTAACCAGCTCGGCGCGTCCCGGCGCTTCCACGTGTTCTTGTAAATCGGTCATGTTACCCTCCAGCGGTTTAAGACGATGTTCTAGCTAACCTCTCAGGCTCCTCAGCAAAGTCGTCGCTTTTTTTGTAAGGCCGTGCGGCGTATAACACTTCGTATGAGCGCCCGGGATACACTCGGGCCGAACCAGTCAGGCAGCAATGGTATACCCATCCCGACACACAAAACAAGACCCAAATATAAATTATTTGGACAATTTGTATTGAATTGGTCAATAATACTGTACCAATTTAGACCGCATTGGCTCAATACGTCGTATTGCCAATGGCGAACCTACAATACCTCGAAGCCGGCCCGCTTCTTGCCTTATAATTATTTTCCTTTATATTCAGTAATTTAATTACAAAATTTTTCCCTACCCCTGGACAGATGACGGAATTTTTCACATTTTTGAAAAAGCCCAAATCAACTTGTCTATGGGTTTTTCACGCCCGATTATCTCGTTATTTGGTCTTTAAAGGCTTGAATTATGCCATTTTTTACCTCATTATTGTACCAATTGACAATACCATAGTAACAATCCTGGGAGCCACGAGGTTTGAAACCTGCCGGTAGCAACGCACCGATCACCACAGCACGGGATAGCCCAACGCTGCGTAAGCCCAATGGCAATCGCGTCGGCGTGACTACCGGTAACGTGGTCACGCAGTTACGACGCCAGATCCTGGAAGGGGATTACCGCTTTGAAGAGCGCCTGCCGGCCGAGCGCAACCTGGCCGAGGAATTTGGCGTTTCGCGCGGCACTATCCGCTCGGTATTGCAGATACTGGAAAAACAGCACCTGGTCATCCGCCAGAGTGGCAGCGGTACCTACGTGTCGCATCGCGCATCCACCAACCAGCAGGAAATAGCGAGTGTTACCAGTCCACTCGAAATGGTCGAAGTGCGTATTGCCATGGAACCTCAACTGGTGCGCCTGGCCATCGCCAATGCAAGCTTGCGAGATCTCGAGGAACTGCATGAAGCGCTGATTCAGTGTGAGGCCTGCAATGGTGACTCGGAGGCGTTTGCACGAGCCGATACCGCCTTCCACATGGCGTTGGCACATTGTTCGAAAAACAAATTGATGTATTGGGTCTATGACCGCATCAGCGAAGTTCGCCGCCATTCGCAATGGGGGCGGATGAAATCAAAACTGTTGACGCCCGAGCGCATCGATTATTATAACGCCCAGCATCGCCGTCTTTATGAAGCGATTCTGGCCCGCGATGCCACCGCAGCAGTCCAGTTGATCAAAGAACACTTATATGGTGTACAGGATGATTTGCTTGAAACCGATTAGCCGTAAGCGCGGATTGGCACCGACATGAACGCGCCATTGTTCGTTTCCCCCCCGCGCATTCGCCAGCCCGGGTTAAATGCGCTGCCCGAAAATACCGAGCGTTACCGAATACGCGCGGGTGGTAGTGTCACCCTCGGCCTGCTAGCCGGTGACGAACTGGAACTGGTCAGCCCGGAGGGTTTACAGCCCGCGGAAATCAGCGTGTTCGGCCCCGCAGGACGTGGCGATCCGGGGCTCATCGGCTTGCCGGCCAATGGCAACTGCGAGGCATTGCAGGGCATTCTGGCGGACCAGCCGGGTAATACTGCCAATCTGGCAGACGCCCTCGCCGCGCTCAATATTTCGATACAGGATGCCCGCAGCTCGGCTGTTTTTCGCAACCATTCACCGGCCGGTGACTCGATTCGCTGCAGCGCGAACGAAGCACTCACCTGTATTATCGTGGTGCCCGCCGAGCCGATGCGCGCCGACCGGCAAAATACACCGACCGACCTGGTGGCTTTCGTGCACCGGCGCCCGGCTGCCGCGGGGGAACGCATTATCCGCTTACCCGATCCACTGGCCGATCCACTCGAAGACGTTCGCATTGCCGCACGCACCGCGTTTGCCTACGAGGTGAAGGCCGGCGACTACATCCAGATCATCGACGTGCAAGGACGCGAGTGCTCGGATTTCCAGTGCTTCGACGCACCCCAGCTGGAGCGCGGTATCGAACGTAGCCTCGATGCCACCACCACGCGTTACGCGATCGGCGCCGCTTACCCGGCGCCGGGGCTGTTCTCGAAGTTTTACGATCAGAATTTCGAGCCGATGATCGAAGTGGTGCAGGACACCTGCGGTCGCCACGACAGCTTCGGCACCGCCTGTACCGCCAAGTATTACGACGACATGGGCTACCCGGGCCACGTCAATTGTTCGGACAACTTCAACCGGGTCCTGCAGCCCTACGGCGTCGAGGCGCGTAAGGGATGGATGGCGATCAACCTGTTTTACAACACCGCCATCGACGACGCCAACCAGATCTACTTTGACGAGCCCTGGTCACGCCCCGGCGACTACGTACTGATGCGCGCGCTGAAAGACATGGTGTGTGTCTCCTCGGCATGCCCCTGCGACGTCGATGCAGCAAATGGCTGGAACCCGACCGACATCCACATGCGCATCTATTCCGGCAAACATACCTTTAACCAAGCGACGGCATTCAGAATGACAACCGATGCAGACACAGAATTGACCAGGGAGACCGGCTTCCACAGCCGTACCTCGCAACACACGCGTAATTTCACCGAGTACGAGGGTTACTGGCTCGCCAACAGTTACACCCGCTACGGTGCAGTCGATGAGTACTGGGCCTGTCGCGAGGGCGCGGTGGCGATCGATTTGTCGGCACTGCGCAAGTATGAAGTAACCGGCCCCGATGCCGAGCTATTGCTGCAAACCTGCGTCACGCGCGATATCCGCCGCCTGGCGGTCGGCCAGGTAGTGTATACCGCGATGTGTTACCAGAACGGCGGCATGATCGACGACGGCACCGTGTTCCGCCTCGGCCAGAATAATTTCCGCTGGGTTGGCGGCAGTGACAAAAGCGGCCTGTGGCTGCGCGAGCAGGCCCAACTCCTCGGCCTGCAGGCCTGGGTGCGCAACTCCACCGAGCAGTTACACAATCTTCAGGTTCAGGGTCCCAGGAGCCGCGATATCCTGCGTGAAATCATCTGGACCCGGCCCGACCAGGCGAACATCGACGAAATGGGATGGTTTCGTTTTTCGATTGCGCGCATCGGGGATGACCAGGGTATCCCCCTGGTCGTGTCACGCACCGGCTATACCGGCGAGCTCGGTTACGAAGTGTTTTGTCATCCGCGCGATGCCGCGGCCGTGTGGGACGCGATCTGGGAGGCGGGCAAGCCCTACGACCTGACGCCGCTGGGTCTGGAGGCACTCGACATGTTGCGTGTCGAGGCCGGACTCATCTTTGCCGGCTACGAATTCAGTGACCAGACCGACCCCTTCGAGGCCGGCATCGGTTTTACCGTGCCGCTCAAAACCAAGCAGGATGACTTTATCGGCAAGGCGGCGCTGCTGAAGCGCAAAGAAAACCCGCAACGCGTCCTGGTCGGCCTCGAGTTGACCGGCGACGAAATGGCTGTCAGCGGCGATTGCGTCGACATCGGTCGTAACCAGGTCGGCGAAATCACCAGCGCGGTGCGCTCACCGGTGTTGCGCAAAAACCTGGCCCTGGCGCGCGTGCAGATCGAACACAGTGCGCTCGGTACCGAGCTCGAAGTCGGCAAGCTCGACGGCCAGCAGAAACGCTTACCGGCAAGAGTCGTCGCCTTCCCGTTCTACGACCCGACCAAGTCGCGTGTGCGTGATGTCCCGCCGCCAGAGTAATTTTTGCTCCAGTTGACAGGCAAACACTCGATTTCAGCTATCCGCAGACAGGCATAAGTTATGGTCATGGCACAGCGCCTCAAGAAACTTGAGGCTCGCACAGAAGTAATACTGGTTAACTCGACACCCGACGAAGATTTATCGTCAAGCCGGGTTCCATCGGTTGCGGCGAGTTACGCCGGACTGCAGGGCGAGTCGCATTCCGGGCTGGTACGCTCATCCTGCGTGCGCGTACGCCACCAGTACCCGCAGGGAACGGAAATCCGCAATACCCGCCAGATCTCGATTGTCTCGACCGAGGAACTGGCTGAAATCGCTGACAGCATGGGAATTGCAGAGCTGAAACCCGAGTGGCTGGGCGCTAATTTACTGGTTTCCGGGATTCCGCATTTCTCACAGATTCCACCTTCGACGCGAATGATTTTTGACGGCGGCGCCTCGTTGGTGGTGGATCTCGAAAACAGCCCCTGCAAATATCCGGGCGAAATCATCGAGCGCCATCATCCGGGGTTCGGCAAGCTGTTTGCCAGGGCGGCTGTCGGGCGCCGGGGCGTAACCGCCTGGGTGGAACGCGAAGGCCACATCAACACTGGCGATGCCATCCAACTGTATATTCCTCCACAGCGAATCTACGAAATACCCACCAAAGGCTAAACCAAACGCCTGGCTGCCGTTGCCGATACGTCGGACCGTGCGCAAGCGGGAATCCCGTTCCCCCCGTTATCAGTCATTCCCGCGCAAGCGGGAATCTCGAGATGGCCTTCGATAGCCCCACTGCCACCTGGCACAAGATCCCGATACGTCGGACCGCGCGCAAGCGGGTCTGACATCTTTTTTTGGGTTATTCGCGCTACGCCGTACCGGGATGGACGTTTAGTTTACAGACAGGGTTATACTGCCGCAAAATTGATCGAGACATTTCCTCCAATGACTTCTGCAGATATCACCGCGTTAAACGCAGATTTTGCTCGCGACAGCAGGTTAAAGTTCAGCGCAGGGAAAGCCGGCATGACGAAAGTGGATCTCACTTTCCACGAAGCGAAACTCGAGCTTTATTTACAGGGCGCGCACATAACCCGTTATCGGCCAATCACGGGAGTCGAAGTGCTGTGGATGAGCGACAGCGCAGTTTATCAACCCGCACAAGCGCTACGCGGTGGGATACCACTGTGTTGGCCGTGGTTTGGAGTGGATACAGAACATCCCGATCGCCCCCAGCACGGCTACGCACGAACCTCTGATTTCAGCGTCGTATCGACCCTCACCGATGACCAGGCGACCAGCATTATCCTGGCGCTGGACCCCACGCTGGCGCCTTATTCGGCCTGGCAAAACAGGGCGCGGCTTGAATTTGAAATCCGCCTGTCCGATACCCTGTGGATGGAGATGCGCAGTCACAACCTGTCAAGTTCACCGCTGATACTGAGCAACGCCCTGCACAGCTATTTTACGATTTCGAGCCGCTCGCTGGTGGCTATTCCCGCCCTCACCCGGTTAACCTACCTCGACAAACTGCAGAACTATCTGCCCCACCAACAAGTCTCCGCAATAACGCTCGACAGCGAAGTCGACAGGGTTTATCAGGCGCCACCGGCAACCATCGATTTGCTCGATTCGGGCAATGGCATCCACACTTCAATCCGCAGTTGGGGTAACAATAACCTGGTGATCTGGAATCCGGGCGAACAAAAGGCACAGGCGATGACGGATTTTGACGACGATGGCTTTGAGCGGATGATTTGTATCGAGCCGGCCAATGCACTCCAACAGGGTATTACGCTGCAACCCGGTGCATGCCATCGACTCGGGCAGCTGATAAAAACAGACGCTTGACGAGGCCTCGACGGTTAACGCGATCCTCAGCGGACTACGAGGCAGTTAACTTCAGTGAGATCGAGCAGTTTACGTGACACGCTGCCCATCGACGACGCCTTGACCTTGGACAACCCGCGCGTGCCGACCACGATCATGTCGATTTTACGCCGCCGCGCGAATCCGGCAATGCTGGTGGCGGGGTCGCCACTGCCAATTGCCGTCTGCACAATCTTAACGCCTTCCTTTCTCACCAGTGTCCTGGCTTCCCTAAGAATCAGGTCGGCGGCCTGGCGCATCAGTTCATCGCGGGCATTATAGAAAGCCTCGAAATCAGGGTCTTCCCTGAGTATCTCCGGCAACTGCATATCCCGAATCACGTTCAATAGCAGCAGCTCCGACTCGTGCTGTAGCGCCAGCCTGGCGGCGAAACTGACCGCTCGACCAGAGGCGGGCGACGCATCGGTCGCAACCAGAATCTTGTTGATCATCTAGCAAAGTTACCAGCAATCCGGGAAAGTGCGTATTAAGCCTCCAACCCCTGCTATCTGCAAGCCAAAAAGGTCACGTTTTCGTTTAAAGCTGGGTGGCCAGCGGCAGTTCGGTCGTGTATTTGATCTGCGTCACGGCGACATTCGAATTGATATCTCGCACCGTCGGTATCTGCAGCAGGTGACGCCGCAGGAAACGGTCGTAATGCTTGATATCGCGCGTGATGATCTTGAGAAAGTAATCGGCCGAGCCGGTCACGGTATAGCATTCGACCACTTCGGCGAAGCTGCGAACCTGTGCCTCGAAACTTTGCAACGAGGCCTCGTCGTTTTTCGACAAGCGAATGCGTGCAAATACCACCAGCCCCATGCCCAGTTTTTCGATGTTCAGCAGCGCTACTTTCTTATCGATCCAGCCCTCCTTTTCCAGCCGATTGATGCGGCGCCAGCAGGGCGAGGCCGACAGGTTGACCTGCTCGGCAATCTCGGCTGCGGTCAGCGATGCATCGCACTGCAGTAAAGCGAGTATTTTGATATCTATTGGCGTTAATTTCATAATTTTTAATATTATTTTCTAAAATATTAATATTTTATAGTATTTAATGCCGTTAAATTCACCATCAACGATAAATAAGCAATAACTTTCCGCAATCACAGGCTTACACTATTGACCTGTTACCCCTGATCAGGTGATGCCATGAAAGTTTCGCTGGACGATAAATATTCGCTGGATAAGGGTCGGGCCTTCATGACCGGTATCGAAGCGCTGGTCAGATTGCCCATTCTGCAACACCAGCGCGACCTCGAGCGCGGCCTCAACACGGCCTGTTTTATTTCCGGCTATCGGGGTTCACCGATCGGCGGTCTCGATCAGGCATTGTGGAAAGCAAAGCACTTTACCGAAAAGCACAATATTCACTTTCAACCCGGAGTTAACGAAGACCTGGCGATGACTTCGGTCTGGGGCAGCCAGCAGGTCGGCCTGTTTCCCGGAGCCAGATATGACGGCGTGTTCGGCATGTGGTACGGCAAGGGTCCGGGCCTGGACCGCAGCATGGACGTGCTCAAACATGCCAACGCCTTCGGCACCTCGCCTTACGGTGGCGTACTCGCGGTGGTCGGCGACGATCACGCCTGCAAATCCTCGACACTGCCCCATCAAAGCGACCATATGTTTATCGGCGCGACCGTGCCGGTGTTGAATCCCGCGGATGTGCAGGAAGTGCTGGACCTCGGCGTGCTCGGCTGGGAGCTGTCGCGCTACTGCGGCTGCTGGGTCGGGTTGAAGGCGATTACCGAAAACATGGATGCGGCAATCTCGGCGGAAATCGATCCGGGCCGCGTCAGCGTTGTCATCCCCGACGACTACGAACTGCCCGCGGACGGCGTACACACGCGTTGGCCGGACACCCCCATGGCACAGGAAGAGCGCCTGCAGCGCCACAAGATCTATGCAGCACGAGCCTTCGCGCGTGCCAATAATCTGAACCGCATCACCATCGATAGCCCCAACCCCAGGCTCGGCATTATCACTAGCGGCAAATCCTATCTCGATACCCTGCAGGCGCTTGAAGACCTCGGCATCGACGACGAACTGGCCGCCACGATCGGCATCCGCCTGTTCAAGGTCGGCATGAGTTGGCCACTGGAGCCGGTGATGACGCACAAGTTTGCCGAAGGCCTGGATGAAATTCTGGTCGTCGAGGAAAAGCGCAGCGTGATCGAGGATCAACTCACCGGCCAGCTCTATAACTGGCCGGTCGACAAACGTCCGCGCGTGGTCGGCGAATACGATGAGCACCGCAAGCTGCTGGTGACCAATCTGGGCGAATTGACACCCGCCATGATTGCGCGCGTCATCGCCGCTCGAATCTCGCGCTATTACGACAGCGCCGCGATTCACCAGCGTCTCGAATTCCTTGAAGCCAAGGAAACAGCGCTGGCCCAACAACGCGACCGCGCCGAACGCAAACCCTGGTTCTGTTCCGGCTGCCCGCACAACACCTCGACCGTGGTGCCTGAAGGCAGCATCGCCTTTGGCGGAATCGGCTGTCACTACATGGCGACCTGGATGGACCGCGGCACCGAGACCTTCACCCAGATGGGCGGCGAAGGCGCGACCTGGCTGGGGCAGGCGCCGTTCACCGAGCGCAAACACGTGTTCCAGAATCTCGGCGACGGCACTTACTTTCACTCCGGTCTACTGGCGATACGCGCTGCGGTTGCCTCCGGCGTCAATATCACCTACAAGATTCTCTACAACGACGCCGTCGCGATGACCGGTGGACAGCCGCTTGACGGCGAGCTCTCGGTGGCACAAATGGTCGCCCAGTTACGCGCCGAGGGCGTCAACAGGATCGCCCTGGTATCGGATCAACCGCAGATTTATCGGGCGCAGGGCCTTGCAAAAACTGATGGTGTCAGCATCGCCCATCGCAATCAGCTTGGCAGTATCCAGCTCGAGTTGCGCGATACCGAGGGCTGCACTGCAATTATTTATGCACAAACCTGTGCCGCGGAAAAACGCCGCCGGCGCAAGCAGGGCACCCTTGCCGATCCCCCGCGGCGTATCTTCATCAACGATGCCGTGTGCGAAGGCTGCGGTGATTGCGGAATACAGTCGAACTGCCTGTCGATCGTTCCCCGGGAGACGCCACTGGGGCGCAAGCGCGCCATCGACCAGAGCGCCTGCAACAAGGATTACTCCTGTGTGCGTGGATTCTGTCCCAGTTTCGTTTCGGTTCACGGCGGGCAATTGCGCAAACACCAGGGGCGCGCGCAGACAGGCGCCTGGTCAGCCCCCCCCGAGCCACGGCGCTTCCCGGTCGATGGTCCCTTTAATATCCTGATCACCGGCATCGGCGGCACCGGAATCCTCACGGTCGGCTCGATACTCGGCATGGCGGCCCACATCGAGCACAAAGGTGTATCGGTACTCAATCAGACCGGGCTGGCACAGAAATTTGGTGCCGTATCCGCCCACGTCCGGATCGCCGAGACGCAGGCAGCCATTCACGCCATGCGCATTCCCGCTGGCGAGGCCCATTTGTTACTCGGCGCCGACCTGGTAGTCTCAGCCGGCGACGACGCGCTGTCCAAGCTGAATCGCGAGCATTCCCATGCCGTGGTCAACGATTATCTGTCGCCGACCGCCGAATTCACCCATAACCCGGATGCTGAATTCCCACTGATCGAAATGGAGCAAGCCATCGGCGATGAAGTCCAGGATGGTCGCAGCCGCTTTGTGGATGCCACCACGATTGCGACTCGACTCCTGGGTGATGCGATTTTTGCCAACTTCTTTCTGCTCGGTGTCGCCTACCAGCAAGGGCTGATACCCATCGCTGCGGCGGCCATCACTGAAGCCATCGAGCTGAATGGCGTCGCCGTCGACAAAAACTGCCAGGCCTTCCAGTGGGGCAGGCATTATGCGCTGGATGCAGCGGCCGTGGGCCGCGAGGCCGGTCTCGATCAACTGCAGTCTGGCAACTCGGGAGACGAAACCCTCGATGTTCTAATCACACGCTGCAGCGATTCGCTGACCGACTACCAGAACCAGGCCTACGCCGGGCGTTACCTGCGCCTGATCGAACGCGTTCGCCGGCGCGAAGGTGAACTGCAACCGCAGCCAGGCGATGCAGAGATGCCCTTGACCCGGGCGGTTGCACAGGCCTATCACAAGCTACTCGCCTACAAGGATGAATACGAAGTAGCGCGACTCTTCAGTAACGGCGATTTCGAGAATTCCCTGGATGCCCAGTTCGAGGGTGATTATCGCCTGAGTTTTCACCTCGCGCCGCCGCTACTGGCAAAGCTCGATCCGGTTTCCGGCCAGCCGCAGAAGCGTGAATTTGGTGGCTGGATGCTGAGCCTGTTTCGCTTTCTGGCGCGCTGCAAAGGATTGCGCGGCAGCAAGCTCGATATTTTCGGCTATAGCGAAGAGCGTAAACTCGAGCGCGCGCTGATCTCTCGATACGAGCAGGACATCGACAACATCCTCGCGCAGGCAACGCCACATAACCTGGCAATCGCGGTCGAGCTGGCAGGCCTGCCGCTGAAAATACGCGGTTTCGGGCACGTGAAACGGGCCAATATCGAGCAGGCGCAACACCGCGGCGAAATGCTGGCGCGCCAGTTGAGTGGTCGTGACCTGGCGGTCGAGCTGTTCAGCCCTTGACCTGCCCGGCCCACAGGTTCTAAGTTAGCACCTGTTCAAAGCCCCGGGAGTTTCAGTAACGATGGCCGACCGGTATCGTATTCCGATCACCGCGATTACGGTGTTTGGCACCAGCGCCCTGCTCGCGCTCAGTGTCGGTATCGTGCTCTATCTCGGTTTCAACCAGGCCGCGGAGACGACCCGCAAGCTGTGGGCCGATCAGGCAAAAACCCTGATCGACGCGATGGAAGTAAATCTCGAAAACCGTCTGCAGCCGGTTCATGACCAGGCTCTGTGGGTTGCCCGGGATATCACCGACCTGCCTGCTCCGGCAGCACTGGACGAGTATTTTTTCGGGGTGCTGGCCGCAACCCCCCAGGTCGCCGGAATCGCGGTGATCTCGACCGACGGTCAAAGCCGACGTTGGCATCGCGATAGTCGTTCGGTAATCGCGGAGGACTGGTCCACAAGACCCAGGATTCAAGAGTACCTCGAGCAGGTCAAAGCAGACGACGGGGCACGCTGGCGCGAACCGATTTTCACCGACACCTTAAATTCGTCAACCTTGTTGCACGACGTTCCATTGCACGATGCGAGCGGCAAATTTATTGGAATTTTCGCGCAAATAGTAACCATCAAAGAACTCTCCACCTTCCTGA
>JAJDOF010000039.1 GCA_022340305.1 Gammaproteobacteria bacterium
ACATAACCCGGTGGAGCACCGATCAGCCTTGAAACGGTGTGGCGTTCCATGTACTCGGACATGTCGAAACGGATCAATTCGATGCCCATGATCTTGGCGATCTGGCGACATACCTCGGTCTTGCCCACCCCGGTCGGGCCAGAGAACAGGAAGGATCCCACCGGCTTGGTTTCACGGCCAAGCCCGGAACGCGACATCTTGATGGCGGCATCGAGTGCCTTGATGGCCTCGTCCTGGCCGAATACCACGCGTGACAGGTTCTTGCCGAGGTTCTTGAGCATGTCGAGATCATTGGTGCTGACCGTATTCGACGGAATGCGCGCGATCTTGGCAACGATGTTTTCGATATCGTGAATGCCGATGGTCTTCTTGCGTTGACGTGCCGGTTGCAGGCGACGTTGCGCGCCCGCCTCGTCGATCACGTCGATGGCCTTGTCCGGCAGATGCCGGTCGTTGATGTAGCGCGAAGCAAGTTCGGTTGCCTTGCGCAATGCCTGCAACGTGTACTTGACATTATGATGCTCTTCGAACCGTGACTTGAGGCCTTTCAATATCTGGTAGGTTTCCTCGGTGCTCGGCTCGGGCACGTCGATTTTCTGGAAACGTCGTGCCAGTGCACGGTCTTTTTCAAAAATACCACGGAACTCGGTGTAAGTAGTTGAACCGATACACTTGATGTCACCGTTGGCTAGCACCGGCTTGATCAGGTTGGAGGCATCCATAACGCCGCCCGAGGCCGAACCGGCGCCGATGATGGTGTGTATTTCGTCGATGAACAGGATCGACCCCGGCTCATTGATGAGCTGGTTGATGACGGCCTTGAGGCGTTTTTCGAAATCACCGCGATACTTGGTGCCGGCTACCAGTGCGCCGAGGTCGAGCGAATACACGGTACTGTCCAGCAGGATGTCCGGTACCTCTTCTTCGACAATTTTGCGCGCCAGGCCCTCGGCGATAGCGGTCTTGCCGACCCCGGCTTCGCCCACCAGCAAGGGATTATTCTTGCGACGGCGACACAGGGTCTGGATGATGCGTTCGATTTCGTTATCGCGGCCGATCAACGGATCGATTTTTCCGGAAATAGCAAGTTCGTTCAGGTTGGTGGCGAACTTTTCCAGTGGATTATTGGCTTCCTGATCGCTGGGCAAAGGTTCTGCTTCGTGGGTAAATGTTTCGTCATCCGTCTCTTCGTTGATGCGGGTAATGCCGTGCGAGAGGTAATTGGTGATATCGAGGCGCTCGATATTGTGCTTGTTGAGCAGGTAGACCGCGTGCGAGTCCTGCTCTGAGAAGATAGCGACCAGTACATTGGCGCCGGACACTTCGCCGTTGCCGGAAGATTGTACGTGGAACAAGGCGCGTTGCAATACCCGTTGGAAACCCAGCGTGGGCTGGGTGTCGCGATCCTCGTCAGACATCAGCAGGGGTGTGTTCTGGTCGACGAATATTTCGAGTTCGGTGCGCAGTAACTGCACATTGCCACCACAGGCTTCGATCACCGCGGTGGCGGCGTCGTTCTCGGTTAGCATCAGCAGCAGGTGTTCCACCGTGATAAATTCATGACGCTTTTCATTGGCGTCATGAAATGCCTTGTTGAGTGATTGTTCCAGTTCTTTGTTTAACATGATTCCGGCTTTTCGATGGCTGCCAATAGATCTTAATATAGACGATTTGACCTTTAATGTACGCTAAATGTTCAATCGTCCAGCGAGTGTATTTTAAACTTGCTTGCGCTCAACTCTCTTCCAGATCGCACAACAGTGGATGCTTGTTCTCACGGGCGTAACTGTTGACCGCGGTCACCTTGGTCTCGGCGATGTCACGGGTGTAAATACCACAGACACCCTTCCCGGTCTTGTGCACGTTGAGCATGATACGCGTGGCGTTCTCACGATTATGACCGAAGATCGCTTCCAGGACATGAACCACGAATTCCATCGGCGTGTAGTCGTCATTCAGCAAAACCACCTTGAACAACGGCGGCTTCTTCAGCTTGGGGCGCGTGCGCTCGAGTAGCGTGGTGTCGTCGTCGTCGTTGCCTGGCTGCTGATCGGACATGTTGCTGCAATATCGCTTCACGGAAAGTTATAAAGTAATGTCAGGCCTGAAATATTTCAAGGTTTGGGCGCTAAAATAATTTGTCTCAACAAGCGCAAAATGTGGCGGAAACTAAGGGTAAATATAGCCAGCAGAACGCCTCGGTGTACCATTTTTAGCAGCGAACAGCACAATACGGATACTGCGATTGACACTGACGGATTCACTGCAATTCGCAATCCACAGTCGCGTGGCGCCAGGATTGCCGCCCGGCACGGTTGTCACTGCGCTTGCGCGCCTATGCTCGCGCGTTTTCTGATGTATAATTCGCCCTCTCAAAAAAACACGCGCTGCAGAGGATACGATGAGTTATCAGCACATAAAGATTCCGGCCGAAGGTCAGGCCATAACAGCAAATGAAGATCTCAGCCTGAACGTGCCGGACAATCCGGTCATCCCCTTTATCGAGGGTGATGGCATCGGTGCCGATATTTCCCCGGTGATGATCAAGGTCGTCGATGCCGCGGTCGCCAGGGCCTACCAGGGTGCACGCAAAATTTCCTGGATGGAAATTTACGCGGGTGAAAAAGCGACCTCGATTTATGGTGAAGACCAGTGGTTGCCCGATGAAACCCTGTCGGCCATGCAGGATTATATCGTTTCGATCAAGGGCCCCCTGACCACGCCCATCGGCGGCGGCATTCGCTCGCTGAACGTATCGATTCGCCAGCGCCTGGATCTATATGCCTGTGTGCGCCCGGTGCGCTATTTTCATGGTATCGAGACTCCGTTGAAACGCCCCGAAGATACCAATATGACGATATTCCGCGAAAATACCGAGGACATCTACGCTGGTATCGAGTGGGAATCGGGCAGCCCGCAAGCGAAGAAGGTGATCGACTTTCTGCTCAACGAGATGAACGTCACCAGTATCCGCTTTCCCGAGACCTCGGGTATCGGTGTTAAGCCGGTTTCCTCCGAGGGTACCCGACGCCTGGTACGCAAGGCCCTGCAGTACGTCATTGACAACGACCTTAGCTCGCTGGCCCTGGTACACAAGGGGAATATCATGAAGTTCACCGAGGGTGCGTTTCGTAACTGGGGGTATGAACTGGCCGCTGAATTGTATGGCGCCACGCCGATCGGTGCCGGTCCCTGGTGCGAGTTTACCAACCCCAGGACCGGCAACACGATCACCGTGAAAGACGTCATCGCCGACAACTTTCTGCAACAGATCGTGTTGCGCCCGACCGAGTACCAGGTAATCGCCACCCTGAATCTGAACGGCGATTACATTTCCGATGCACTTGCCGCCCAGGTTGGCGGTATCGGTATCGCTCCAGGCGCCAACATAGCCGATACTATCGGCGTGTTTGAAGCCACTCACGGCACCGCCCCGAAGTATACCGGCATGAACAAGGTTAACCCCGGTTCGATTATCCTGTCGGCGGAAATGATGCTGCGCTACATGGGCTGGGTCGAGGCTGCAGACCTCGTCATCACGGGTATGGCAGGAGCGATCGGCGACAAGCAGGTGACCTATGACCTCGCGCGCAATGAACCCGACGCGACCGAACTCAGCACCTCTGATTTCGGCGACGCGGTTATCGCGCGTATGGGTTAGCTATCCGCCGGCTAACACCGGCTAAATCAAATCCACTCGATGCAGCCCGTTATCGCGGATGATACGGGCTGAAATCTCTTCGACCGACATTTTAGACGTGTTGATGTACGGAATATTGTGGCGCAAGTACATTTCCTCGACCGCGCGCAGTTCGAAGCGACACTGATTCGTCGACGCGTAGCGGCTGTTGGGGCGTCGTTCCTCACGGATGTTGACCAACCTTTGCAGATCTGTGGTCAAGCCGAAAAGCTGCTTTTTGAAAGGGGCTATCGGTTGCGGTAGACGATCGCTATCCATGTCTTCTTCGGTAATCGGGTAGTTCGCCGCCTTGATGCCAAACTGCAATGCCAGATACAGGCAGCTCGGCGTCTTGCCGGAGCGCGAGACCCCGACCAGGATGATATCGGCTTCATCGTAATTCTGCGTTTTACCGCCATCGTCGTGCTGCATCGCGTAGTCGATGGCATCGATGCGCGATTCATAAAGCGATGGATTCACCGTGCGGTGCGATTCGCCGGGCTGGTGATGCTGTGTGGCGAGCACCTTTTCCAGGCGTGGCAATATATCCCCAAACGGATCGATAACCAGGGCCTTGCAATGCTCGATTACCTTGATCAGGTCGTCGTCGCCCATGGTACAGATGACGATGGGCAGATGGCCGCTGGCATCTCTGCAGCGATTTATTTCGTCGGCGAAGGCATGCGCTTTTTCGAGCGTGTCGACAAAAGGTACGGTGTGGGTCTGGAAGGCGTGATCGGGGAACTGCGCAAGCAAGCTCATGCCGAGGGTCTCAGCGGTGATCGCCGTGCCGTTTGAAAGAAAATACACATGGCGTGAATTGGGTTGCATGGTTCGCTTAATGGTCTCGGTTTCGAGTAGATATACTAGTATAATCCCGATCCATACATACACACAGAGTTACAGAGATAAACCCTATGTCAGAAAATATTGTGCCCCTGGATCAACTTGGTATGAACGATGTTGCAAGGGTTGGTGGCAAAAACGCCTCGCTCGGGGAAATGATCAAGAACCTGGCGAGCCTGGGCGTCGAGGTTCCGGGTGGCTTCGCCACCACAGCGAGCGCCTTCGACCGCTTCCTCGATGAAGCGGGCATAGGTGAGCGTATTCAGGCTCGACTCGATCAGCTCGATGCCGACGATACCAGGCAACTGGCGACTGTGGGCCAGGAAATACGGGGCTGGATCAACGCAGCTGCCCTGCCCGCCGACCTGCAAAGTGAAATTGCCGATGCCTACCAGGCCATGGGCGTCGACGGCAAGGATGCGACGGTCGCGGTACGTTCTTCGGCCACGGCGGAAGACCTGCCCGATGCGTCGTTCGCCGGACAGCAGGAAACCTATCTCAACATCAAAGGCATCGACCAGGTGTTGCACGCGATCAAGCTGGTATTTGCCTCGCTGTTCAACGATCGCGCCATCTCATACCGGGTGCACCAGGGATTCGCGCATGCCGACGTGTCGTTATCGGCCGGTATCCAGCGCATGGTGCGCAGCGACCTCGCCGCCAGTGGTGTCATGTTCAGCATCGATACCGAGTCGGGCTTCGAGGACGTGGTGTTTATCACCAGTAGCTATGGCCTCGGTGAAACCGTGGTACAGGGAGCGGTCAATCCGGATGAATTCTATGTGTATAAAAAAACTCTCGGTGTAGCCGATCACAGCATCCTGATGAAGAACCGTGGCAGCAAGCGCATCAAGATGATCTACGCCGAAGATGAAGCACCCGCGAAAGCAATCTGCACGGTCGACGTTGACGAGGCTGATCGCAACGTCTTTTCCATCGATGACGCCGACCTCACAGCGCTGGCGAAAATGGCGGTTACCATCGAGCAGCATTACGGTCGTCCGATGGATATTGAATGGGCCAAGGATGGTGAAAATGGTCGTCTCTATATTGTCCAGGCACGTCCGGAAACCGTGCAATCGCGCGTAGGACGGGTCATCGAACGCTATCAGCTGAAGCAGAAATCGGCGGTGCTGGTGAGTGGTCGTGCGGTCGGCAACCGTATCGGCCAGGGTCAGGCCAAGGTGATTAGCGACCTGTCGCAGATGGATCAGATTACCGCGGGTGACGTGCTGGTTACCGATATGACCGATCCCGACTGGGAACCGATCATGAAGCGCGCTTCCGCGATTGTCACCAACCGTGGTGGGCGCACCTGTCACGCCGCCATCATCGCGCGTGAACTCGGTATCCCGGCGCTGGTCGGCACCGGTGACGGCACCGCAACGATCAAGCATCTAAGCGAGGTAACCGTGTCCTGTGCAGAGGGCGATACCGGTTACGTCTACGATGGCTTACTCGAATTCGACTATCAGCAGCATGAATTGACCAGGATGCCCGAAATCCCGGTCAAGGTATCGATGAATGTCGGAAATCCCGAGCGCGCCTTTACTTTTTCACGGTTACCACACGCCGGCATCGGCCTCGCACGCCTCGAGTTCATCATCAGCAACATGATTGGCATCCATCCGCGCGCGCTGCTCGATTTCGACAATATGAAGCCCGAGTTACAGCAGGCTATCAACGCACGCATCGGTGGCTATGCCGGTCCGGTCGAGTACTATGTCGACAAGATGAGCGAGGGTATTGCAACGCTCGCCGCTGCCTTTGCGCCCGAACGCGTTATCGTGCGCATGTCTGATTTCAAATCGAATGAATACGCCCATTTGCTCGGCGGTGATATTTTCGAGCCGCATGAAGAAAATCCGATGCTCGGCTATCGCGGCGCGTCGCGTTACATCAGCGAGGATTTCAGGCCCAGCTTCGCTCTCGAGTGCGAAGCCATCAAGCGCGTGCGCAATGACATGCAGTTGCGCAACCTGGAAATCATGATCCCATTCGTGCGCACCCTTGGCGAAGCCGCGGCGGTACATGAATTACTGCGTGAAAACGGGCTGGTGCGCGGCGTTGACGGCCTGCGAGTCATCATGATGTGTGAAATCCCGTCCAACGTCATCCTGGCCGAGCAATTTCTCGAATATTTCGACGGCTTTTCCATCGGTTCCAATGACCTCACGCAATTGACCCTTGGGCTGGATCGGGATTCCGGCCTGGTTGCAGCGGGATTCGATGAACGCGATCCCGCGGTGATGAAATTACTGGCGCAGGCGATCGCGGCCTGCAAAGCGGCTGACAAATACGTCGGTATCTGCGGCCAGGGGCCATCCGATCATCCCGACCTTGCTGAATGGTTGCTGGAACAAGGCATCAGCAGCATCTCGCTGAACCCCGACTCGGTAATCGAGACCTGGTTGTTTATGGCCGAGCACTGCAAGTCAAAATAATCATGGCCGAGTTTTCGTCGCTGGCGCAGGATGTTTATTGTATCGATGCGCTTTACATCCAGCCGCGAGTCGCATCGATATATCTGCTGCGCGCGGGTGACGAGGTCGCGATCATCGAGACCGGCACTTTTCATTCGCTGCCCAACGTACTGGCGACACTGCAGCAACTGGGTATCGACCGCTCACAGGTCAAGTATGTTATTCCCACCCACGTGCACCTCGATCACGCTGGTGGGGCCGGCGAAATGATGCGCCAGTTCGAACAAGCCAGCCTGATTGTCCACCCACGTGGTGCTCGTCATATGATCGACCCCTCGAAACTGGTGGCGGGTACCATCGGCGTCTACGGCCGGCAACGCTTCGAGCGCCTGTATGGCAGCATCGAGCCGATACCCGAAGACCGGATCATCATTGCCGAAGACCTTGCCTGTTATCGTTTGCAGCAGCGCGAGCTGGTTTTTATCGACACGCCGGGGCATGCTCGGCATCACTTTTGCATCTACGACCAGCAAAGCAACGGTATGTTTACCGGGGATACCTTTGGCATCAGTTACGACGCGATGAAGGTCCTGCCGCGCGGCCTGCTGCCCACTACCCCGCCGTCCCAGTTTGATCCCTCGGCGCTAAAAGAATCGGTGGCTCGTATTATGAATTTTGCGCCCGAGCGACTTTATCTGACCCACTATGGCGAATTCAGCGATCCTGCCGCGCAGCTTGCCAGTTTCAACCAGTGGATAGACCAGTATGTGGCCGTTTGCGAGAGTTGCTCTGGTACTGGGGACGATTACGCAGCAGTGCTAGAACAAGCCTTGCTGCAACAGGTCATGAAGGGCCTGGGTAATGGCACCGATGAAGCGCTGCAACGACTTTTGAGCCACGATATAAAGCTCAACGCACAGGGCCTGGCGCACTGGTGGGGTCTACGTCCTGATGGGTGAATCGCTGTGGAAGCCGCATACTACAGTCGCCTCGATCTGTGAGCTCGATGGGCGCTTTCTGCTGGTGCGCGAAGTCGTTGACGGCTGTACCGTTTACAATCAACCTGCCGGCCATCTGGAACCCGGTGAAACACTGTTGGAGGCGGTGGTTCGCGAAACACTGGAAGAAACCCGCTATCGTTTCCGGCCGCTCGCACTGCAGGGTATATACCGCTACCGACCATCGCGCGAATCGGCAAAGACCTACCTGCGCTACCTGTTTCGTGGTGAAGTCGGGGAGCGGCTCGAGGGCGACCTGGATCGGGGGATCATTGCCGCGGAGTGGTTGAGTTACGATGAGGTGGTTGCCTGCCGTGATCAGCATCGCAGCCCGATGGTACTGCAATGCATCGACGATTATCGCAGGATTCCCGGATTTTCACTGGATGTTCTCAGCCGGGAATTTGCATGAGACTGTTTGTTCTGCGCATTGCCCTGTTACTGTCAGGCAGTTCACTGTTATTGAGCATTTCAGTTCAGGCAGAGCCCTATTTCGTGCAGTGCTACGACTTTGGCTGCAAGACCACGCGCGAACTGCGATTCGAACCGCGCCAGTGGGAGCAGATCCGCGCAATTTTCACAGATGCTATTGTTGATATCGACGCCGAAAAACAGGCGATTCGACGGGCGGTGGCAATGATGGAAGGTTTCAGCGGCGAGCTAACCGGCACCCACTACGACAAGGGCGGAAACTATCCCGGATCCGATATTCCCGGGCAAATGGATTGTATCGACGAATCGACCAATACCTATCAGTATCTTTCCGCGTTACAGGATCTCGATTTGCTGAAATGGCACCGCGTCAGCCTCAAACAACGGCGCATCGTGTGGTTTGTCACCCACTGGACCGCAACTATCCGCGAAATCGAGAGTAACCAGCGCTTCGCGGTCGACTCCTGGTATCGTGACAATGGTGAATTGCCCTACATTCAACCCATCGACGATTGGCTCAGCAAGCGTGATTTTCCAGACGATTTCAATCCGGAGCTCGCCGCGAATAGATGAGCCAGTCCTCACCAGAAAAAATCATCGTCGGTATGTCCGGTGGCGTCGACTCGTCGGTTGCGGCCTACCTGTTATTGGAACAGGGTTTCGAGGTCGAAGCGCTGTTCATGAAGAACTGGGAAGAAGACGATACCGCAGAATACTGTTCGGCCAGCGAAGACCTGGCAGATGCGCAGCTAGTCTGCGATGCGCTCGGAATCAAGTTACACACGGTCAATTTTTCCAGCGAGTACTGGGATAACGTGTTCGAGTATTTCCTGCACGAATACCGCATCGGCCGCACGCCGAATCCCGACATCATGTGTAATCGCGAAATCAAGTTCAAGGCTTTCCTCGATCACGCACAGCTGCTCGGTGCCGAACGCATTGCCACTGGCCACTACGTGCGTACGCGCCAGCTTAACGGCACGGTAGAATTATTGCGCGGCCTCGATAACAACAAGGACCAATCCTATTTTCTGTACGCATTGAACCAGCACCAGCTCAAACACGCGTTGTTCCCGGTCGGTGCGCTGGACAAGTCCGAGGTTCGAGAAATCGCGCGGCGCGAAAACTTCGCGGTACATGCCAAGAAAGACAGCACCGGCATCTGCTTTATCGGTGAGCGCAAGTTCCGCGATTTTCTGCAGCGCTTTATTCCGGCACAGCCAGGCGATATCTATTCCGCCGCGGGCAAGCGCCTGGGCGAGCACAGTGGTTTGATGTATTACACCATCGGTCAGCGACAGGGCCTCGGCATCGGCGGCACCGAGCCCGGTAATGACGACCCCTGGTACGTGGTCGCCAAGGAGCTGCACAGCAATCGACTCATCGTAACCCAGGGCGTGGACAATTCACTTTTGTTTCATTCGCGTTGCCGCATTACAGACCTGCACTGGATTGGCGACCGGGTCGAGAACATTCCGTTTGCCTGTAGTGCTAAAGTTCGCTACCGCCAGCAGGACAGCCCTTGCAGATTGTTGTCAGTTGACGGTGGTGACGCCGAGATCGAATTTGCCGAACCGCAGCGGGCGATGACCCCGGGCCAGGCCCTGGTGCTGTACCAGGACGAACAATGCCTGGGCGGCGGTACCATTGATATGGCTTCCAACCCCTGAATCGCCCCCGGCGAACTCGATGCGACAATGAATAAATTAGAGAATCAAACCCTGGCGATGGCGGGAATGTTCCAGGCAGCGACCCTGGTGGACGAACTGGCATCGCACGGGATTTGCGATGCGACCGGGTTCGACTGCAGTTTCGATAGCCTGTTTACCATTGAAGCCGACAGTCCGCGAGAGGCGCTTGGCGACATTGCCTGCCTGGCGCGCGGTTTTACCGCGCTGGGCGATTATCTCGGCGGTGAAAACCGCTCGCCGGGACGCAATATCGCCTATTACCTGCTCTCCATGCTGAAACTATCGAGCCAGATCTTGCGCGACGAAGAGCTGTCGGAGTCATTGTTAAAAGGCTTGCGCGGGATTCACTCCGATCGCGACAATTTCAATATGAGCCGTCACAGTGTGATCCACAAGATCGACGGACTGTATCAGGACTGCATCAGCGGCCTCAGGCCGCGCATCATCGTGCGTGGTGAACAGAGTTACCTGCGCAACGATGACAATGCCGCAAAGATCAGGGTGCTGTTACTTGCCGGAATTCGTGCCGCCGTGCTGTGGCAGCAACTGGGTGGGAATCGCTGGATCCTGTTCTGGTCACGCAAGAAATACGTGGCGACGGCGCGAAAGTTTTTGAGTTATACCTAAAAACAATGGGCGTTGCGTATGTGCCGCAGTAATCCGCGTGCAGCATCGTCGATCATATCGAACACCAGTTCGAAGCCATCGTCACCGAAATACGGATCCGGCACTTCCCGCTGCGAGAATTGTTGCGAATACTCGAGCATCAACTGCAGACGAGCACTCGCAGCTTCGGGCCTGATGGCACGCATGTCGGCGATATTCGCCTGATCCATGCCGAGCAGATAGTCAAACCCGGTGAAATCGGCGGAGACAAAGCGACGCGCACGCAATGCCGACAAATCGATCCCGTGCTGGTTCGCGGTCGCCTGCGAACGTGGATCGGGCGGGCTACCGATGTGGTAGCTGTGCGTTCCGGCCGAGTCGACCTGTATCGCGGCACCGAGATCATGCTTGTCCACCAGCGCCTGGAAAACGCCGTGCGCCGTCGGCGATCGGCAGATATTACCCATGCACACGAACAGGACTTTTATGGGTTGTTGCGTCGGCATCTATTTTCCCTGCAGGTTGTTTGTCACGAAATGTAATTCCTGCGATCTTACTATTTGATATACTTGGATGCATTCTAAACGGGGTGTAGATCGATGATCATAATACCAGAGATACAGATTCAGGGCGGTAAGGTAATCACACGCAGTGCCATCGAGGGCGATGATACCGTCCACGATATCTCGCCAGCAGAAGCGCTGCATAAATTTGTCGCCGATGGTGCGCAAATGCTGCAGATCGTCGATGTCGATGCGGCCCGGGGGAAGCCTGAGCGCAACGTGGAGTTGATCAAGCAGCTGATCAATGAAACCGATGTGCCGATCCAGGTCGCCGGCGGCATTCGCACCCTGTCGCAGATAAACGACTGGTTCGAAGCCGGCGCTGCTCGCGTTGTGCTTGGTACCGTTGCCATTACTGATTCACCACTGGTCGTGCAGGCGGCCAGCAGGCATCCGGGCGGTATCATCGTGCACCTGGCCACACGCGGTGGATACGTCATGATCGACGGCTGGAAAACCCAGACCGCATTCAAACCACAGGACCTGATTCGCGATCTGCAGATGACCGGAATAGCCGGGGTCGTGCACAAGGGTACCGAAAACCTGGAAACGGATTTTGACGAGGCTGTGGCGCTTACCGAGCAACTCAGCCACGACGTCTCGATCCCCGTGTATTCCAGTGGCACGGTGCAGAACCTTGACGACATTGCACGGCTGCGTTACCTGCCGAATATCAATGGCGCGATTATCAGCCACGCGTTGATGACCGGGCGCATCAATCTCCGTGACGCCTTGCGGGTTGCGGCCGAAAAGGAAACCAATCTCGAACCCGAATCCATCACCAGCAACGTCAACATGGGCATACATCACGGTGTACGCGCTTATCTTGCCGCCTACAACAGTTCGCAGGCGGCGCGCGTCTGGAATCTCGCCTTGCGCGATATGTTGACCGAGGATAACCCCTATATGGAAGTGCTGATCCCCCAACATGATCTTGACATCGACATTGAAACGCTGTCACCGCGCGAGCTACAGGCCTGCTACGAGGCCGAACTCGACAAGTCCGATATCGTGATCGTTGTTCTCGAAGGTGTCGAGTCAGAAGCCTGGACTGGATTTGAATGTGGTTATGCGCGTGCGCACGGCAAGTATATTTATGGCATCACTTCGCTGCAATCCGTCAAGGGACCGAGCCAGCGGCGCTTCGAAGCCATGTGCGACGAGTTGATCCAGTTCAGTGCAGGCGACGATGTCACCAAGGCCCATGCAGAGATTTCGCACCAACTGGCAACCCGGGTCATGGTGAAGAACCAGTAACGGCGAAACCAGCACAGCCCGTACCCTGCCGACCCCGCATCAATGCGGGGGTCGTGCAGCGGAATTATCGATGTATTGCGAGCGAATCGTGCGCGCCGACCGGGGGCAGTCAGCGCTTCCGGGTCTGTGTTAAGCGGGCAATCAGCCGTCAGGATTGATGCACTTGTAGACCACGAAGGTCTGTTGGCCGTTTTCGATCACGGTCAGCGGCACAATCGTATCGCCGCCCATGCGGGCTGCGCTGTTGCGTGCCACCGTAGTCAACTCTTTGGCCACGGCATCAGCAGGTCGTTCGAAAATAACCTTTGCGGTTACCGCGGTGTTGGTGCGACCGAGGTTCTTGCAACTGGATACCTCGTTGGGATCCAGTATGCGTATTTTTTCACCCCCTTCGGTCAGTTTCAACGTCGAACAGCCGGAGAGCAGGATTGCTGCGGAAAGCAGGCAGGTAATCTTCTTCATAGTGTTTGTGTCATCCTTTGTTGGAATCAGGTGATCGAGGCCTGGAAGATGCTTTCGATCGACGCGTCGAGTACCTGATTAAATTCAGCGTCACTTTGTTGAGCGCTCAGACCTTCACTGAGCGCGCGGGAAAAACTGGCCACCATGCCGTGCTGGGCAGCAAGCCGTTGATTTGCTTCTTCGCGTGAATAACCACCGGACAGGGCGACGACTTTCAGAACATTGGGGTGTGCGATACAGCTTGCGTAAAAATTGTCCTGCTCCGGTAATGTCAGCTTCAACATCACCAGCCGATTCTCCCCGAGCTGGTCCAGGTTCGCCAGCAACGCGGTCTTGAGCAATTCTTCACAGGCGGCTTTTTGCGGACTTTTGATATCGACTTCAGGCTCGATGATGGGCACCAGGCCGGCATCGACGATTTGGCGGCCTATGGCAAACTGTTGGGCTACCACCGCGTTGACGCCGTCGGCATTGGCAGTCTTGATTACCGAACGCATTTTAGTCCCGAAGATATTCTTGTCGCGCGCTTTACGCAGCAACACGTCGAGATCCGGCATGGGCTTCATCAGCTGCACGCCATCGTGTTCGTCGGCAAGACCCTTGTCGACCTTCAGGAACGGGACCACGCGCTTGATCTGCCACAGGTAGTCGGCAGTGGACTGCCCTTCGACCTCTCGATCCATGGTGTTTTCAAACAATATCGCGCCCATGATACGCTCGCCATGGAACGCGGGGCTGGTCATGATGCGACAGCGCATGGCATGGACCAGTTCAAACATTTCATCGTCGTTGGCAAAGGCGTCGGCCCCGATTCCATAGTTGGCAAGGGCTTTGGGGGTGCTGCCTCCACTTTGATCTAGGGCGGCAATAAATCCGGGTTCGGATCTGATTTTTTCGAGCTGTTCGTCGGTAGTAGTCACGGTCATGAACCTTTCAGGGTTGAGTGAAAATGTTAGCTTGTCGCGGTGGACCCGAAGTATAAACACAGTGATTTTCTAATACAAATCACTTGTACTGGTTGTTCATCGAGACATAGTCGTCAAGTCCCTGAATGCGCGAAATCCAGGCGCGAATCGCGGGAAAAGTGGATAAGTCGAAACCGCCTTCGTGTGCGACATGGGTATAGGCATAAAGCGAGATATCGGCCAGGCTGACGCTATCGGTCGCCAGGTAGTCCTGTAGCTGCAATCGCTCCTCCATCACGTTTAACGCACGATAACCCGTCCGCAAACAGGCCTGGTACTCATCCTGGCGAGCCGCGGGCATACCCTGGTAGAGGCGAATGAAACGCGCCACGGCAACGCCAGGTTCATGGCTGTACTGCTCGAAGAATTGCCATTCGAGAACCCGGGTTTGTGCCAGCAGATCCGCTGGCCAGTATAGACTGCCCTGCCCCAGGTAGTACAGGATCGCATTGGACTGCGTCAAAACCTCGCCATCGTCAGTTATGCAAACCGGGATCTGGCCGTTGGGATTCATTGCCAGGAACTGTTCGCTGCCGGTCTCGCCGCGCAGGATATCGACCGTGATCCATTCGTGCTCGATGGAGAGCAGAGCACACAGCAGTTTGAGTTTGTAGCAATTGCCGGAATTGGCGTCGCCGTATATTTTCATAAACCAGGTGCTTGATTAATACCTGGGTTTGATGTCGTTCATACGACTCGACATCAGGGTGTCTTTGCCCAGTGAACGGTCAAACACCGTTGAATAGGCCAGCACCGCCTGAACGTAGTTACGCGTTTCCTTGAAGGGTACTGTCTCCACCCATAAATCGGCCGACATGGTCTGTTCTCTCGGCAGCCACTTCTTCACGTTGCCGGGTCCCGCATTGTATGCAGCGGCAGCAAGGGCGACGTTGTTGTCGAAACGATTCATTACGTTACGCAGATATTGGGTGCCGAAGCGAATGTTGTTCTCGACGCTGAGGATGTCCGATTTACGCGGTCGTTTCATACCCAGTGAGCTGGCAACCCTGCGCGCGGTACTCGGCATCAACTGCATCAGGCCGAGCGCCCCGACGCTGGATCGCGCCAGCGGGTCGAACAGGCTTTCGCGGCGCATAACGCCATAAATCAGCGAGGGATCGAGCTCACGCGCCTGCGCGTTTTCGAGTACCTGTTGTTTGTAAGGCATTGGAAAACGCAGGCTGTAATCGCTGCGATGCTTGGTTTTTGCCACCGTGCGAATAGCGCTGTCATGCCATTGCCATCTGGATGCGAGCGTGGCCGCCTGCTTGATCTGGTCCTGGTCCAGGTAACGTAATGCCTGGAACCACTCGCGCTTGGCATCAACCAGTCGGTCGAGGAAAAACAATTCACGCGCGCGCAGCATGTGCGGGTTTTCCGCGAGGAATGCGTCTTCGTCGACGCCGGTACTGGCGGCATTTTCCTGCTCGATAAGGTATTCGCGTTTGAGTTTATCGGCAGCAAGAAATCCATAGTAGGAGCTTTTGCCCGACAACTGCTCCAGCAGCGTCAGTGAGCCGCTTAACTGGCCCTCGGCTTCCATCGAGCGCGATAACCAGTACTGCCACTCGTTTTCCTCGTACAGGTGAGCCGGCATGCGATTGATGGTGTTCAATAATCCCGACCAGTCGCGTCCACGCAACTGAATGCGCGCCAGCCACAGATAGGCCTGATCGTTCATTGCCTCGGCATCGAGACCAGACAACAGGTCCCGCGCCTCGGACTCGTGCTGCAAGGCTGCCGACAACGCGATGCGCAACTGCACCTGTGCCTTGTGTTCGGGCGTAAATGCGAACTGGTCACTGATCTGGTTCCAGGCTTCGAGCGCCCTGAGACTGTTCTTGCGCGCCAGTCGATCTATCGCGTGCACGATGATGTCGCGGGTGCGTTCGTTATCTTCGCTCTCGGTCAGTTGCTTTAGCGACTGTTCCGGGCGCTTGTGCGCACGATACCAGGATTCGACAGTCGCGCGCGACTGTGCGTCGAGCTTCTTACCGAGGTAAAGTGCGAGGGCCGGCCGGCGCGCCTTGAAGGCTTTCTCGATGCGCGCCCAGATAACCTGCTCGGGATCTCCCTGGCTGTCCAGGTAATAGCTGAACGCCGCGTCGCACTGCGGTGGTTGTGAGTAGCCGCGTAACCAGATCCTGCTGATTTCCTCATTCAGGCCATCGAGCTGGCCAAGCTTGAGGCGTGCCTGAAACGATATGCATTGCAGGCGCGTATTGGCGCGATCGTCAAAATACTTCAGGTATCCTTCCCAGTCGCCGCGGCGGGCCAGGATGTCGAGCCAACTTCCGCGAGCGTGATAAGCAAAAGGATAATCGGCGTAGCGCTGCAGGAACAGCTCTACCTGTTGCGGCTTGAGGCGACTGATATTGCGCCGGAATGCATCGTACTCGAGATAAGCCTGCGCCGGATAGTCATCCAGCTGTTTCAGCAGGCGATTGAACTTGCTGATCTGATTTGTTTCGAGCGCATACGACGCATCGTGAAACAATTGCCGTTGTTGTTCGATGCTCGCCTGCGCCGGCGATCCCAGCATGGCCGCTACCACAATAGCAGTGATACCGACAATTTCGGTGATCATGGTCTTGTTCGATCGAGGTGCCGTCTTGATCAAAATAAATTCTTATATTTCATAAATATAGGGGAGATACTAGAAGTAAAGCATTAATTTAGCAAGCCTCTAACACCGGATTCACAAGCTATTTTTCAGCAAATTGACGGGGTTCAACAATTCCCGTAATTGATTCGCATCGATGTCGGTCATTTCGACCGCAACTTCAAGTATAGGGCGGTTTTGCTCAACTGCCGTTTTTGCGATTTCGGCGGCCCGGGCGTAACCGATCAGTGGATTTAACGCGGTCACCAGAATGGGGTTCCGTGCCAGATCGCGCGCCATGACTTCGCTATTTACGGTGAAGCTTTCCACAGCCTGCGCCAGGTGACGACTGCCGTTTGCCAGGATTTGAATACTTTGCAGCAGATTGTAGGCAATCACGGGTAACATCACGTTTAACTGGAAGTTACCCGATTGGGCTGCGAGGCTGATCGTGGTGTCATTACCGATACACTGGGCGGCCGCCATCAGCACCGCCTCGGGGATCACTGGATTGACCTTGGCTGGCATGATCGAACTGCCCGGCTGCAACGCCTGCAGGCTGATCTCACCGAGACCGGACAAGGGGCCCGAATTCATCCAGCGCAAATCGTTGCAGATCTTGGTCAGCGAGGTCGCCAGTACGCGCAACTGCCCACTGAGCTCGAGCGCGGTATTTTGTGTGCTCAAAGCTTCGAACAGGTTATCCATCGGTGTGAAGCGGATGCCGGTAGCGCGCGCCAGCCTGGCACAGACGCGTTTGCCGAAATCCGGGCTGGTATTGATACCGGTGCCGACCGCGGTGCCACCCAGGGCGAGTTGTTGCAGGCGCATCAACGTGGTTTGTATGCGGTAGCGATCATTTTTGATCTGTGAAGTCCAGGCAGAAATTTCCTGCCCCAGGCTGATCGGCATCGCATCCATCAGGTGGGTACGCCCGGTTTTGATGCTGTGTTCGTGCTCTTCGCAACGCTTGCGCAACGCGTTCTCGAGCGCTTGCAGCGCTGGCAGTAACTGCTCGTGGACTTCGCAAGCCGCGGCGACGTGAATTGACGACGGGAAGACATCGTTGGAGCTCTGCCCCATGTTCACGTGGTCATTGGGGTGCACCGCAACGGCGTCGCTCGAGGCGAGTGTTGCAATCACCTCGTTCACATTCATATTGCTACTGGTGCCCGAACCCGTCTGAAACACGTCGATGGCAAACTGATCTGTATGTTGACCGGCTATGATTAACCCGGCAGCGGCCGAGATCGCCTCGGCGCGTTGCGCATCGAGCTTGCCGAGATCGTGGTTGACCTCGGCGCAGCCCTGCTTGATACGCGCCAGGGCGCAAATCAACGAGGCCGGCAGGCACAGCGCGCTGATTTTGAAATTATCAAGCGCACGCTGGGTTTGCGCCTGGTAAAGCGCGTCGGCAGGAACGGCTACGCTGCCCATGCTGTCGTGCATTTCCCTTTTTTCGTCGCTCATGCTGCTGTCAATCGCCAAATGAGGCGCGATTGTAACATTCATCAGGCAATTCGAAAGTGTCGCTGCTGGTGAAGAATTCCCTGCGAACAGGGATTGATAAGCCTCGGTGTCAGGAAAGGACTATAAAATATCGATAATGTCGGCTGATATCGCCAAAATAGGTTGATCTGAACTACAATTCTGGAGACCTGATCCATTCTGGCCAACCCAAATCAGTACGGAGGTATTAACAATGGACGAGGACGAGGACGACACAATAATCTTGACGGCTGAAGATATAAAGAAGGTCCTGGAGACCGATCAGGAGGCAGAAAAGCAGGCTGAAGACGACGAGAGCAGCTGAGTTTTCGGCATCGCTGGAATGACGCTTCGCTGAACGCTACCGGTGTGTTCTTGCCGCAAAACTGGTCCGCCCCATCCAGACACCCCACTATTCCACCCGCCGTTGACCCGGCAGTCAGGCAGACTCTGATCCGGCGGTCGCTGGATGCCGGTTGAGCAGGCTCCGGATGTCGGTTTTCCGCGCGCCTGAAAGTGATTTCCCGCTAACTCAATCAACCAGTTGCGCGACGATGTCGGTCAGGCGACTGCACAATAACCCCAGATCTTCGTCACTGATGATATAAGCCGGCATCAGGTAAACCAGTTTACCGAACGGCCGCACCCAGATCCCCGCCTCGACGAAAAGCGGCACGACAGTCGCCATATCGACAGCCTGCTTCATTTCGATTACACCGATGGCGCCAAGGCAGCGTACCTCTGCGACCTGCGGCATGTTGCGACACGGGGACAGCAACAGTTCCAGTTGGCGTTCGATATGTGCAACGCGTCGTTGCCAGTCCGATTCCAGTAATAATTCGATGTTCGCGTTTGCCACCGCGCAGGCGAGTGGATTCGCCATGAAAGTCGGCCCGTGCATGAATATCCCCGGATCGCCGGCGTCGATGCCATCGCTGACGGCGCGCGTGGCGAGCGTCGCTGCGAGGCTCAGGTAACCGCCGGTTAAAGATTTGCCGATGCACATGATATCGGGGCTCACCGCTGCGTGCTCACAGGCAAACAATTTTCCGCTGCGCCCAAAGCCGGTTGCGATCTCGTCGGCGATGAGCAAAACCTGGTATCGATCGCAAAGATCGCGGGCACGCGACAGATACTCCGGCGAATAAAACCGCATGCCGCCGGCACCCTGCACGATCGGTTCGAGAATCAGTGCCGCGATCTGTTCGTGGTTATGTTGCAGCAGGGTTTGCAGGGGCTGGATATCCTCGTCACTGCAATTGCTGGCGAAGCCAGCGCGGGGCGCGTCCACGAAAAATTGTGGTGCCAGTACCGCGTTGAACAGGCTGTGCATGCCGGTGACCGGGTCGCAGACCGACATCGCGCCCAGGGTGTCACCATGATAGCCGTTGCGCAGCGAGGCGAAGCGTTGCTTGTCGGGTTTGCCCCGGGCATTCCAGTATTGAATCGCCATCTTCATCGCGACTTCGACCGCAACCGAGCCCGAATCCGCAAGGAATACCGACTCCAGTCCCGGGGGGGTCAGTGCAACCAGCTTTTCCACCAGGCGTATCGCGGGTTCGTGGGTCAGGCCGCCAAACATCACATGGGCCATGCTTTCGAGCTGGTCGCTTATGGCCTGGTTCAGGCGTGGATGATTGTAACCGTGCAGCGTACACCACCAGGACGACATGCCATCGATCAGTTCGCGACCATCCGCGAGGCGCAGTCTTACACCGCTGGCCGAAGCGACCTGGTAAACCGGCAGGTCACTGTGCATGGCGCTGTAGGGGTGCCAGATGTGGGCCGCATCAAAGGCCAGCCCTGCATCGATGGATTGGGCGCTCATCGATTACCACCAGGATGACAGGGATGGCTCTTCAAGCTGACCGCAGCCAGCCTGATAATGAAATAAGGTGATTTATAGATAGTTGTCATATCCTATTGAATTTGAGGAATTATAGTACTTCGAATATTGTGCAATATCAGCTGCCACCCTGTGCCCCAACAAACGCGTCAGCCCTGCCCCGCGACACTTCCGCGCTGCGGCTGTGGTGTCACCTGCCAGCCCGCATCGTAACCGTTTAACGCATCGATAAACAGCGCGCTGCCAAGCCTTGCGCATTCGCGTTCGACACGGGGCCGCTCAGGCGGGGGCAGCGGCTCCCGGAGTTCAGCCTGGGCGACAATATCTCCCTGGTCGAAATACGCATTGAGCAGATGCAGGCTCACACCATGCTGTCGCGCACCATCTTTGAGTTGGTCACCAATCGGGTCGGCTCCACGGTAACGGGGCAATAACGATGGATGCAGGTTGAGCGCCCCTTTTATCACGCTGTTAGTCACCCGCTGGTCGATCAGGTAGGGCCAGCAGGCGACCAGCATGAATTCGATAGCGCGCTGTTGCAGTAGCTGTGCGCACGGCTCTTGCTGCGCCGGCGGGGCATATGCGATTTCGATATTGCCGGCGAGCTGCAACAGCCGACGCTGGGATTTATTCGCGGGTTGCAGCAGGGTCGAGGATGCAGGCGTTGCCGCAGGTGGGTACTCCGGTAACACCAGCAGTTCGGGGTAAAAGCCCCGGCACTGCAGTGCCAGCAGCACTTCGCAGGCAAAACTGGCGCCATTGGAAAATAACGCGAAACTCGGTTGATACGCGACCGTGTCAGCCGTCATCGTCGCAGGGTTGTCGGCTCAGAATGTCATTTTCAGTCAGCGTGTCGATAAATCCGAACTGTCGCATATCACGAATACGCTGCGGGTAGAGCACACCATCGAGATGATCGCACTCATGCTGGACCACGCGCGCGTGAAATCCGCATACATCGCGATCGATCGGCTTGCCAAACTGGTCGAAACCACGGTAACGGATACGCTGGTAGCGCGGTACCAGGCCGCGCATGCCCGGCACACTCAAACAGCCCTCCCAACCGTCCTCAAGCGTTTCATCGAGCACTTCGATGACGGGATTGATCAACACGGTTTCGGGAATGTCGGGGGCCTCGGGATAGCGCGGATTAGTTGCGCAACCGAAAATAACGATACGCTGCATCACACCGATTTGCGGTGCCGCGAGCCCGGCCCCCTTCTCCGCCGCCATGGTATCCCACATATCCTCGAGTAGCGGCGCCAGCCGTTGCACATCGATCGGTTCGACTTCCAGCGAACGTTGCAGCAATCGCGGATCGCCCATTTTCAAAACTGCCTTGATTGTCACTGGATTACCTGTCTGAGTTAAGCCGTTTGATTGTGCCAGATATCGGTGATATAACAACTCGTCAAGTTGCGAGGAACCCAGATGGCAAAGACGCCCCCGATCGAGCCGGTGAGTGGTACCGTGGTACCGAGGTATGCCGGACCTGCAACTTTTTGTCGCCTGCCCGAACTACGCGACGTGCCCTACTGCGATGTCGCCATCCTCGGTATACCTTTCGATTCCGGCACCAGCTACCGCCCGGGTGCGCGCTTCGGGCCGCAGGCCATTCGCCAGGCGTCGCGCCACTTGCGCACCAATTTCCATCCACAATACGACACCGAGCCCTTCAAAACCATCCAGGTTGCCGATGCCGGGGACGTTGCCTGCAACCCCTATAACATCGAGGAAGCCATAGCGCAGATCGAGGCGGCCGCTGACGAACTTTACCAGCATGCCGGGGCGATTCTGAGCCTGGGAGGTGACCATACCATCGCTGTTCCCTTGCTACGTTCGATCAACAAGGTCGTCGGCCAGGTTGCCCTGGTGCATTTCGATGCGCACCTCGATACCTGGGATACCTATTTTGGTGCGCCCTATACGCACGGCACGCCGTTTCGGCGCGCCGCCGAGGAAAAGCTGTTTAATGACGATGCGTCCATGCACGTCGGTATCCGTGGGCCGCTTTACAGCCGCGACGATATGGCGAAGGATGCGGAGCTTGGTTTCAAGGTGGTGCATTGCGATGAGTTACAGGCGCATGGCGTCGAACACGTGGTAAAGCGGATTCGTGATCGAGTCGGCGACCATCCATTGTATCTATCCATCGATATCGATGTGCTCGACCCCGCGCATGCCCCCGGTACCGGCACGCCCGAGATCGCCGGTATCACCAGCCGCGAGCTGGTCGGTATTCTGCGGGGATTACAGGGCCTGAACCTGGTGGCGGCCGATGTCGTCGAAGTCGCGCCGGCTTACGATCACGCCGAGATCACCTCGCTCGCCGCTGCGACGATTGCCTTTGAAATGATCAACCTGATTGCCTGTCGAAAAAAGTAGCGGGTCACTGCAGGCTGCGTTCTTCGCGCAGGCTGCTGTGCGCAAACCACGCCACCGAGGTGAGTAATATGCTGCCGCCGATGATGGTGTTCAGTGAGGGTGTTTCATGGATCACCAGCCACACCCACAGGGGTCCGAGAATACTCTCCAGCAGGTAAACCAGTTGCACCTCGGCGGAATTGGCGAAGCGTGGCGCAATCGTCAACATGATGAAGGCAAACGGCACCAGCACCAGGCCGATGATCGCGACGTATACCAGTTGTTGCGCTGAAACCGTGAGCTCCGGTGTCTGGCTGAGCGCGTAGGCGGCCGTTATCAGGCTGCCGAGGATGATCGAGGGCACCAGGTCGGTGGCCTTGTGATAGCGCACCAACACTGCACTGGAGGCGGTTACCAGGGCACAGGCCAGTGCCAGCAGATCCCCGGTCAAGCCATTGCTGCCGTAGCTACCCCAGCCGATAATGAAAATACTGAACAGAGACAAGGCGATGATCAACCAGGTGCTGGGACGCTGGTTTTCGCGCAGCACCACGAGCGACAGCAGCGCGGCAAAAATGGGGGCCGATGAAAGCAATAGCAGGGTGTTGGCGACCGAAGTGCGTTGAATGGCGCCGATAAAGCTGATGTTGACCAGCGCGAACAGCACGGCGTTTACCATGCCCGCCCAGCCGATGCGCAACAGCGCCGGGAAGAATTCCGCGCGATAGTGCAACCAGAGTATCAGGCTGATAGCACAGGCCGGCAACAGGCCGCGGTAAAAAATCAACGTGTAATCGTCGAGCCCGGCCAGGCGGATCAGCAGGCTGTCAGGGCTCAGGACAACGACACCCACCAGCGACATCAGTATCCCTTTGGAGCGGTCGCCGAAGCGGGCGAATTGTGGAAATTTATTCATTGGCGGGTGTTCCAGGGCGATGGCACATGATAATGTCACGCGCCAGTTTAATCAGTAACAATAGTCGGTAAGATTTATCGATTAGTCCAGTTTGCACCTCGTAACCCGGAGCAGCATCGTGCCATTAAGCAATCCCGTCTCGCGCAAGCTTGCGCATACCCGTGTCGTCACTTGCTACGGTTATCGCCGTGATGATGATTTATGGGACATCGAAGGGCGTATCGTCGACACCAAGCCTTATCGATTCCGCAACCGCGACCGGGGCGGATGGATCGAGGCTGACGAGGCCCTGCACGACATGTCGATCCGTCTCACCGTAACCCTCGACCTCGAAGTGGTCGATGTCGATGCGGTCATCGACGCGTCACCCTATAACTACTGCAAATCGGCGATGGCAATGGCACGCAATTTGATCGGCCTGCGCATCGCGCCCGGCTGGACCGATAAATCCAGGCGTGCAATGGGAGCGAATAGCGGTTGCACCCACCTCACCGAATTACTCGGGCCGGTTGCAACTACGGCGATTCAAACCATCGCCAGCGAGCGCATTCGGCGCAGCGAGAGCGCTGGCGGTAACCGCCCACCGGCATTTTTGAATACTTGCCACAGCTATGCCGACACCAGCCCCGTGGTCAAATTGCAATGGCCGGAACACTACCGTGGTGAAGGCGACAACGACCCGGGCATGGCGTAGAACCGAGCGCGGAGCATTGTCATTGTTTTCGCAGCTGACGTTCGCCGCCACTAACGCTTTCGATGCTTGATCGATTGGTTATACTCGGCTCTCGACCCTGAAACCCTGATACATACCCATGCTAGCTGTAATTTTTGAACTGGAGCCCATTGCCGAGAGCAAACAACAATACCTGGATATTGCCGCGGCACTCGGACCGGAACTGAGCGCGATCGATGGATTCATATCGATCGAACGCTTCGAAAGTCTGAGTCAACCAGGTAAGTTGCTTTCACTATCCTTCTGGCGCGACGAGGCAGCCATCAGCGCCTGGCGCAATCTCGATCAGCACCGTAGCGCGCAGCGAGCCGGCCGTGACCACCTGTTTCGTGATTACCGGTTGCGGGTTGCCAGCGTGACTCGCGATTACAGCCTGCAGCAACGGACCACGGCGCCGGCTGACAGCCTCGATTTTCACGGCTGAAAACGTACGCCTGAGCTTCTTTACGAACTCACGCTGAAGCAAGTTCGCCACCCTGGATCAGGCCGCGTGGATCAGCTTTTCCAGGTTTGACAGGGTCTGCAGGCAGGCGCGCGCCGCTTCGCGCCCCTTGATCTTGAAGTGTTCATGGAAGAAGGTCTGCTGGGCCTCGGTTTCCTGAAACTGGTGTGGCGTGAGTACGATCGACAATATAGGTACCTCGGTTTGCAGCTGAACCTGCATCATCGCATCGAGTACCGTAGCGGCAACGAAATCGTGCCGGTAAATGCCTCCGTCCACAATGAAACCAGCAGCAACGATTACCGGGTAGATACCGGTTTTTGCCAGCAACTTGGCCTGCAGCGGAATTTCCAGGCTACCGGGTACCTCGAATAATTCAATGTCAGACCCGGCGAGGCCCGCGACTTCACACTCCTCGACAAAGGAGCGATAAGCCTGGGATACGATTTGCCGATGCCAGCCGGCCTGAATGAAAGCGACCTTGCGTCCCGTGGGCAGCGAGGCGAAGGCATTGTGCTGCGGGTTGTTACTGTTGAACTGATCCATATCGATACCTTTTAGCTGGATGCTGGATCAGGGCGACGGGAATGCGCCACGCGCAGGAAGCTGCACGACCTTCCCATTCTCTATCGTCCGGACTGTGACCGTCGGCTTCGGTTTTTCACCGAATCTGCTGACCCTTTGAACCATGCCCAAAGGCGCTCGCGGGCTTGTGCATTCCCTGCCGGGACTGGGCACTTACCGCCGGTGGGGAATTGCACCCCGCCCCGAGAATTTTGCTGCCAATGGCAGCGCGCGCCAGTATAGGAAAGAATCCGGCGTAATTAAAGTACGCGTTGCGATGGCGCCCGCAAAAAACATGGATTTAAGCAAATGACAACCTTATGCTTGAAGCCGTCGACGCGAGGGCGGTCAGGGCAACGATAGTTGCTGAAACATGCCCCCTCGGAGACAGCTTGGGAAAAAAGCGAGGTATAGATGTCCGAAAAACAGAACCAGCGCAGGCTTTCCGCTATTCTGGCCGCTGATGTGGTCGAATATACCCTGCGCATGGAACGCGATACGGAGGGTACCGTGGCCGCCTGGCAGGATGCCCGACGTGCGGTGATCAATCCTACGGTCGGCGCCTGTCGCGGCAAAATCGTCAAGTTGACCGGTGATGGTTTTCTGGTGGAATTTTCGACCGTACTGGACGCCGTCAACTGTGCTGTCGATTTGCAGCGGGGCCTGGCATCCAGCGCACTGGATTTTCGCATCGGTGTAAACCTCGGAGACGTGATCGATGATGGTGAGGATATCCATGGTGAAGGCGTCAATATCGCGGCCCGCATCGAGGCGCTTGCAGATCCAGGTGGTATCAGTATATCCGGCGGCGTTTTTGAACAGGTACGCAACCGTGTGGATCATCTTTTCGAAGACTTCGGAGAACACCGGCTCAAGCATGTTACTACGCCGGTACAGGTGTGGCGCTGGGCAGCGGAGGGTCCGCTGCACAAGATGGTGGCGGAGGCGATTGTTGACGAAAAGCTGCCTCTGCCCGACAAACCCTCGATTGCAGTGTTGCCGTTTGACAATATCGGTGCCGATCCGGAGCAGGAGTATTTTTCCGATGGCGTTACCGAAGACATCATTACCGAACTGTCGAAGATTTCCGGCCTGTTCGTGATCGCCCGTCATTCTGTATTTGTCTATAAGGACCAGAAAATTAACCTCAGGCAAGTGGGCAAGGATCTTGGCGTGCGCTATGTGCTTGAAGGCAGCGTGCGCAAGGCGGGTAACCGGCTGCGAGTATCATCACAGCTCATCGATAGCCGCAACGATAGCTGCCTGTGGGCCGAGCGCTACGATCGTGAACTGGAAGACATTTTTGCAATCCAGGATGAAGTGGCACACAACGTCGCCGAGGCCCTTAAGGTGGTTTTGAGGCCGGGCGAAGAAGCGAGTATCAACCGCCCGCCAACCCACAATATCGAAGCCTACGACATCTATCTGCGAACCCGTTCTTCGCTATATCCACCGACTCGAGAAAACCTGTTGACCGCGGGCAGTGCCTATCGCCGTATCTGCGACATCGACCCGGGCTTTGCAGGCGGTCATGCCGGCCTGTCTCTGACGCATAGCTATATGGTCATTTTTGGACTGGCTGAAAATACTCGCCAGGACGCAGACCGGGCACTGGAACTGGCCAGGCTGGCGGTGTCCATAGATGCTCATTTTGCATTTGCCTACTCGGCACTCGGGCTTGCGCATCTCGCCGCTGGACAACATCAACTGGGAGTCGAATACACGCGCTGTGCAATAGACCTGCAACCGGGTAACGCCGACGTACAGGTGTTTTCAGCCATTTCATGTATGTTTGCCGACCATATCGATGCTGCCTATGAGGCCGTAACCACGGCGCTTCGTCTCGATCCACAATACGTGCGAGGGCCGTATCTGAATATACTTGGGATGGTTTGCTTCTGTGGTGGACGTTATCAGGAAGCGATTGATACCTTTCGGCAGAACACCGATCGAGGCGGACCCATCGGTCCGCCTGCCCTGGCGTTTCGCACCGCGGCCTACAGCGCGGACGATCAAATGATGCAAGCCCGCGCTTCGGCGCAGGAGTTGCTTAGTTTCTTTCCGGATTTCACGGTGTCAAAATTCAAGATGCCGACACTGTTCGCAAACCGTGACGATACCGAGCGACTCTGCAACGCTCTACGCGCGTCCGGTTTGCCCGAGTGATTCACCGCGCAGCAAGTGCCCGCTTGCGCAGGAACATCTGATTCAGGCGATGCATGGAGCCGTTGCCGAACCGGCAAGCGGTGAGACAGGCGAGTTAAGCGACCACCAGCACAGCATCGCCGAGGATTTCGAAATCCGGTGTAATACCGAGTCCCGGGCTGTCAGGGGCGGTCATTCGGCCGTTGACCCGCTGCGGCGCGCCCTGCGCAATCGTCACGGTTCCGTAACTGTTGAAATCAGTGGCGGAAAAGCAGAAATCTGCAGGCGTCGAGCGCGCCAGGTGGGCGATCGCGGCGGTCACGATATCGCCACCCCAGGTGTCCTCGATGGTCATTGGAATGCCGGCGCTGACGCACAGATCACGCATCAACTTCGCCCGGCTCAGCCCGCCGACCTTGGATATCTTGAGGTTGATCACGTCCATCGCGTCTTCGGCGATGCCACGCACCAGCGTGTCCGTGCCATCGATGACTTCGTCGAGTATGAACGGCAGGGTTGTGCGCCGGCGGATCGATACGCTTTCCTCGTAAGTCATGCAGGGTTGTTCGATATAGACATCGAGGTCGGCAACCGCGTTGACTACCCGCGCCGCTTCGTGGCGGGTCCAGCCGGTGTTGGCATCGGCGACCAGGATATCGCTCGCCTTCAGCACCGAACGCGTTGCGTGAATGCGCTCGATATCGTCATTGGCATCGCCACCCACCTTGAGCTGGAACTTGGTATAACCCTCGGCGGCATACCCTTCGATTTTGGCCGCCATGCGCTCGGGACTTTCCTGGCTGATCGCGCGGTAAAGAGCCACGTCATCCTGTGCAGCGCCGCCGAGCAAGGTGTAAACCGGTTGCCCGGTTGCCTTGCCGAGCAGGTCCCAGCAGGCGATATCGATGGGCGCCTTGGCGTAAGGATGACCACGCAGGCCTGCATCCATGGTGCGATTGATCGCGCCGATATTCAGCGGGTCCTGGCCGATCAAATGCGGCGCCAGCTCGGCGAGGCCGGCTCTCACGCCCAGCGCAAACGATGGCAGGTAAGCCGATCCCAGTGGGCAACATTCGGCGTAACCGGTCAAACCCTCATCGGTTTCGATGGCGACCACGGTGCTGTCAAACACGTCGACAAAATTGCCGTTCGACCAGCTATAGCGGCCCTCTTTGAGCGGCAGGTCGACCTGCCATGCTTTGATTGCGGTAATTTTCATGGCGCTATTCGTCTTCTATTTAACCTTGGAAAGAAATTTTTGCAGGTGCACGGATTCCGGCGACTCGAAGAGTTCTTCGGGCGGCCTGATCTCGTCGATGACACCTTGATGGAAAAAGGCGACCCGATCCGAGACTCCCCGGGCAAAACTCATTTCGTGGGTGACGCAGATCATCGTCATACCCTCCTCCGCCAGTAACTGCATGGTGTCGAGCACTTCGCCAACCAGTTCCGGGTCCAGTGCCGAAGTGGCTTCGTCAAACAGCATGTAATTCGGTTCCATCGCCAGTGCCCGGGCGATCGCCAGGCGTTGCTGTTGCCCACCCGATAATGCCGATGGGTAGTTTGACAGCTTGTCACCGAGGCCGACATGTCGCAGTTGTTTTTCAGCGATTTCCAATGCCTGTTCCCTGGAGAACTTGCGCACTATCCTCGGTGACAGCGCCACGTTTTCGAGCACCGTAAGATGAGGAAAGCTGTTCCATTGCTGAAATACCATGCCCAGGTTCTGGCGCACTTCGTTTAAATTAGTGTCTTTGCCATGAACGTCGATACCGTCTACCAGGATCTTACCCTGTTGAATTTTCTCCAGCCCGTTAATGCAATACAGCAAGGTCGATTTTCCCGAACCCGAAGCACCGATAACACTCAGCACCTCGCCATTTTCAACGTCGAGATCGATCCCTTTTAAAACCAGCAGATCGCCAAAGCTTTTGTGCAGATCACGTATTTCAATCATTGGTTCCACCTGTCTTCGAGATGTGCCGCGTACAGTGAGATAGGATAGGAAAGTGCAAAATAAAACGCTCCGGCAATTGCCAGAATCAAAATGGTTTCCTGGGTGCGCGTAATGAGAATCTGCGAGGCCTTGAGCAGTTCTACATAACCCAGCACAGAGACCAGGGCGCTGTCCTTCATCACCCCGAGGGCAACGCCTACCCAGGCCGGAAACACGGCACGCAGGCCGATCGGCCAGACGACGTAACGCATGTCCTGCCAATAGGTCATTCCCAGGCTACGCGCGGCACGGCGCATCGGTTGGCTAACGGCTTCAATACCGCCACGGGCGACATAGGCGACGTTCGCCGAGGTGTAGACAATGAGCACGATCAGGCCGGCATCGAATGCGTCGAGTCGTAAACCGATGATCGGGGCGAAGTTGTAGAACAGCACCAGTTGGATAATCAGTGGCACCGAACGGAAGATGTCGAGCAGCGGTGACAGCACAAACCCGCCCCCAATCCTTGAAACGCTCAGCAACCAGCCAAACACGACTCCGATCATGGAACCGATGCTGATCGCCAGTAGCGAGAGCCACAAGGTGCGCAGAGCAGCCTCGCCCAGAAACCAGAGGTCGTGAGGGGCAAAGCCTGAGAAAAATGTTTCTGTCGGTTGCACGCGCTGAACTGCCTAATACCTGAAAAGTCGCATGGCAAGCAGGCGTGATGCGCCCAGGATAATCTTGACGATGATGTAGTAAATCACCGCGGTAACCGCGAAATACTCGAATATGCGGAAGGTGCGTGAGGCGAAGAATTGAGTTTCACCCGAGAGCTCGCGAAAACCGACCAGCATACCCAGTGAGGACATCAACACCGCCCACACCATCTGGTTGGTCATCGGGTAATAAACGATACGCAATACCTGTGGAATCACAATTCGCGTATAGGTCTGGAAAGCGGTCATGCCGAGACTGCGCGCGGCACGAATCTGGGTATCGGGTACTGCACCGAAACCACCGCGAAAATTCTCGGCCAGGTATCCGGCGTTGTTGAAGGTCAAACCCATCAACACGATCAGGTAGGGACTGAAATGAATACCGAAGGCACCGAGGCCGAAACCGAAGAAAAACAACTGCAGAAGTGCCGGCGTGTTGCGTGCCAACTCGACCCAGATGCTGGCAAGCCACATCACGGGGCCCTTCATGTGGATACGGATCAGTGATAGCCCGAGGCCGATCAGAACGCCCAGGATCATTGAAATTGCGGCAACTTCAAGGGTCAGCAATGCGGCCTGTAGCAGGTCCGGCAGCGCCTTGAACACGGGTCTCCAATGAAAATTGTAGTCCATGTGGGTACGAACCAGTGCAGGCCTGGTCGACTCTTGCGGTCGACCAGGTCTGCTGTCGTCCTAGTAAAGCACGCCGGGAATGACGAGAGCGGGTGCTTCACCGCCGACGTATTTGCCCCAGAGTTCGGCATACCGACCCGAACGCACCTGGTGGGTGATGAACAGGTTCAGGTAGTTCAACCAGGTTACGTCGGTACGCTTGCCGACAACCGAGGTGTAATCGGTGCCCCAGGGCATCCGTGGCCCGGCGATGACCGTGTCATATTGCTGGGTAATTGGCAGGACAGTGGTATTGGTGGTGATTCCCGCGTCTGCTTTACCCTGCGCGACCGCCAGAAACACTTCATTTTCCGATTGATAGCCCTGGTAGTTACCCTCGACACCCCATTTTTTGGCCAGCTTGAGCCATTCCTGCTCCGGCACGGTGCCGATCGCTGCCGCTACTTTCTTGTTGCGCATATCTTCAACCGTTTTGATGCCACTCTTCGCACCGACGACTGCCTGGGCATAGTAAATCGCGTAGGGGATGGTGAATCCCACGGTCTTGGCACGCTCCAGTGAATCAGAGGTAGCGCCAAACACAACATCGGCACGGTTGGTGACGATGACCGGCAGGCGTTCGGCCCAGGTCAGCGGCAGGATTTCAAACTTGACGTCCAGCGCTTTGGCGAGGTCTTTGCAATAGTCGACGTCAAAACCCGCCGGCTCATTGTTGGAGTCGCGATAGCCGATGGGCGGGAAGTCGAGCACTACGCCACAGCGTAAAACACCCTCGTCGATGACGTCGTCCAGTTTGTCCGCAGATGCGCTGCCGACACTCAGCAGTAACGCCGCAGCCGTAATTGAGGTGGTTAGCGTTTTTGAAATTAGTCTCATTTGGTTATCTCCTGTGATTGAATGACAACACCGGCAACCGCCTCGAGAGGTCGCTCGAATGCTAGCGGATAATTTGAACACATATTGTCGACAAATAACATAGTTTATAAATTTCGCCATTTGAGCGGACGATTTTTAACACTGGTACGGGCATCGCCAGACCCGGCGAAATCAAATTGCGACACTGATTTCAGCGATGTGCCTGCTGCCCAGATAGGTTAAAAAGCGCTGCTGCATTTCCCGGGTATGTTCGTGCGCGAGCGATTCGGCCAGTGCTTCGTCCTGCTTTTCGATGGCGTGGATAATCTGCAGGTGTCCCTCGGTAAGCTTCGGCGGCGCGGCATCACCAAACGACTTGAAATACAGTCGTAGCGAACGCAAGCCGTCATCGAGCACCTGGCAATAGCTTTGCTCCAGGTAACGATTCTTGCCGGCATGGGCAATGGCGGCATGAAAATCCCGGTTGCCGAGGATCATGCCATGCACATCGCCCGCCTCTACACACCTGGCATAACCCGCCTGCGCCTGGTAAATCTTTTCGATGTCGTTGCTATCCCTGTTTTTGGCCGCGAGCCGGGTCACCGCGCGTTGCAACAGGTCGAGTGCATCGACATATTGTGGAAATTCCTCGATGCGCAGCGGCGCCACGATCGTGCCTTTATTTGGCAGTGTCTGCAGCAGGGACTCGGCGACCAGGCGCACCAGCGCTTCACGAACGGGTGAACGCGATACCTTGAAGCGGGCCGCGAGACTGACTTCATCGATCAGCTGGCTGGGTTCCAGAACCAGCGAAAGAATCTCTCCACGCAAGGTTTCGTAGATCTTGACAGCCCCAAAACCCTTGGCGTTTTTCACCTGGTTGCTATTTTCAAGCGCCGTAGCCATTACCAGTACCGGTATCATGCGACTGCCGATGATTCCATTTTCTGCAGTTGAATTCAATACAAAATGTCGATAGAATTCACTGTCTACATAATGTCGGCAAGTTCCAGACAGTATTCAAATCAGCACACTGATCGACCCAGGAGACTACCCAGATGAGATTCCACGGCATTTATACACCGATAATCACGCCTTTCAACGATGACGCTTCGATCGATTGGGAGGCATACGCCCGGGTCATCGAGTTCCAGATTGAAAGTGGGGTCGCGGGCATCATCGTCGGCGGCTCGACGGGTGAGTTTTATGCCATGTCGAAGCAGGAAAGAATTCAGCAATTCAAATTTGCGGCACAGAAAATCGATGGTCGAGTCGAGTTCATGGCCGGCGTCAACGATATGCGTGTCGACGATTGCCTGGAGATCGCGCAAGCGGCTCAGGCAGCTGGCGCCCAGTCACTACTGGTTGCTGCACCGCCCTATTCATTGCCTTCAGAAGCCGAACTCGCGGCCCACGTACTCAAGATTGAACGGGCTACCGGCCTTGCAATCATGTTGTATAACTACCCGGGCAGGACTGGTGTCGAAATGGGCGAGGAGTTTCTCGACCTGGTAGCCGATAATCCCAATGTGGCCGGCATCAAGGAATCGAGTGGCGATGTCAATCGCATCCACTTGCTGGTGAACCACTACCCGCAGATCGAACTGGTCGCCGGCGCCGAAGACCAGGTACTGGAGTTTTTTGTCTGGGGTGCCAAATCCTGGGTCTGTGCCAGTGGTAATATTTTTCCCGCCGAATGCGTCAGGTTTCTCGACCTGGTAGCCAACCAGGGTGATTTTGCGCGCGGCAAACGCATCATGGCGGCCTTCTCGCCCTTGATGCATGCGTTGGAGCAAGGCGGAAAATTTATTCAGTCGATTAAATACGCGAGCCAGCTGCAGGGTATATCCGCCGGTATCGTGCGCCCGCCGATGATGCCGATGAATGCCACACTCGAGCACGAACTGGAGGAGATCGTCAGCAATGTTCGCAGCCAGGTGAACGCCATCCTGGATGAAGCGAATTAGAAATTGCTTTTTCCAGGGCAATCAATCAACTGTCCGGGAATCCCGCTACAGATCATAGTGTCCGGTTGCCACTCGAGGTCAACGATAAGCACCGTTCCGATACTGCCGGTTGACTGATGTAACGGCACCGACGCTCTCGTTTCCCGCACTTATCAGACCAGGCCGCCACGCCCGCGGAATAATTCAAATGTTGCGCTTATGGGTAGTGGTATTCGCGCTAAGCTAAAGCCCAATAAGTGCTGATGATTCCGCCAGGCAAAAGCAGAAAATTGATCAGCTTTTGGTCTTCGGGAAAAGGACAGCTGGTAAGATCAACAGGCATGTTAAATTTTACGAGGGGCTAGGCTATATCCCAGGCACAGGAAAATGACGATTGCTTCAAAATGAAATAAACACAGCGGAACAATTTATGGACCTTCCACGACAAAAAGTACCATGAACGGGAAGTACTGCACGGTCAAATTGGATGATACCGTGTCAAATTCAACAAAAAATAGCTCTTATAGGAAGTGGTTCTTAAAAGAATCAAAGAAATATCGAATGTGGCTCCCTGTCGATTGAATGTCGATATCATTCAAATAATCCCGATAAAACCCTCTCGTCGATAACTGCTTTTTACACTGCCCGACAAACTGCCACCTGGAAAGCACGAGCTGAAATTTCATGGGGCACTGGATCGTAGTAACATCGACGGTCTGTTTGTTCTCGATACCGGAATGCAGCGACCGGCAGATTTACGCGGCCATCCAGAAGAATCGGCGTCTGCCATGCGAAATCCGGTCGCGGCCCCCAATACGAAGTATGCATAATGGACCCAGCTGTGCCCTACGAAGATTACAGAAAAGCACTCGATAAAACCGTTGAGAAACAATGAATAAAATGTCTAAAACACGTGGCGGGCGCATCCGTACCGGTCGCCTGGTCCAACTCACTTAATCATGGATTCACTCACCGCCATTATTGTTTACACGGTATGCGCCGGCGCCTGCATCCCGCTCGGGGGCGCATTTGCCTACGCGGAAAGAATCAGGCCCAGGTGGCTGGAAAACGAGTTCCGTCACTTCGTTATCGCGCTGGGTGGCGGTATATTGATCGCCGCTGTTGCGCTGGTGCTGGTTCCTGAAGGCATGAAATATGTCAAACACGCCGGCGTTAGTGTCATCGTTTTACTCGGCGGTGGTATCTGCTTTTTCGTCCTCGAACGGGCGCTTGGATCCCGGCACCAGGAAAAACCACAGTTCGTTGCGATGCTGTTGGACTTCGTACCGGAGTCCCTGGCCCTGGGCGGTGCCTTTGCGATCGGCGCACATTCGGCGCCACTGCTGGCGATGTTCATCGGTTTGCAAAATCTGCCCGAGGGTTTCAACGCCTTCCGCGAACTGCGCGCCGTGCCCGGATCCAGCGCGCGGCGCATCCTGGGACTCATGCTGCTGCTGGTCCCGATCGGCCCGATCATGGCGATTCTGGGCTGGCTTTATCTCAGCCAGAATGTCGTGCTCCTGGGTGCAACCATGCTGTTCGCCTCGGGCGGGATACTTTATCTGGTTTTCCAGGACATCGCGCCCCAGGCACACATGAGGCGACACTGGGCCCCTCCCCTGGGTGCGGTGATCGGTTTCAGCATCGGCATGCTGGGTAACAATCTTGTATCGGGGTAGTGCCCGGTGCGCAATGAAATCGACGACGGTAACCGGGGCGCCTCGTGAATTACCTCGATCCGGGTAAAGTAGTCGCCCGTAGCAGATCGAAGCCATGACAGCAGGGCCGCCGAGAATCAGCGAGAACTGAAGACTCGTTGCTATGAGTCATGCGGCCTGCCCTGGGCTCCACGAGAATTTGAAGTGACCTGGCACTCCGACTTCATGCCAGGTCGAGCGACATAGTGGTTGACTCAGAAACCGATGTCTTCCTCGATGGCCTCGATGCCGGCAAGGGAGCAGACCTCGTCGAGATCGCCGCCAGGTGCGCCGGATACGCCGATGGCGCCGACCAGCGCTCCGGCGGCCTCGATAATTACGCCGCCGCCGATGATCGCGACATTGTCGAGGTGGCGGATGCCGGCCTGCGCCTCGCCGGCGGCAGTCAATTCGAGCATGTCACTGGTGTTGGTGCGGAAACTGGCCGCGGTCCAGGCCTTGCGACGTGCGGTTTCCGGCGTGTGGGCGCCGGCAAAGCGATCGCGGATAACCACCTGCACCACGCCCATGCGATCGACCACGGCGACGGCGACCTGGTAGCCCGCTGCACGGCAGTTTGCCAGAGCCGCAGAGGCCGCCGCAAGCGCGGTTTCCGGTGTCAATGAGGGTGTCATGAACAAAGCTTCTTCCTGGGCCATGGCCGAATGGCTGGAAAACGCCAGCAGCAAACCGATCGATAATGTCCGTACGAGTTTCATTTGATCTCCCGCAAAATGCCAATCATGGCGTTTT